>DASUFV010000038.1:0-9479 GCA_036274415.1 Actinomycetes bacterium
CCTCGGCGAACACTTCGACGTGGAGCACTGCACCTTCCAGCTTGAACCCGTCGGCCATGTCGATCACGAGGCGCACATCCATCACTGACGCCTTCGCATGATCGTCGGCGTCCATTGATCAACTTGGGATACGCTCCGCGATCGGATTGGGGGTTACATGGCCGGACGCGCGGTGCGAATGGTGTGTGGAGTGGTCGCGGCAGTCGCACTCACGTCGTGCACAGGTGGCCCTGAAGTGGCTGATCCCAAAGTCTCGTCCAGCGATGGCGTGGCGCAAATGCCAAACGTCGTGGGGATGCAGCAGCGGGCTGCTGAACGCGTTCTTGAAGATGCGGGTCTGAAAGCCAACGTCAGGCGTCGCGAGGTGACAAAAGGCAAGGACGGGGAGGTGCTCGAGCAGAGACCCAAGGATGGCGCAGTCGTGATCTTGGTTCGCGACAACGGATGCACGCCCGGCTACTCGCCGTGCCTGCTTTTCGCACCCGGCTATGACTGTCCAGGTAGATCAGCTGATGGACCAGTGTTCCCAGATGGAGTTGTACGCGTTCGGGGAGATGATCCGTACGGGCTGGATCCAGACGGAGACGGCTACGGCTGTGAAAACTCTTAACCGTCGCTTGGCTCGGTGGCTCGCCAGCGAATGCTCAACCTCACCGTCGACCTGAGGTCAAAGCTGCGCGCACGCGGGCGGCGAGAACGCGGACGTATCCCCAGGTCAGCGGGGTATCAGACGGGCTGAGAGTGCCCGGGCCCGTAGACTTGCGGCCATGTCCCCCCTTGTCCGACGCGTCGTCATGGTGTCCTCCATGGCGCTTGTTGCCGCGGCTTCGTACGGGGCGGGCGTGGTCACTGGGGTGGTTGGCAGCTCCTCATCCTCCAATGGCGTCATCGACGCGGCCGCTGACCGGATCGAGGAGTCGGCAGCGCAGCCGGTCGACCGGGCGGAGCTGGAGCGGGCCGCGGTCGAGGGCATGCTGAAGGCGCTGGGCGACCGCTGGTCGTCCTATTACGACCCGAGTCAGTACGGCTCGTTCGAGGACGCCCTCGAGGGCCGCTACTCCGGCGTCGGCCTCTGGGTCCAGGCCGGCAGCAACGGCATCGAGGTCTCGAGCGTTCAGAACGAGTCTCCGGCGGCGACCGCCGGAATCGTCCCTGGTGACTTGATCCTCGCCGTCGACGGCTCCTCAACGACCACCGACTCGGTCGGCGACGTCGTCCAGAAGCTGCGGGGTCCCACGGGCAGCGAGGTGACGCTGACCTTGCTGCGCGACGGCATCCCGTCCGACGTGACGGTCACCCGAACCGAGCTCGAGACGTCCGACGTCACCGTGGAGCATCTCGCCGACGGCGTTCTGCGCATCGACATCCGCACCTTTACTCGCGGCGTCGGGCGCGACGTCCGCGATGCGATGACCACCGATCCCGATGGCCACTCCGGAGGCGTCATTCTCGACCTCCGTGGCAACCCGGGCGGCTTCCTCGACGAGGCCGTCGAGGTTGCGTCTGCGTTCCTCGACGGCGGTGCCGTCGTGTCGTACGAGCAACGCGATGAGCCCGACCGCACGCTCAACGCCATCGGCGAGGGTGACACGCAGACTCCTGTCGTCGTTCTCGTCGACGGAGGAACGGCAAGTGCCGCTGAAGTCGTCGCCGCAGCGCTGCAAGACCGGAGTCGTGCTGTGATCGTCGGCGCGCGCACGTACGGCAAGGGGTCGGTCCAAGAACCGAGCGTGCTGCCTGACGGCTCGGCGATCGAGTTCACGATCGGCAGGTACATCACCCCGGCTGGACGTGTGATCGACGGCCGCGGCGTCGAGCCCGACGTCCTGGTCGACCCGCTCGCTGCACCGGAGGTGGCCGAGCAGCGTGCTCTCGAGGTGCTGCGCGGTCTCACCGCGGCACTTCCCCTGCCGGACGGGGGGTAGCAGTGCCCCGCGAACAGGGGCGAACGCTCGTCGCCCAGAACCGGCGTGCGCGGCACGACTACCACATCGAGGACACCTTCGAGGCCGGTCTGGTCCTCACCGGCACTGAGGTCAAGTCGCTTCGCGAGGGCAGGGCATCGCTCGTCGACGGTTATGCCGCCGTCAAGGACGGGGAGGTCTGGCTCCACAACGTCCACATCCCCGAGTACACGCAGGGCACGTGGACCAACCACGAGCCTCGACGCACTCGCAAGCTGTTGCTGCATCGGGAGCAGATCCGCAAGCTGAACAACAAGACCCAAGAGACCGGCCTCACGATCATTCCGCTGGCCCTCTACTTCCGAGACGGATACGCCAAGATCGAGATCGGCGTTGCGCGCGGAAAGAAGTCCTACGACAAGCGACACTCGATTGCTGAGCGGGAGGCGAAGCGGGACGCCGCACGGGCAATGGCCCGGCGCGGGCGCGAAGAGTGACGCGAGGGGTTACATGAACAGCGTTCGTAGGACGTGCCGACGTTGGGCTGCCGTTGCCGGAGTGGTCGCGTGCGCGGCGTTGCTCAGCGCGGGCCCGATGGCCTCGAGCGCATCGGCGGCGGCCGGTGACGGCTTCATCCCGCGATACGACGTCGACATTGTCGTGAACCAAGACGGCACGCTCGACATCACCGAGCGGATCGACTACACGTTCACCGACTCCAGCCACGGCATCTACCGGACCATCGCCAACCGCTACCCGGTCACTGAAACGTTCACGCCGGAGGGTTCAGACACTGAGATCGACACGAGCTACGACCGAGTCATTGACATCGATGACATCGAAGTAACGAGTCCGAGCGGCGCGCCCACCGACCTCGACATCAACCAAGAGGGCCAAGCGCTGGTGATCCGCATCGGAGACCCTAAGGAAACAATCTCTGGCCCGCAGAACTACGTCATCACGTACACGGTCACCGGTGCGTTGAACTCGTTCGAGAACCATGAGGAGCTGAACTGGAACGCGATCGCGACCGAATGGCTGGTGCCGATTCAGCAGGCGACCGTCAGCATCCGGGCGCCTGAGGTGCAGGACGCTCGCTGTTTCATGGGCGCGTACGGTGCGAGGTTCCGGTGCGAGACGCTGAAGGTGCGTCAGACGTCAGTGGAGGCGAGTCAACGTCAGGTCGGCAACGGCATTGGCGTGACGATCGTCGTGGCGATGCCGCCCGGTTCGGTGGATGTGCCCGAGCCCATGTACGAGCAACGGTGGTCGCTAGAGCGAGCATTCACCATCGACCGTTCTACCGTTGGCGCCGGAGTGGCGGCTCTCGCGCTCGGTGGGGTCGGTGTCTGGGCCCTTCTTCGTCGTGGACGTGACCGCCGCTACGTCGGTCAGATTCCGGGGCTTAGCCCTGTCGCCGGGACGAGCGCGGCCGAAGAGGTCCGGCCATTCGGTGACTCGCCGGAGGGCCCCGTCGAATGGTCGCCACCTGACGACCTGAGGCCGGGCCTGCTGGGAACGCTCATTGACGAGCAGGCCAACGTGCTGGACGTGACTGCGACGATCGTCGACCTGGCCGTACGGGGGTATCTCCGGATCGACGAGATACCGGACGCCGGACTCTTCAGCAGTCGCGACTGGCAGCTCGTACAGCTCAAGGGCGGGGATGCAGATCTTCTCGACTACGAGCTGAAGCTGTTCGCAGCCCTGTTCGACGGCCGGAATGTCGTCAAGCTGTCGGAGCTCAAGCGCACGTTCGCCGCGGATCTCGCGAAAGTGCAGAACTCGATGTACGACGAGCTGGTCTACCGCAAGTGGTATCGACGGCGTCCGGACTCGACCCGCACGTCGTGGGGGCTGTTCTCGGTGCTCCTCGTCGTTCTCGCAGGTGGCGTCACCTACCTGCTCGCGCGCTACACGCATTTCGGCATCGTGGGCATCGCACTCATCGTTGCGGCGATTGCGCTGGTCATAGCGTCCCGAGCGATGCCGGCACGCACCGGTGCCGGCAGTGCAGTACTGGCGCGCACGCTCGGCTTCCGCAGATATCTCGCCACAGCAGAGGCCGGACAGATCCGGTTCGAGGAAGGCGAGGACATCTTCTCCAAGTACCTGCCGTACGCGATCGTCTTCGGTGAGGCGGACCGCTGGGCCAAGGTGTTTGCGTCGTTGGCGGCAGCCGGCGGGGGAGCGGCAGCCGCTGCGCCGGCTGTGCACTGGTACACCAGCCCGCACCCGTGGACTTACGCCAGCTTCGGCGAGTCGGTGAACTCGTTCTCGGTGACGACGTCCGGCTCGATCTCCGCCGCTGCGGCGAGCTCCAAGAGCGGTTTCGGCGGCGGGGGCGGTGGCTTCAGCGGCGGTGGCTTCGGCGGCGGAGGAGGCGGCGGCTGGTGACCGTTGACCTCACTTCGACCGGAACGGCCCTGTGATCTCGAAGGTGACACCGTTGCCGTCGGTCCCGCGTTGAGAGCTGCCGATCAGCCGCGTGCCATCCGGCGTGAACGCCAACCCGGTCACCTCTGAGCCGGTGTGACCCACGAGTTGGGCGAACGGGGCGACGGTCCGCTGCTTGCGATGCCGACCGATCCACATCACCTGCAGGTCGTCACCTCCCTCCGCGACGAAGAGGTCTCGGGATGGGGCGTGAACAGTGATCCCGTCCGGCTTCTTCAGAGGTGCGTTGTTGCCAAGTACCGCCGCGTCGTAGATCACCTCGAGCGCTCTCGTACGCGCGTTGAGCGCCCACACTTTGTTGTCGCCGGTGGTGCAGAAGTAGACGAACTTGCCGGAGAACCAGGCACCCTCGGTGCGGTTGAACGCAGTAGTTCGAGCGTCGCGGGCGGGCTCGTCTGCGCTCACCGTCACCCAGCGCACAGTGTTGTCAGGGCGCACTTTGGCTGCCTGCAACGTGCCAGCTGACAGGTCACCCGCGACAGTCGGCTTGAAGCGGTACAGGCGTCCCGCTGGATCGTCCTCCGTCAGGTAGACGAAACCCGTCCGAGAGTCGACGACGGCGGCTTCGTGCGAGAACGTGCCGAGTGCGGGGCGCTCGACGCCTGCGCCGACCCCCGCCGGATCACACTCCCAGACGTGCCCGCTCGCGATCTCCTCGCCCGACAGCCAAGTGCCCCAGGGAGTGGCTCCGCCCGAGCAGTTGCGCGTCGTCCCACCCAGGATGCGGTAGGCGTCCGTGATCGCCCCTGCCGCCGAGAACGCGATGGACGCCACGCCGCCGGTTCCGCTTCCGAGCTCGCTGTTGGCGCTGTAGATCCACCCTCCCTCACCCGTGGCGAAGGTAGCCGCGCCGTCCGGTGCGCCGATCCACTCGAACGACGTGCCTGGTACCTCCTGGCCCGTTACGCCGAGGAGGCGTGAGGAGAATCCAGCGGGCAGCCGCAAGCCCAGCGCGTCCGGGTCGCCCAGCGGGCCATAAGGACCCGCGCCGACCACGGCTGGCGACGCGAGCGCGTCCTTCCAGAACCCGAGCCCGAGTGAGAGGCCGGCGACAGCACCGATCTTCAGGGTGGTGCGGCGGTCGAGGTTCGGCACGCCACCAGCGTGGCACGTCGGTCGTGCCGACACTCCGCCTACCCAGATGACCTACCCGAAAGGCCTAGGAACCTCAGCGCCCTTCGGTCAGCGAACGTGGAACTCGAAGTTGAACGCGGTTCCTGCAGCGTTGCGGGAGTGCAGGATCATGAAGCCCTCGGCGTCCTTGTAGGCCCCAGTACCGCCGGTGATCGCCAGCTTCGAGTCGTTGAGGCTGTCGGGGAAGACGCCCTGAACCACGATGCGACCATCCTTGAGGATGTTCGTCCACGTGCACTCCCAGAACTTGCCCGGGTTCGTGCGGTAGCAGAAGCCTTGGTCGCGTCCGATCTTCTTGGTGTTCTTGGCGTTGTAGAGCTTGTTGCCGAAGCCGAGCGTGTTGCCGATCACGTCGTCCTGCGCCTTCTTGTTGACGTAGACGACCACGTCCGTAGTCGCGCGCTCCACGACTGTGAAGACCTGGACGTCGCTTCCACCGCGTGCGGCTTGATGCGACGGACGGGCGCTGGCTGCGGTTACCCCGCCGATCAGCGCGGCGACGCACACGATTACTGCCCCGACCCTGAAGACCGTCTGTCGGCTGTTTGTCATCGGGATTCTCCCTTCGCTGGGACGGCTTGCACGTTGCTCTCCCGGTCAGGACGCGTCAATGGCCCGTCGTGAGGGCGAGACGACATCAGAATCAGCCTTCCGGCGTCCGCGCCCGCGAAGGGTCTGCAACATTTCTTCGTCGCGAGTTGTCGATTCGGGGCAGACTCGTGCGTCGGGAGGGTGAAAGGTCCCTTCGACTGAGGAGTTCACATGGCGCAGTACCTCTTCCTGATCTACAGCGACCCGGCGCTCGAGGCAGACATGACGCCTGACGACTGGAACGCGATGATGCAGGCGCACCAGGAGTTCGCCGGCAAGGTGACCGCTGGCGGCGGCAAGATCCTCGCCGGTGAGGCCTTGGCGCCCGCCACGACCGCGACCACGGTGCGCGGGCAGGACACGCCCTCCACGACGGTTACCGACGGTCCGTTCGCCGAGACCAAGGAAACGCTCGGCGGGTTCTACCTGATCGAGAGCGAAGACCTGGACGCGGCGATCGGCTTCGCGCGGGTGCTGCCAGTGCGCGCTGGCGGCGTCGAAGTGCGTCCCGTGATCGACACATCGGCCGGGTGACTCAGCCAACCGCCGCAACTCGAGAGGCCATCGACGACGCGTACCGTCGCGAGTGGGCCCAAGTGCTCGCGACGACGGTGCGTGTCGCCGGTGATCTCGATATCGCCGAGGAGTGCGTCCAAGAGGCATTCGTCTCGGCGCTGGCAGCGTGGGATGCCGACGGCGTCCCTGCCAATACCGGTGCGTGGTTGACGACTGTTGCTAAGCGCAAGGCGCTCGATCACCTTCGGCGCGCTTCGACCGCGCGCTCGAAGCTGCCACTTCTCATCGAGCCCGAGGTTGTCGACCCCGAAGACGAGGGGGACGAGGTGTCCGTGATCCCTGACGACCGACTCCGTTTGGTCTTCACGTGCTGTCACCCTGCGCTATCGCCGGAGACACAGGTGGCGCTGACCCTGCGGTTGGTATGTGGGCTCCCGACCGCCAACATCGCGCAGACGTTTCTGGTCAGCGAGTCGACGATGGCGGCTCGCATCACTCGAGGAAAGAAGAAGATCCAGGTCGCACGCATCCCGTTCGTCATGCCGCAGCCAGAGGACCTCGAGGAACGCCTGGACGCGGTCCTCACGGTCATTCACCTCTTCTTCACTGCTGGACATACGGCCGCGAGTGGCAACGAGCTCGTCGACCGCGAGGTCGTGGTGCGCGCGATTGAGTTGGGGCGACAGCTCACCGCCCTGATGCCGGGGCATCCGGAAGCCCAGGGATTGCTCGCGCTCATGTTGCTCACGGACGCACGGCGGGCGTCACGGGTGGACGCCGAGGGTGAGTTGGTGCTGCTGGCCGAGCAGGACCGGTCGCTCTGGGATCAGGACGCCATCACCGAGGGCCTCGCACTGGAACGTGGCGCCATGGCCCAAGATCGCGCGGCCGGGAGGTTTGCCCTGCAGGCGGCGATAGCCGGTGTCCACGCGTCCGCCCCCTCGGCGTCCATGACCGACTGGCCCGCGATCGTGAGCCTCTACGACCAACTCCTGGTCGTCTGGCCGACGCCGGTCGTCGCCCTGAACCGGGCAGCGGCGATCGCGATGGCGGATGGCCCGGCGGCGGGGCTGGAGGCGCTGGACGATGCGGCGTCCTCGCCAGCCCTCCGCGGATACCACTACGTGCCTGCGGCCCGCGCGGACCTGCTTCGACAACTTGGGCGTGACGCCGAGGCAGCCGAGGAATATCGGCAGGCGCTGCTCATGGTCGGCAACGATGTCGAGCGACGATTCCTGCAGCGGCGCCTGGCCGAGGTCACGCAATTCTGATGTGACGCGGCCGTTGGGCGACGCGTACCATGGAGAGACAACTGAAGAGGGAACACCCATGGGGGTGAAAGGTTTCGACTTTGGACGTACCGTCCAGGGGAAGCGGGTCGAGGATGCCAAGGACGATCTCGTTAACCATTCCTTGGAAACCAACAAGTGCCGATACAAAGCGCACTGATCTCGCTCTCGCTGCCTAAGCGAAGTTGAAGATCCGTCAGCCCGGAAGTGCTTCCGGTCCGGTGTCTGGCGTCGACAAGGAAGCTCAACCCAATGGTCCGGTCACGGGACCTGCGGGAACATCAAACAGTGACTGAGCCCGTCGGCAGCTTGCCTGCGTGACTGCCGGGGCTGAGAAAAGCACAGCAGGCTGCACCCGGAGAAGCCCTGTACGGACGACGAAGGACGCGGGTTCGATTCCCGCCACCTCCACCAACATCCGCCTCTTGCGGGAGGCGAGTCGCTCGCTCATCTAGGGTGAGCCGCGTCCACCGCCGGGCTGCACCCTGACGTCAGGAGCCTGATGAGCACGTCACGGGTTGCGTCGAACTTGACCGCGCTCCTCCTGTGTTCGGCCATGGTGCTCACGGCCTGCGCAAGTGCGGAGAACAGCGAGGACGCCGCCGACCACGCACGACCGCATCAGGTCGAGACCAGTGAGGATTCGACGACGGCGAACGGCAACGGCAGGACGGTACAGGCGAACGAGAAGGTCTGGCCGCGCTGGGATCCCCGCGATGTCGACCAACTGCCCGCGGCATCAGACGAGATTGCGACAGCTCTGCCCTCGACAATTGAGCCACCTGAATCGTCGCCACTCCTGGCCGATCAACCGACCGGTTCTGCGGTGCTCGCTGTAGAGCGCGCTGGCGTTGCTCAACTGCGCTCGCCGGAAGGGGCTTGGCGCAGGGTTCCGCTGGACGGCAGGAACCACCGCATCCAGTTGAGTCCCAGAGGGACTCGGTTCGCGGTCTCGTACTACAGCGACCAGGAGTACTGGTTGACCATTCATGACGTGAGGACGGGCAGCGCTCAGACTTTGTCCTCGCCGAAACCGCCCTCGGAGGGCAACTCATGGTTCTTTCTCAATGAGAGGAAACTACTGATCGGCGGTGGGCGCTCGGCTTACGTCGTAGCGGTGGACCGAGGCACAGTTCAAAAGCAGCCGTATCGCTTCGGCTTGTCGCAGACTGTCGACCCATCGGGCAACGTGCTTGTCAGCGCCCAATGGGCTGAACCAAACGTGCTGACCGACTATCGTGCCGCGACACCGCGCGAAGTGAGTATGAGACTCACCGGGCGTCTCTCGTCCATCCGCGCCGGAGGGAACAGGGTCGTTGGAACCAGCTACGACAAACGACCCTTCGCTCTCATCGTCGCTGACCGAAAGACGCTCACCCCGCAAACGTCTTTGCCACTGCTCGACTTCCAAGGCAACTACAGCAACTGGGGTCTGAGCACCTTGGCACTCGACGATGAGGGGTGCGTACTCCTGCGTGTGGCAGTGATTGGGAAGGGCAAGTCTGGCTTTCGCGTCGTCGCGTGGAATCCCTCAAGCGGCAGACTCTCGATCGTCAGTTCAACTGACTTGCCCGTCGCTGCTCAAGTT
>DASUFV010000039.1:0-3000 GCA_036274415.1 Actinomycetes bacterium
CGCCGCGACGGCGGAGCTCGTGACGTACGCGACGCCTGTGGAGCGGGGGAGGCTCGTCGGCTTCAGCGACCTCGCGGCAGGGCTGCTCGCCGCCGCGCTGGCTCTGCTCGGCGGCGCGGCGTACACGGAGTGGGGAGTCGCTGCCGTCGCGGTCGGTGCGACGGTGGCGGTTGTCGTCCCTGCGTTGGCCATCCTGCTCGCCCCTCGCCGTCCACCGGCCATTGTTTTGGATCCGGCTGCCTGAGCGACGGAGGGGCGCCTCGCGGCGCCCCTCGTATCGCTTCGGCGTGCCCCTATTTCTTGAACTGGAAGACGGCGGAACGGGTCGTGCCGTCGATGAACTTCAGGTCGAGGCGCCGGCACGTGCTGGCCCATGCTTTGTCCGTCTTCCAGACGTAGTGGTACTGCCCATATGGCGTTCCGTTGTTGTACGTGAGGCTGCTGTTCCCGGCGGTCACGGTTTCTTCGATGTCATCCATACCCGTGCCCGTGTTACAGGCCACCTTCGTGGACTGCGGGTAGCCGGCCAGGAAGATGTTCAGGCCCTGATTCCCGCTCAGGTCGAACTTCACCGGAATCGCCTGGCCTGAGTTGACGACGTTGTAGAGGCCGATATCGACCGGGCTGAAGAATCCATGGAAGTTGAAGACCACGCTGTATGCGCATTGTTTGGCGCCCGCATTCCCAACAGCGTCACTCGCATTGAAAGTCACTGATTTCGGGTTCCCTAGTACGGAGGACGTGTCCGCGGCCTCCGAGAGCGCCTGAGTTGGCGGACCGGACCCACCGTCGACGGCTCCGCCAGTGACATTCGCCGGGCTCTGGTTGAGGTAGAAGACGGGAGCCGGCGACGCGCACGTGATCGTCGGAGCCTTGCGATCGACCTGGTTGCCGGTGATGTCGGCCGGAGAAGCCGCGCAGTTAGCCACCTCATCGCACGCCTCAGCTCCACCTGCCGAGGCGGCGGCATTGTTGGTTTCTACGCCTGGTGCCACGCTTGTGCTCAGGTCGACATCCTGCGTCGCCGGTCCCGAGCCTCCGTCCGTGTAGTGGCACTGGAGAGTGACGTTGCCTGCGTGCCAGATCGCGTCAGCGGTGTCGCAGCTGGAGAGCTGCGGAGCCTTGCGATCGACCTGGTTGCCGGCGATGGGGCCGGCGGTCGCCTGATTGCCGACCGCGTCCTCTAGGACCTTGCTTCCGGTCGAGGCACTCGCATCCTCGGTATTGGCAGGGACGTTGGTCACGAGGTTGAAGCTCGAGTCCGCCGAGTCTGCGAGACCCGACCCGCCGTCATTGGCTGTACAGGCGAACGAGACGTTCGCCGCGTGCCAGGCGCTGTCAGCGCTTCCGCACGAGTAGGACGGCGTCTTCTTGTCGACCTTGAACGTGTACGGTCCAGCTGTTGCGCAGTTCTGCGGAGAGGCGCTGTCGCAGACCTGACGCGAGTTCGTTTGGGCGTTCATGGTCTCGCTGCCGGTCGCCACAGCGGTCGAAAGCGAGAAGCTCGCATCAGTACCGGGGTTCGCCAATCCGGAGCCGCTATCGGTCGTAGTACATGCCACAGTGACGTCATCTGCATGCCAGACCGTTTGGTTCGGAACGGAGCAGTTGATCGAAGGCGGCGTCGTATCGGTGGCAGCGACGACAAACGCGGCGCTCGTGAACTCGTCGTTCGCGGATGTGGCCTTCACCGTCCAGTTGCCGTTCGCGAGGGACGATCCATTCTGCGCGGGGCCGAACCCGACGCAGGCGTTCCACGTGCCCGAACCGGAAGTATCCGGACGGTCGTTTCCTGTCGGGTGCGACACTGTTGTCGCATTCGGGCGGGTCCACACCACAGTGATGTTGTTTCGATTGAACGGCCACCCTGTTCCCTTGAGGTAGACCGTGCCCGCAGCGGAGAATGACGTCGCTGCGACGGTGCATGAGGCGTCGCTGAACGTCTTGAATGTCACGACGAAGAAGTCCACCGTCGCATCGGTCGCGTCAGGACTCCCGCCGCACCCCGACGAGTTCCAGCGCAAGGCCCGCACGTGCCAGGTCGCTATTGCCGCATTCGGTGCGACTGTGTAGTCGAGGGTCTGAGGATCCGTGGTGCCCTGAACGCAGGAACTTAGTGCGACCTGGGCAGATGTGTTGTCGAGAACCTGGATGCGGTAGTACCGATTCTGATTCAGTGCGTTCAGCTTCGCGTAGACCGTATCGCCCTGCTTGAAGACGAGATCACTGGGGCCAGCCGGCGACGTAGCGTTTCGGTCTGTCGTGTTCGCATAGAGACTGAGCGCGAGGTCTGTGAAGGTCGTGCTTGCAGTCGCGCCTGACGCGCCCGTGGCCGTGACTCGATACAGCGCGACGAACCAGTTCGGCAGCTGGAACGAGAGCGTGAAGTCACCGTCCCCGTCAGCAGACACGTCGGTGGCGTAGTTCCAAGACTGGCCAGCGTCATCGTTCACGAAGATGTGGATGGCTTCGCCGGGTGCCCAGTTCTTCCCTGAGAGCGTCACTGTTGATCCCGCGAGATAGTCGTCCTTGTCGCTCGCGATCGTCGGTGGCCCGGCGGGGACGGGCGTGCTCTCGGTCGTCGTACCTTCAGTCGTGGTCTCGGTCGACTCCGTCGACGTCGTCTCGGTTGTCGTCGTGACGGTCGACGTCGTCTCGGTTGTGCCAGATTCCGTCGACGCCTCGGTCGTCGTTGTCGTCTCCGTGGTCGCCGGCGGGTCGTCGGTCGAGAGAACCGCCAGTGGCCCTGCGCCGGAGACGACGCCGGCCGTAACTAGCCCGACAGCGAAGATCGCCACGAGAGCGCACGTAACGCGAAGCAGATGCCGACCATGAGAGGCGGCGTTTCGACCTGAGCCCATCCCGAACTCCCCCTTTTCGTGTCCGCAGAGCGGCGCCCCCACGCCGCACTCGCATCGTTCGGCGCCGCTGACGCGAAGTCAACGAGGCGGGGTCTGGACTTACCTATCCGATGAGCTAGGCGTTCGCTGCTACACTCCC
>DASUFV010000040.1:0-5808 GCA_036274415.1 Actinomycetes bacterium
AGGCACAGACGATTCTGCAGAGTCATGGGTTCGAGTCGCCGTAAGCGGCGGGCACCCGCGATCCTCGTCGCGCTCGCACTGGTCGCGGGAGCATTTCTCGTGCTACCGCTCGCCGGCTTGCTCTGGCGCGCCCCCTGGGGCCAGCTCGCTGAAACGCTCACCGATGACAACGTCGTCGAAGCGCTGCGGGTCTCACTCATCGCATCGTGCGGAGCATTGATCGCCTGCATCGTGCTCGGCGTCCCGCTGGCGTGGGTCCTTGCACAGGTGCCGTTTCCCGGTCGTTCGCTCGTTCGCGGACTCGTCCTCGTGCCGATGGTCTTGCCGCCCGTGGTCGGTGGTGTGGCGCTGCTGCTCGCATTCGGTCCCCGCGGTGTCCTGGGCGACACGTTGGAGGTGTTCGGAGTGACCGTCCCGTTCACCACAGCGGCGACCATCGTCGCCGCCACCTTTGTCTCTCTACCGTTCCTGGTGCTCAGCGTCGAAGCGGCGTTCGTCAGCGTGGACGCCGAGCTCGAGGACGTGGCTGCAACCCTCGGGGGCTCGTCGTGGCACATCTTCCGCACCGTCACACTGCCGCTCGTGCGTCCGGCTCTGGTGTCGGGCGCCACGCTTGCTTGGGCTCGCTCGCTTGGCGAGTTCGGAGCCACGATCACGTTCGCCGGCAGCATCGCGGGAGTGACGCAGACGATGCCCCTCGCCGTCTACGAGGTGCTGCCGACCGATCCGGACGCCGCGCTCACTCTCAGCCTGCTGCTTCTGGCGATCAGCGCATCGGTGATCGTCGCGTTGCGTTCGGCGTGGCTCAGTCCGCTCTTGTCCCGGCAGGCGTCATGACCCCGCCATCCACGACTGCACAGCGCGACCGACTCAGCGTGCACGGACGGATCCACGGAGACTCGCGGACGCGCCTCGAGATCGACCTTTCCGTCCGCGAGGCGGGAGTCATCGGAGTCGTCGGCCCGAACGGAGCCGGGAAGTCCACACTGTTGCGCACCATCGCAGGGCTCGAGGCGGTGGACGGGAGAATCGCCATCGACGGGCACGACGTCACCGACAGTGCTCCTGCGGTGCGCAGGGTCGCCTATGTGCCGCAGCGCGGCGCGCTGTTCCCGCACCTGACCGTGCGCGACAACGTGGCGTACGGGCTGAGGGCCAGGCGTGTGCCGCGTTCGACTGCGCGCGCCCGAGCTGACGAACAGCTCGACCGCCTCGAGATCGCGCATCTTGCCGACCGACGCCCTCTGACGCTCTCGGGTGGCCAGGCGCAACGTGTCGCGGTCGCGCGCGCACTCGTTGTCGAGCCCAAGGTCATCCTCCTCGACGAGCCAACTGCGGCATTGGACGCGGCCAGCCGTACCGACGTGCGAGCGGTGTTGCACCGTCATCTCGACGACTTCGACGGTGTCACGCTGCTGGTGACCCACGAAGCTTCCGAAGTGCTCACCCTCGCTCGCCGGGTGCTCGTGCTCGATGAAGGTCGCGTCGTCCAGGACGCCTCGACAGAGACGCTGATCGCACGGCCCGCTTCCCACTGGCTGGCGCACCTCCTCAACCTCAACGGATGGACGGGCGTCGTGGCGCGGGACGGCGAGGTCGCCCTGGACGCAGGCGGCTGGTTGCAGGCGGTCGAGCTTCCCGCGGTCGGATCACACATCTTCGTCACCGCCTCTCCGACGTCGATCACTCTCTACACGGAGCCGCCGAGTGGCAGCGCCCGCAACCTGTGGGCGGCCGTGGTCGACGACGTCAGCATTCTTGGTGACCGCGTCCGGGTCACGCTGGTCGCTGACCCCGAACGCAGCGGACCTGGCCCACGCCGTGCCGTTGCAGAGATCACCCGCCAAGCGGTGAGCCAGTTGGACGTCCGGCGCGGCACCTCTCTCTTCGCCGCCGTGAAGGCGACCGACCTCACGATCAGCCCGCTCTGACTCTCGCGGTGCCGGTTACGATCGAGCAAAGCACCGAGTCGGGCCCGCCAGTCGGGCCCAGTCGACCGAGGGGAAGCGCGTGAGCGAGCACACCAGTTCAGCGGAGGTTCCCGACCGCAATCTTGGCCTGGAGCTCGGCCGAGTCACCGAGGCCGCAGCGGTTGCGGCGTCCCGCTGGGTTGGGCGCGGTGACAAGAACGGTGCCGACGGTGCGGCCGTCAGTGCGATGCGGGCACTGATCAACACCGTGAGCATGGACGGCACCGTGGTCATCGGCGAAGGCGAGAAGGACCACGCCCCGATGCTGTTCAACGGCGAGAAGGTGGGTGACGGCACGGGACCGGAGGTCGACGTCGCGGTTGACCCGATCGACGGCACGACGCTGACCGCCAAGGGCATGAACAACGCGCTCTCGGTCATCGCGATCGCCGAGCGAGGCACGATGTTCGATCCGTCCGCTGTCTTCTATATGGAGAAGCTCGCGGCGGGCGCGGAGGCAGCAGAGGTTGTCGATATCCGATTGCCAGCCAAGGAGAACATCCGGCGCGTTGCACGGGCCAAAGGCGTCGAGACACAAGACGTCACGGTCTGCATCCTCGACCGACCGCGTCACGAGTCTTTGGTGCAGGAAATCCGCGACACGGGAGCGCGGATCAAGTTCATCTCCGACGGCGATGTCGCCGGCGCCATCATGGCGTGCCGCCCCGACACGGGTGTCGACCTGCTGCTCGGTATCGGCGGCACTCCCGAGGGCATCATCTCGGCGGTCGCGATCAAGTGCTTGGGCGGTGTCATCCAGGGTCGGTTGTGGCCCAAGGACGACGACGAACGACAGAAGGCGCTGGACGCCGGCCACGACCTGTCAGCGGTGTTGGCGACTGATGAGCTCGTCAGCAGCGACAACTGCTTCTTCGCCGCCACCGGAGTAACCGACGGTGAGCTGCTGCACGGCGTCCGCTTTCACTCTGCAGGTGCGACCACGCAAACCCTGGTGATGCGCAGCAAGAGTGGAACCATCCGATTCATGGAGAGCTACCACCGGTTGGGGAAGCTGCGTAAGTACGCGGCGGTGCAGTTCTGAATAGCACCCCTGCGATCGTTCTGGACCACGTCGTCAAAAGGTTCGGACCGATCACAGCGGTCGACGACCTCTCGTTGACCGTCCCCCGGGGGATCGTGCTCGGATTGCTCGGGCCCAACGGGGCAGGCAAGTCGACCACCATGCGCATGTTGACCGGGCAGGCACGCGCGACGTCCGGACGCATCACCGTCCTTGACCACGAGATCCCTGCTGAGTCGAAACAGGCTCGCTCGCGGATGGGTGTCGTCCCTCAAACCGACAACCTCGACATCGAGCTCACCGCCGAGCAGAACCTGTCGATGTTCGCCGCGCTGTACCGGATACCGCGGCGTGAGCGCCCCGCCGCCGTCGATCGCGCTCTTGAGATCGCGCAGCTCGGTGACCGCCGGTCGTCGAAAGTGTCCGAGCTTTCCGGCGGCATGAAGCGAAGGCTGCTGATTGCACGTGGGCTGGTGCACCGACCCGAGCTCGTGTTGCTCGATGAGCCGACGGTGGGGCTCGACCCACAGGTACGGCAAGAGCTTTGGTCCTTGATCGACGCGCTGCGCTCCGAAGGAACCACGATCTTGATGTCGACGCATTACATCGAAGAGGCCGAACGTCTGGCGGACGACGTCGCCGTTGTCTCCCACGGCAAGATCGTCGCGCGCGGGACGCCCCACGCCCTGCGCAAAGAGCACGTCGGCTCGCGCGCGACGGAGTTCTACGGCGCGCCGGCCCGGCTGGCCGAGCTCGAACGAACCGCCAAGGAGGCCGGGCTCGCAACGCGGCGCACCGGCCCGTCCATCACCGTGTTGCGGTCGGAGGACGCCGAGGACCGCCTGCTCGACAGCTTCGGCGACGGCGTCCACCGCCAGGCCAACCTCGAAGACGTCTTCGTCCTACTCACAGGCGAGGTGCTCCATTGACCACCATCTCGATGCCAACCGGCGTCCGACCCACCCGGCGCTACGAATGGGCAACCTTCGAGGGCGTCTGGAATCGCCAGATCACCCTCTTCAAGCGCTATTGGATGAGCTCGACCACCGGATCAGTCGTCCAACCGATCATCTATCTGCTTGCGTTCGGGCTCGGCGTCGGAACGCTCGTGGCGACGGTCGACAACATCAGTTACGTCGAGTTCGTCGGTACCGGGTCGGTCGCGACAGCGGTGCTCTTCGCGTCCGCGTTCCCCGGAATGTTCAACACGTACGTGCAGCGCGTCTTCCAGAAGACCTACGACGCGCTGCTTGCCGCACCGGTCAGCGTGGACGAGCTGACCCTCGCCGAGGGCACGTGGATAGCCACCAAGGCAGGCGTGTATGGGTCGTTCCCGTTGGTCGTGACGTTCTTCTTCGGCCTCGCGCCAACATGGGGGATGCTGCTCGTCCCGTTCATAGGTTTCTTGACCGGTCTCGGCTTTGCCTTCTTCGGAATGTGGGTCTCAGCCATCATCAAGAACATCGAGCAGACGTCATACATCACGTCCATCGTGTTGACGCCGCTGTTCTTGGTGGCTGGAACGTTCTTCCCGATCAGCAATCTGCCTCAGGGCTTGCAGGTCGCCGCTCAGTTCAATCCGCTCTACCACTGCGTGGAGTTGGTACGCGCGGCGTCGTTCGGCTGGCAGATGCCGAACGACCTCTACCACTTCGGAGTGCTGATCGTGTTTGCGGTGTTGACATGGCTGCTGGCGGTTGCTCAGTTGAGGAAGAAGCTCGTCGACTGAAGAAGTGACGGGATGACTCACGTCCTCGTCCACATGCTCGGCCTTCATGCGGGATGACTTGTCGGTGGTGGGTGGCAGGGTGCGGTCATGGCCGAAAGCACCGCACCAACGTCGATCGATCAGCAGTTCCGTGCGCTGATCGAGTCGATGCCTGCGGTCGACCAGATCACCGATGACGCGCTCCGCGACCGACTCGTCGAGCTGGAGCGGGTGGTCAACACCGCGCACGCTGCGCAAGCCGAAGTAATGACCGAGATCGCCGCACGCGCTGGCACCGCCGAGTACGAGTTCATCGCCGACGAACTCGCCATCACGCTCACCTGCACCAAGCCCGTCGCCTCGCAACGCTTCGCCGACGCCCTGCACGCCACCCAGCACCCCGCACTGATGGCCGCCTGGCACTCCGGCCACATCGACAGCCGCAAGGTCCACACCCTCTGCACCGGACTGGTCGACGCCTCCCCGGTCGCGAAAGACACGCTGATCGACGCCGCGGTCGCCTACGCCACCACCCACACCCCACCAGAGCTGCGGCGCTGGCTCGGGCGACGGGTCATCGCAGCAGATCCGGACGCCGCAGAGGCCCAACACCGCCGGGCCCTGGCCGACCGCAGAATTACTGTCACCCCGCTCGGCAACGGACTGTCGGAGTTCATGGCGCTACTACCCAGCATCCAAGCCCGACAGATCTACGACACCGCCAACGCCATCGCCCACACCTTCGACCACACCGACGTCCGCACCATGGACCAACGCCGCACCGACGCCTTCGTCGACCTCGTCATCGGTCGCGCCGAACCACCACACGTGAACCTCAACGTCACAGTGCCGCTCGACGTCCTTGAAGGAGACTCTCAGGCGCCGGCGATGGTATCGGGCATCGGAGCTGTTCCGTCCTCGCAGCTGTCGGAGTGGATCGACAGCGCCACGATTCGACGGCTGCTCACCGAGCCGACGAACGGTTACCTCGTGGACGTCACCGAGCGACAGTATCGGCCATCCCGAGCACTTGACCGTGCGATTCGCCAGCGCGACCAGGTATGCCGGTTCCCCGGATGCTCCCGCCCAGCGACCACCACTCGGTCCGG
>DASUFV010000041.1:0-2729 GCA_036274415.1 Actinomycetes bacterium
CTGTCGATGGGAATGCTGGCCATGACCATCAGGTCGGCGCGTCTCAGTTCGTCCAGGACCTGCGGGCGCGTCAGAGGGCCGGCGAATCTTACGAGCTGATCAAGGCCCAGCTGTGTCACCTGGCGGCGCAGCGCCGAAGCCTCAGGCCCGTCTCCGATCAGCGCCAGATCCGCACGGACTCCCCAGTCGCGCAACTGGGAAAACGCGTCGATGAGCACGCGGTGGCCTTTCTGCTCCTGGAGGCTCGCCACACAGACGATGTTGAAGCGGTCGCCCTGCCGCCGGTCATCCGCGATTCGGGGTCGTAACTCATCCAGGTCCACGCCACAGTGCACAACGACCACCCTGGCAGACAGGTCTGGATACAGGTCCTCGAGCAGCCGGCGGTTGTACTGAGAGATTGTCACGACAAAGGTCGCTGAAGCGATTTTTCGGCGGAGCATGCTGCGGTTGACGTAGATGTCATGTGCGTGGGCCGTGAAG
The DNA here is from genome assembly GCA_036274415.1 of Actinomycetes bacterium. GTDB lineage: Bacteria > Actinomycetota > Actinomycetes > JAHEKZ01 > JAHEKZ01 > JAHEKZ01. The sequence goes on from DASUFV010000041.1 coordinate 484, forward strand.
CTGAACGGAACCTCCAGGAGCCGGGCGGCGACGAGCCCGGCCAGCGCCGAGTGCGTGGCCCAGTGGGCGTGAACGTGACCGACCTTTGTCCTGGCCATGCGGCTCGCAAAGTAGGCGCCGATTGGCACGGTCGCCAGCGCGCGGAACAGAAAGCGTGGAGAACGTAGGTTGTCGAGGATGGCGCTGGCCCATAGGCTCAGGTATTGGATGGGTCGCCTGGCCAGCCACTCGACTTGGGATCGCAGAAGCCCGCCTGGCTTCGGATACTCAACGCCTGGCAGTAGTCGCTGGGCTTCCGGGTGGATCGCGTCCTCGCGCTCGCGGACCATCGCGTGGATCCGCACATCAACGCCCTGCCGTTGGAGCTCAAGGATCTCGTACAGGATGAAGGTTTCGGTCAGCTTGGGAAAGCGACTGAGCACGTATCCAACGCGCAGCGAGTCCGCTTCAGGGCTTGCCGGGGACATCGCGGGATTGTAGCGACCACCCAGTTCCGCCACCCCGGCGACACGGTGCATGGGGGCAACACCTTCAATCGCCTCGGCGCCGACGCGGTACGGACGGACCCGATGCGAGTGCAAGGGATGTCGCCAACGCGACAGACGCATCTAGTACTCAAGTACTAGGTTCTGCCCACCGGGGGATCCGAGCTGCCCTCGCTTCCGGCCAACCGCATATGTGCCCGAGCCCCGCGTAGTTGGCCGCAACGCCGTCTGCCCAGACGCTGCGTTCTCTATCCGCGTCGCCCTCATCTCTTCTTCTGTGGGCTGCGCGGGACCAGGCTCCCATCAGCCCCTCGAGGGTGAGGTGAGGCCGTGCGCGCCTTGGGGGCGAGCACTGGGTGCGAGACACGTGCTCAAGCGCAAAGAGGAGGACACCCGACCAGAGCGACGGATGAACGCCGGCCGACACGGCGAGAGCCTGAGGTTCCCCGGGAGGTTCAAAGGCTTGTGCCTCCCACACTAAGGAGACTCCAGATGACACTACGAAAGGAAGCACCTCGATCGAAGAGACGATGGATGGTGCTCGGAATCGCAGTCACGGCCTGTATGTTGCTGGTCGTGAGCTTTGCTTCGGCCGGCATGGTCGGGGTGAACTCCGGCTTCGAGGATGATGATGGCAATCTCCTCGACGACGCGGGAACAGGTATCAATGCGGGCATCGACTGGAACAACTTCGCCGACGTCAGCTGGGTGCAATCGGCGACGCCCGCGACGCCGACCCGCCAGGCCGACAAGACCCTCAGCGGATGGAAGTTCAAGGGCATCGAGGACTGGCAGGCGACCACCGCCGACAGCGGGTTCGCGGGCGGCACGAAGCAGGACGCAGACTGCCCGGGCGTGATCACCGCCAAGGCGCCGAACAAGGACGACCTCAAGCGTATCTATCTGGCGTCCAAGACTGTTTCGGTCGATGTGAACCCAGACGAGAATGTGACGGTCCTCGAGGATCACACCTTCCTCAACCTGGCCTGGGTGCGCATCCCCCAAAACACGACCTCACCGTCGGCGCACATCGGTTTCGAGTTCAACAAGGCCACGAAGGACACGGCCCCCTGCGGAGGCACTTCACCGCTGGTGCACCGCACCGTGAATGACCTTCTCGTCGTTTACGACTTCGAAGGGGGATCGACTGACGTCCCGACGATCTCACTGCGGAAGTGGGTCGACTCAGGAACGTGTGAGATCGCCAACAACTCGCCCCCTTGCTGGGGGCCCGCCACCAACCTGACCGCGCTGGGCTTCGCCGAAGCCAAGGTCAACACCGTCGGATCGGTGCTTGATGAGCTCTCGCCGCCTTCGAGCCTCGCGACGGGTTCCTCGGTCGACGCGACGCTTGGAACGAACGAGTTTGGCGAGGCCGGCATCGACCTGACCGCCGCGGGCGTGTTCGACCCTGATGTCTGCAACTCTTTCGGCACCGCCTACGCGGTCAGCCGTAGCTCCGGAAATTCCGGGACCGCCCAGATGAAGGATCTGGACGGACCTGCCCCATTCACGCTGCAGAACTGCGGGTCGGTGACGATCATCAAGCGCACGGCGCCCCGTGACCTGAACCAGAACTTCAGCTACACGTCGAATCTGGTCGGCACGTGCACCACCGATGCGACGCCGGCGGCCTTCACGCTCAACGACAACGGCGCTGGCGACACGACCAGCAACACCGAGACCTGCACGGACGTACCGGCAGGCAACTATACGGTGACGGAAGGCTCTGATCCCACCGGGTTCGTGTTCACGGACTTG
>DASUFV010000042.1:0-31454 GCA_036274415.1 Actinomycetes bacterium
GGTCATGACGTCGTCGGCTCTCCTGGCCTCATTTCACGCGAGGCCTCAGGCGTCGAGTTCTTCGAGCATGTCGACGTGGTGCAGGTCATGGGCGGCGGCTCCCTGGTGAATGCGTGGCCACGAAATCTCACGCTACTTGCCGCCGCTGGTGCGATGGCCGAACGCTACGGCACGCGCACTGCCGTCACTGGCGCCGGCCTCGTCCCCGCTGACCCAGAGGCCGTTCCGCTACTCGGCAAACTGCTCGCCGACTTCGACGTCGTGGACGTTCGCGACTCAGCGACTCACGACTTGCTCAAGGACACGGTCACACACGCGACCTACACCGGTGATGATGCGTTCCTGCATTCCAAGCTCACCGATCAAGACCGGCAGTTCCCCGGCAAGACGCTCGTGAACGTGCAGCGCGACTTCTTGACGCATCCACTCGAAGAGGTCGCCGACTACGTCGTGCGCACGTTGCGGGAATGGCAGTCCGACGAGGGAAAGGTCGTGGTCGTCGAGAGTCTGCCTCCAGACGACGCGGCGATCGCAGACTTGCTGAGACCTCACCTTCCGCATGTGGAGGTACTGCCGTTCTCGATCATGTGGCGTTATGGCTTCCCTGCCTCGCCACGCTCGCGGTGGCTCACCACGAGGTTCCACCCGCACTTGCTGGGCGCAGCCAATGGTGCTTGGGGCGTCGTCCTACCCGTGGGCGGTGACCATGCGCTGATCGACCCGATGACGCTCGGCGAGGCCGGATCGAACTGGGCCGTACCTCCCGACCTCGACACCATCGTTCCCTGGTCACGTCACGTCACAGCACCGTTCGGAGGTGCGCTGACGAAGCTGCAGGCGAGCAAGCGGGACGTCGCCGACCAGGTCGTAGCGCTAGCTAGTCGACCTCGACAGTGACGTACTGAGACTGGTGAACCGGCTGATCAGGGTGCGGTGTTGAGGAACGCCACTCCATTGGTCACGGCCCGCTCGTAGGTGCCGCCCGTGACGCCGAAGAGATCACGACGTGTCCACTTGCCCGCCTTGCTGCGGGTGTAGAGCGTCGTGGAGCCGCCACCGTCGACCTCATACGCGTAGTACATGCCCAGCTTCTTCGCGAGTGCTGCTTCGTTGGAGAGTCCGAAACCGCCGAGCCGCAGCCCGACGCCGTCGAAGTGGGTGCCGGGCACCGTCATTGCCCGCCACGCTCCGGTCTTCGTCCATCCGATGACGGTGCGCGGCCGAGCGGCCTTCGAGTGGTCGTAGGCGTCACAACCGAGCGGCGCAGCAACCCCAGCTGCCACAAGGTTGACGCCGCGCCCCACGGCGGTCATGAGCCTTACGCCTGTGCTCGTTGACTGACGCGTCTTGACGGCGACTCGATCGCCGACCGCAGCGGAGATCGCGACCAACGCGTAGGTGCTCGGGAAAGCGATGACTCGAGTGCCGCTGTCGACCGCCTTGCCGAGACTTGCGGTGTTCTTGGTCGCGCTTCGAATTTCGACGATCTTGTTGCGACCGTTGAGCACCCACTCGGCGTCACCGGCCGGTCGTGGCGAGCTCGACAATGAGCTCCAGTTCGACGTGTACAACGTCACGCCGCCGCTCTGGATCTTGTGCCAGTTGACCGCTGCCAGGTCGATCGCCTGACCACCGTCGGGCCGGATCTGCCCGCGCACGCCGACCTCGCCACCGAACGGTGCACCGCTGACGTCGACACCGACGACCTTGCCGCGCTGACGATCGGCGCGAAGGATGCGCCCGTCGCGCACCATCGGGCCACGCGAGAGCTCGACCTCCCTGCCGCGAATCGTCGGTGTCACGAAGAAGTCGCCGTTGATGGCCGCGAGCGCTGAGGGCTGCTGACCCGAGACCATGCTGCCCGTCGTGGCCCGGTCTCCGATCTTGGAGTTGAGCAGCGTCGGCGTGGCTGACCCGGGCAGGACCGTGTAAAGAGCGTTGGCGGTCTGGTCGACCCAGCCGGTCGCACCCGGATAGTCGACTGTCGCCTTGTACCGTCGCAGCACGCTGTCGCCTGCGAAGCGTTGCTTCGACAACAGGTTCAGGTTGGTGACACTGCTGCCACAGCGGCCGGCCGCGTCCGCAGGCTGATTGGGGACCCCGATGGCCAACCCTGCGAGCATCAGGCCGGTCGCTCCGATGGCAAGGCCGCGATAACGCCGAGCGCTACCGAAAGTCAACGATTGCTGCATTGCGTAGCGCTCCTGACGACTCGTCCCCTGGTTCTCGTCTCCGCGACCGTAGACCACCCCACCGGCGACCGTGGGGGGAAGGGAGGATATTCGGCCGGTTGGTCACCCGCGGGCGGCACGACCGTCACACTCTGTCACACCGGTATCACTCACCCGCCGGTCACGGTAGGCCGCAAACCATGGTGCAGGATTCTGCGCATGGGTTCATTCACGTCCGCGGACGTTTCCGCCGTCACTGCCAACGTCGATGCGGTCGGCGCCGAGCTGGTCAGGCTCTCCCACGAGATCTCAGCCGACCCCGAGCTGTCGTACGAAGAGCATCGCGCCGCGGCCAGGTGCGCCGACCTGCTCGAAAAACACGGCTTCGCGGTCGAACGGGGCAGCTACGGGCAGCCCACGAGCTTCGAGGCGCGGTTGGGCTCCGGTGACACCCACGTGATGATCTGCGCGGAGTACGACGCGCTGCCTGGGGTCGGCCACGCCTGCGGTCACAACATCATCGCCGCGTCCGCCCTGGGGGCAGGCATTGCACTCGCGCCACTCGTCGATGGCGCCAACCTGCGCTTGACGGTTCTGGGCACCCACGCGGAGGAGGTCGGAGGGGGCAAGGTCGAGCTCATCGATGGTGGAGCGCTCGACGGCGTCGACGCCGCGCTGATGATGCACCCCACCCCATACGACGACTACGGTCCGAAGAGCCTGGCCATCGAGGAGTGGCGGGTCGTCTACCGGGGACACGCGTCGCATGCCTCCGCGGCTCCCGAGCTCGGTCGCAACGCGCTGGATGGGGTCGTGGCCGGCTACAACAACATCTCGATGCTGCGACAGTCCTTCCGCAAATGGCAGCAGGTGCACGGCGTGATCGTCGACGGAGGAGAGGCCGCCAACGTGATTCCTGAGCGGGCCGAGGCTTCGTACTACCTGCGCGCCGTGGATCTTGACGACCTCGAAGACCTGCGGACGCGGGTGCGCGCCTGTCTCGAGGGTGCCGCGACAGCCACAGGAACGACGGTCGAGATCACGGTCAACGGCTACGTCTACGAGTCCCTCAAGCCCCACACCGAGCTCGTGTCGATCTTCACCGAGGCTTGCACCGCGATCGGTCGCGAGTTCTACCCCGACCCCAAGGGCGATGAGCTCGGCGGGTCAACCGACTTCGGGAACATCAGCAACCGCGTGCCTGGCCTGCACGCAGATATGGCCGTCTACAGCTACCCCGCCGTCAACCATCAGCACGAGTTCGCTGCTGCCTGCATCTCGCCGGAAGGCGACAAGACCATGCTCGAGGGCGCCAAGGCTCTCGCTCTCACTGCCCTCGCGGTGGCAGCCGACCCGAGCCGGCTGGCGTCCTGACTCGGGCGTCCTAGAGTCGACAGGGAGCCCGGGAGCGTCGGAAAGAAAGTCCAAAGAATCTTGCGGAGGCCCGTCGAAATGGCGGGCGGCCGTTCGTTCTCGTGGTGAAGGCCGGACACGCCGGCCGCCACCCCAAGGAGAATTGACATGCCTCAGTACCTGCTTTCGGTCTACGGCGACGAGACGGAATTCGCTGCGGCGGAGGCCAACCCGGAAATGATCAAGCGGTTGTACGCCCAGGTCGACACCTTCAATGACCGCGTCAAGAACGCCGGCGCGTGGGTGTTCGGCGGTGGACTGCACCCGACCAGCACCGCGACCGTGGTCCGCGCCGACAGCGACGCAGACGCAGTGATGACGGACGGGCCGTTCATCGAGGCCAAAGAGCAGCTCGGCGGGTTCTGGATCATCGAGGCTCCCGACCTGGACGCCGCACTCACCTGGGCCAAGGACGCGTCAGCCGCGTGCGAGGGACCGGTCGAAGTACGCCCGTTCCAGTCAGAAGACGCCTGAGCGTCCGCCTCGTACTCCACTTCGGACACCGTGAGTGAGCCCGCTGACCAAGGAGTCATCGAACGCACGTTTCGGGAAGACTCCGGACGCGCAGTTGCCACCTTGATCCGCCTCTTCGGCGACGTCGACGTTGCCGAAGAGGCGGTTCAGGACGCCTTCACCGTTGCGTCCGAGCGGTGGCCGGTCGACGGCATACCACCGAGTCCTGCTGGATGGATCATCACAACGGCGCGACGCAAGGCGATCGATCGCCTGCGTCGAGAGTCTTCACGTCACAAGCGGCACGTCCAAGCGGCACTGGTACGCGTCACTGAAGGGCCGGAGGAGGTGGGACCGGTGCGCGACGACCAACTGCGACTCATCTTCACGTGCTGCCACCCCGCCCTGGCCGCACCGGCCCGCGTGGCGCTGACCCTGCGACTCATCGCCGGGCTCAGCACCGCCCAGATCGCGCGCGCGTTCTTGGTGACCGAGACGACCATGGCTCAGCGTCTCGTCCGAGCCAAAGCCAAGATTCGCGACGCGCACATTCCGTACCGCATTCCGAGGGACGCCGAGCTCCCCGACCGACTTCGGTCGGTACTCACCGTTGTCTACCTCGTCTACAACGAGGGATACCTGGCGTCCGGCGGTGACACCGTCGAACGCCGCGAGCTCCGAAGTGAGGCGATTCGGCTTGCTCGTCTGATCGTTGACCTGATGCCAGACGAGCCCGAGGCACGCGGCCTCCTGGCATTGTTGCTGCTGACCGAGTCGCGATCCCCCGCCCGCTTGGACGACGAAGGTGAGTGGGTTCGGTTGGCCGAGCAAGACCGGTCACTCTGGAACTCAGAACTGGTCGCGGAGGGCCAGAACCTCGTTCGCTGGTGCCTGCAGCGAAACCAGCCAGGCCCGTACCAAGTACAGGCAGCGATAGCTGCGGTGCACAGCGATGCCGCCACGGCGTCCGACACCGACTGGCAACAGGTCGTCACGCTCTATGACCAGCTCTACGCACTGACGCCAACTCCCATCGTGGCGCTCAACCGCGCGATCGCTGTGGGCGAAGTGACGGGGCCAGATGACGCACTGCGGCAGGTCGACGAGCTCGGGCTGGAGGCCTATTACCTCTGGCATGCCGCACGAGGCGACCTGCTCGAAAGGCTTGGCCGGCACGAAGAGGCGCTCTCGGCCTTTCGGCGTGCACTCGATCTCACCGACAACCCCGCTGAGATCGATCTGCTCACCCAAAGGATGAAGCGCGCCGGGGACGCCACGGGCCACGTGCACGGCTGACCGTCAGCGTGATCAGGCCGCACACCACTCCAGCAACGTGTCGGCGTCCCAGGTGTTGATCACTCGTTCCGCAGGCACTCCGCACTCGGACGCTCTGGCGCACCCATACGCCTGCCAGTCCAGCTGTCCCGGTGCATGTGCATCGGTGTCGATCGAGAAGAGACACCCCTGCTCGAGCGCTTGACGGAGGAGGCGTCGTGGCGGGTCGAGCCGCTCTGGCCGACAGTTCACCTCGACGGCGACATCGAACCGCCGGCAAGCCTCGAACACGAGGTCGGCGTCGAACTCCGACTCCGGCCGTTTGCGCCCACCCATGACCATTCGTCCCGTGCAGTGACCCAAGACGTCCATGTGCGGATTCGCGATCGCCTGGACCATGCGACGTGTCATCTGCTCGCGCGGTGATCGCAGCTTGCTGTGTACGGACGCCACCACGACATCGAGCTGCGCCAGCAAGTCAGGGTCCTGGTCGAGGGAACCGTCCTCGAGGATGTCTACCTCGATCCCGGTCAGCAGCCGAAAGGGTGCCAGCTCGGCATTGATCTGAGCGACGACCTCGAGCTGAGCGCGTAGCCGATCTGCTGAAAGCCCATTGGCAACGGTGAGGTTCGGCGAGTGGTCGGTCAAGACCATGTACTGATGGCCCAGCTCGACGACGGCGGTCTGAGCCATCTCCAGAATCGGGCTACCGCCGTCGCTCCAGTCCGAGTGGGTGTGAAGATCACCTCGCAGGGCAGCGAGCAGCGCCGCGCCATCGCCCGGATCTGGCGCTGGTTCGGCCTCCAGCTCGGCGAGATACGCCGGAATCGTTCCGCGCGCACAGGCCTCGAAGACCGTCGACGTCTTCGGTCCGATGCCCGCCAGGTCGGTCAGGGTGCCGTGCCGGACGCGCTTCAGAACCTCCTCGGTGGGGAGATCGGCGAGAGTGGACGCCGCTCCTCGAAATGCCTTGATGCGGTACGTGGGAGCAAGTTGGCGTTCGAGCAGGAAGGCGACGCGTCGAAGACCAGCCAGGCCGCTCGCGACGTCCGGATCGGTCTCGGGCATCCACCTACCGTCCCACGTCCCGGCACGTGCGGCGGCTCGTCCCCTTTGTCCCCTGTGATCGTCGGTCTTGCTAGGCCAACCGGGTGATTGTCGTCAGGCGCCTCATGGCAGCCGCACCCCCCGCCGATGGGGGAACATGACTCCTCCCTCCCGACGGCAAGTGCTTCAGCTGGCAGGAGCAGTCGGGCTGGCCGGGGGTGTCGGCATCACGCTGTCAGCGGACAGCGCAACCGCAGAAACGACGTCCCGGCCGGGAGCGTACTTCGTTCCGCAGGACCAGCGGCTGCACCTCCTACGCCGGGCGACCTACGGCCCAACCGCCTCGACCTACGAACAGATCAAGAGGCTCGGCATCAACCAATGGCTCGATCAGCAGCTCGACCCATCGTCGATCGACGACTCGGACTGCCAGCAGATGGTTCGCCGCAAGTTCCCGTGGACGTCGTGGTCCATTGACGACGTCCTGGGCAACGTGTCCAAGGGTGAGCGATGGCCCTACATGATCGAGCTGTCCATGGCGACCATCGCAAGGGCGACCTGGAGCAAACGACAGCTATTCGAGGTGATGGTCGAGTTCTGGAACAACCACCTGTATATACAGTCGCCGACCAACCTCGTTTGGTTCGCTCGCCACCAGTACGACCGGGACGTGATCAGAGCCCACGCTCTTGGCCGGTTCGAGGACATGCTCATCGCGAGCGCCAAGCACCCGGCCATGCTCGCCTACCTCAACAACGCGGAGTCGACGGGCGAGAACCCTAACGAGAACTACGGACGCGAGTTGCTGGAGCTGCACACGGTCGGCCTCGACGCGGACTACACCGAGCAGGAGATGCTGGATTCTGCGCTGATCATGACCGGGTTCACGCTTCACTCCGACACCATGCTGTACAAGTACGACCAGTACCGGCACTACGTCGGCGCAGTCAAAGTTCTTGGCTTCGAGGACGACAATCCCACGCGCGTAGGCGGTGAAGACGTCGCGTTGCGCTACCTCAAGTACCTCGCAAGCCATCCGTCCACGGCGCGGCACATCTGCCGGAAGCTCTGGCTGCGCTTCATCTCGGACGACCCCGACGAGACGTTCGTCGACGAGCTCGCGGATGTGTATCTCAGCAACGACACGGCTATCAAGCCTGTATTGAGGTACCTGTTTGGGAGTACTGCCTTCCAGGACTCCATTGGCCAGAAGGTGCGCCGTCCTTTCGAGGACGTCGTTGCCACACTCCGGTTGCTGGGTTACCGGCCTGAGTCGGGAAGTGGCATCGACGGACTGCGATCACTTCACTGGATGATGAACGAGATCGGCCACGCGCCCTTCGGCTGGCCTCTCGTCGACGGATATCCCGACGACGCGACCTCGTGGATGTCGGCCGGGTCGACGCTCAATCGCTGGAACCGTCACTTCTCGCTTGCCGCGCATTGGGCGGCGCACGAGCTCCCGCAGCCGCCTCTTCGGTCACTCCTGCCGGACCGCCTGCCGCGCACGTGGGGTGCCGCGATCGACGCACTCAGCAAAAGGCTCGTTTTCCGAGTACTCGAAGATCGACACAGGCGAGTCATCCTGGACTTCCTCGGTGTTCGCGCCTCCGACCCGTTCGACCGCAAAGATGCGGACGCACGCTTCAAGATGGCGCCAACGGTCGCCCTCATTCTCGATTCGCCGTATCACGGAGTTCGCTGATGACGACGCAACAAGACGCGGGCTGCACGTGTCACCACGAAGAGCGCGAGTTGAGCAGGCGATCCTTCCTCAAGCGGATGGGCGCCGTCGGCGCTGGTGTTGGTTTGGCATCGGAAGGGCTTGCCACGCGTCTCGCATTTGCCGAAGGTGCCTACCACGGCGACGTCATCGTGGTCTTGTCTCTCCGAGGTGGCATCGACGGACTGAATGCGATCGTTCCCACGACCGAACCGCGGTACTACAGCGAACGTCCCCACATCGGTATCCCCCAGGCGAAGCTGATCCAGCTGGACAACAACTTCGGCATGCACCCCGCACTGGACCCACTGCACAAGTACTGGAAGAACGGCACGTTCGGTGTGATTCATGCGGTGGGAATGCAGACGCCGACTCGCTCGCACTTTGCGGCGATGGGCGAGATGGAACGCGCGGCACCGGGCTCATCGGTGCGTACTGGGTGGCTCGACCGCACCTTGGGGCTCCGGGCCTCCAGCGGCTCCTACCGAGGAACGATGATCGGCGCCAACCGCCCCCCGGCCGCATTCAGCGGCGCCACACCCGAGCTGTCGATCTACTCGGTCGACTCGTTCACGCTCGCGCAGGTCGACAACCGCGCAGAACGCACTCGCTGGCGCACGGCACTGCTCGGTATGAACCAGGACGCACCGACCGCACTCGCTGCTCCTGCCAAACTCGCCGTCCAAGCAGTGAACGCGGCCGCGTCCTTGCAGCGAGATGGCTATCGACCACGCGAGGCCGCGTCGTACCCGAACACCGAGCTGGGCAAGGCGATGAAGGACGTCGCACGACTCATCAAGGCGGACGTGGGGCTGCAGGTGGCATGCGTCGACTTTGGCGAGTGGGACATGCACTCGGGCATGGGCACGGTGGGGAGCGGGTGGCTGCGCAGCCATCTGAGCGAGCTCGCACGGACCCTTGATGCGTTCGCCACCGACCTGGGGACGACCATGAAGCGCGTCACGCTGGTCACACTGAGCGAGTTCGGCCGCAGGTTGAAGGAGAACGGCTCAGGCGGGACTGACCACGGTCATGGTCAAGCGATCTTCCTGCTGGGCGGCGGCGTGCGCGGAGGCAAGGTGCACGGCCAATGGCCAGGGCTCGGCGTCAATGATCTCGTTGACGGAGATCTCGCTGGCACGACCGACTACCGCAATGTGCTCGCGGAGCTGCTGGAGAAGCGATGTGGCGCGGGCTCGATCTCGACCATCTTCCCCGGCATCACGAGTGACCGAGTGGGCGCCTTCAAGGCAAGGACGTGAGGGCCCACCGTTAAAGTCGGCGCATGGCTGAGTACCAGATCATGTCTTGGCGCGAACTGCCGTCGATGGTGACGGCCCGCCAGGGCGACGACGTTTCGAAGGTGCAGCTGCACCAGCGGCTCCAGGAAGCGATCGACGAGGCCGCGATGCGCCTGGGGGCGTCCGGCAGTGACGACTACCTGGCGGGTTGGACCCGCTCAGAGTGGATTCCTGGCGAGGGCGACCCGGCTGTTCTGGCCCACGCGGTTGGCCATGAGCTGGAGGACAAATGGTCCGCCGAGAAGATCGCGGAGTACTTGGACTCCCTCACGCAGTGATGGCGGGGTTCGTCTGCTCGAGGAACTCCAGTGCCAACTCGATCTCTTCGACCAGCAGATCCATGTCCGGCACCGCGTGGCCAGTTTCGATCCGGTGGTAGTGCACCGACCCGCCGGCTGATCGCAGCGCCTCGACATAGGTGTCCACTTGCTCGACCGGGCATCGCGGGTCGTTCACCCCGGCGCTCACGAAGACAGGAGCCTTGACCCGGTCAACGTAGGTGATGGGTGAGGACGCGGCGAATACTTCCGGGAGCTCCTGGATGGTCCCCCCGAACAGTGACTCGAGGAACGCCTGCATGAAGGGCGGAGACACCTCGTCGCACTTCTGCTGGTCGGCCACGGGAACCAGGGCGATGCCCGACCGCCACCGTTCTGGCTCGGTGCCGAGCGCCATAAGAGTGATGAAGCCACCCCACGAACCACCCATGATGCTGACCCTCGCGGGGTCCACAACACCCTTCGCGACCACGTGGTCGAGCACCGCCAGGATGTCTTCCAGCTCGATGAAGCCGAGCTGTCGATGCAAAGCGTCGCGCCAATTGGCGCCGTACCCGGTTGATCCGCGGTAGTTGACGCTCAGAACGGCATATCCGTGATCGACAATCGCCGCGTACGTCGCGTGCCACAGATCGAAGTCTTGGAATGCGGGACCACCATGTACGGCGACCACGAGCGGGTGTGGCGCTCTGCCGCCAGTGGGGACGCGCAAGAGCGCGTGCACCCCACCAGCGGGGCCAGTGACGAACAGATCCTGCACTGGCACTGACGGAGGTGGCGATGGTTCGGGCAGCTCGACCATTGCGCGCACCGCGCCCTGGTCGACTCGATAGAGCATGGGCGGAGTGCTGGCATTGGAAATCAACGCGTGCACCACACCGTTTGGTCGCACCGAGGCCGCACCGATCGTCCCCTCCAGGGTGGGCAGCAACGTCGTTGCCCCAGTTGTCAGATCGTGTCGGTGCAGCGTGTGACGCGCATTGAGCAACCTCGTGACCAGGAGCGCCGAGCCGTCCGGATACCACGTGGCGTCGAGATCGCCGTCGAGCCCAACACCCACTGAAGTGATCGAGCCCGTGGCGAGATCCCACATCGCCGGCTGCAGAAGGCCAGAAGCGTCATCGATGAGCAGCACGCGGTTTGGGTCGCTTGGATCGAAGGCGACAGGCGCGAGACCACGGCCTGCCTCCAAGCGCTCATGCAGCGTTGCGCCGTCGCTGAGTCGGACCACGCGGGCGCCGGGATGCTGCCAGTCGCCCTCGCGAACGACGGAAACGAGGGCCCTCCGCTCCGCGCGATCGGTACCAACGATCTGCCCGGCATCAGTAGACGCTGTGAGCACTCGCGCCGAGCCGTCCGGCGCCGCCACCAGCAATGTCATGCCGACACCTGCGAGGTAACAGATGACCGCACCACCGTCGGACAACGGCGCGATTCCCGCCATGAAGCCTGCGTCCAGCTCCTCTGCGAGAACGACGGTGTCTCCCTCGAGCGGCTGACGTACCCACCGACCCACTTCGTCTCCGGCGGTGTCGTCGAACCAAAGCACCGCGTCACCACCTGGAGACATCGCGACCCCAAGCGTGCCTTGCTTTCGGTCCGTCAGCTGTTGCAGCGGGAGAGGGAGATCAGAGCCGTCCCGCACATCGAGGAGGTATGCCTCGAGGCGTCCGCTGAGGTTCGCCATGACGACGGCACGGTCGGAGGCGTCCCGCGGCCACGTCACTGATGGACCGAGCAACGTCCATGGCGGAATCTGCGGTGCTCGAAACCGACGCTCCCAGCGAGGCATGGGCTCGTGAGCGTCGATCACGTCGACACCCTGTCAGTGCAGCGCGGCCGCGACAAGAGATCGATGAGAACTTCATTCCCTGTCATTGGACAACGTCGCGAAGCCGGAGTTGGATCGAAAGCGTGAGTGTCCGCGATACCGGTGCGGCGACATACCCCTTCCGCGAAGTGCCGTTGGGCGGTCAGCGTGCGCTCATGGTTCGCCGTACGTTGCCGAATCGCGATGTGCGAACAATCGGCGCATTCTGTTTCGTCGATCACTACGGACCTGCCTCCACAGCTGCACCGACTGGCAACCCAATGGTCGTTCCTCCGCACCCGCACATGGGACTACAGACCGTGTCGTGGTTGCTGAGCGGCACCATCGATCACCACGACTCGGTGGGTTCGATTCAGCGCGTCCGACCTGGCGAGCTCAACCTGATGACAGCTGGACGAGGCATTGCGCATTCGGAGTACTCGGTGGGAGACGCGCCGTTGCATGGCGTCCAGCTCTGGGTGGCGTTACCGGACGCGAGCAGGCAGCACACGCCTCATTTCGAGCACCACGGTGAGCTGCCGGCGATGGAGGACTCAGGGCTGCGGGCCAGGGTCATCATGGGTTCGCTCATGGAGGAAACCTCCAAGGCCAGCACCTACTCACCGATCGTCTGTGCCGAGCTCACCCTCGGCCCCGGCCAGCACAGGATCGGCCTGCTAGCGGGCTTCGAGCACGGCTGGCTGCCGCTCACCGACGCAGCGGTCGTCAACGGTGCCCTGGTGGCTCGGGGCCAGCTGCGACATGAGCCGGAGGGTCAATCCTCAGCAACACTCGAGGCCGAGCGGCCGGTTCAGGTGCTGATGCTCGGGGGCGAACCCTTTGCTGAGGATCTGCTCATGTGGTGGAACTTCGTAGGCAGGACCCACGAGGAGATCGTGCAGGCGAGGGATGACTGGCAGCACGGCCGACGGTTCGGAGCAGTCCTCGACGACGGCGCCGCACCGCTTCCCGCTCCAGATCTGCCGACCGTCCGGCTCAAACCTCGGTCGCGTTCCTGACAGGTCAGCCCAACAACTTGGCCTTCTGCGCCGCGAACTCCTCGTCGGTGAGGATGCCTTGGGCGTGCAACTCGCCCAGCTCACGCAGCTTGGCGATGTTGTCCTGCTGAGGAGCGGCAGGTGGTGGTGCGGGCTGAGCGTAGCTCTGCTGCTGGTACGCCGAAGCGTCTTGCTCCGCCCAGCGGTTGGCTTGGCGCCGTGACACCCGGTTGGACACCGCTGTGGCAGTACCCGCCACGACCGCCGTCCTGGCAACTCCGCGAATCAACCCAGGCATGAGTACTCCCTTTCGCTAGTCGAGCGCCTCGAGCGCGGCCATGAGCTCTTGCGTTGGAATGCGTCCGAACGCGACGAGCTGTCCACCGCCACGACGCACTGCCGCGGCGAATGGAGCAGCCCAACGGTTCTCGTAGACAAGCAGCGCGGCCGAGCTGCCATTCTCGACCGCAGCTGCCGCCTCATGGACGTCGTCCTGACCAACCACACCCGAGGAGGCCCCCTCGAAGACAGCCAGGTCGAGTGAGCCATCGCCGTCGAAGTCGGCGATCTCGACCAATGCCACCGAACCATCGGCCGCCTTGGTGAAGAACACCAGGTCGATGATGCGAATGATTCCCCGATCAACCAGATCGACGAGTATCGGCAGACCTTCGCCCGTCATCTTGTTCCCGGGGAACTCGACGACGACGTAGTCGATCGGTCCCAGCTCATCGAGCGTGGCTTGGGTCATCAGGGTCTCCTCGGGTGAAGCGGTCGTCAGACTTTCGTGATGTCTCGTCCGTGGGTCGTCACGGCCCAGATGACGAAGATGTCGAGGGCAATGACGATGATCGCCCACCACGGCTGAATCGGGAGCCACAGGAAGTTCGCGATGGCACTGAGCGCTGCCAGGATCACCGCGATGGTGCGCGCCCACAGCTGTCCCTGAAGCAGACCGAGGCCTGCGAGGAACAGAACGACGCCCAGGATGAGATGGATCCAGCCCCAACCCGTGATGTCCAGCTTCAGGAGGTAGTCCTCCACCGTGACGAACACGTCGTCGTTGACGATGGCGGTGAGCCCCGCCAACGCTTGAAACACACCGACCACCATCAAGATGACGCTGGCGAACATGGTCAACCCGACGGCGGCACCGCTGTAGTTGTCCCGATCAGACATTGCTTCCTCCAGGCTTGTGTCCTGAATGTTGAGGAAATGGCCCCTCGATGCACACCCTAGGCCTCGGGGCAGGTAATAAGCGTCAGCCGAGCGCCTTGGCCTTGATGGCGTCGAACTCGGCCTGTGAGATGGCGCCGGCGTCCAGGAGCTCCTTCGCCTTGGAGATCTGATCGGCGGGCGTGCTGCCAGCTACATCGCGGATGTAGGCATCTTGTGCTGCCTGCATCTCGTTAGCCGCGCGGACGTTGCGCTCTGCCATGCCGTGACCGCGCGCAATCAGGTAGATCAGTGCAGTCAGGAATGGCAGGAAGATGAGGGCGATAACCCACACCGCCTTGGCGAAGCCGCCGGTCTCCTTGTCGCGGAAGAGGTCAGTCAGGATCGTGAAGAGCACCATGAGGTATGCCACGAAGGCAAACGTCACGATGATGAACCAGATGATGTCCCAGAAACTGAAGTCCACGACTACGCCTTTCGAACGGCGGCACCCCGGCGGTCCCGACCGGTGCCCATCGTGGCACAGCCAAGCACAGCTTGATGATCTCCCTGGCGGAGTGGCGCGAACTCACGGCAGGTTGGCGCGATGACCGATCCGTTCCAGCCAACGAACGAACTGGCGATGCACGTTCGGAGCACCCCACAGATGCCCCTCGTCGTCGGTCAAATCTCCATCGATAATCCATGAGGCCGGGTGGACAATCATCGGCTGGGTCTGCCAGCCACCCAGACCTCCGTGACATCCGACCAGCTCCTCGAACGCAGCCACCTCATCGGTTGCGGCGTCGTACAGCGAGTTGACGTAGATGTCCGGTGCGTCGGTGAACTCGGCGATACGCAGCAAGTCTGGCCTCGCATGTGCCTCGAACAGCGCCAGCGGATCCTCGCCGGACACCGCCCCTGAGCGCAGGTCACAGGTACCGCTTGGACCCAAGGCGACCGGCCCGCTTTCGGACATCACCACGACAAAGGCGATGCCAGGATGCGTGGCCAACCCCTGGAGCAAGCCTGGGTACGTCACCTCGATGGACGTGAGGGTTTGGCGTCCAGCGAGTCGCGGAAACCACACTCCGCCGAGGTTTCCCGAGCCGATGACGACGAGCTCAGGTGGTGTCGCTTCGCCGTCCGAGGCGTCGTCCTTCTCCGCAGACAATGGACCCAACGCGCTGTGGGCGTCGCGGCTTCGTGTCGCCCGTAGCGTGAGCTTGCCGGTGACAGAGCCTTGTTGTGACACCTGTTCGATCAGCACATTGACCGGACCCCAAGCCTCGACGTTGGACACCGACGCAGTCGTGTCAGCCGACTCACCCATCAGCTCTGCGACCAGCTGCTCAAGACTCTGTCCATAGCGCTGGAGGAACGTCGCGCCTTGACTCTGCCCGTGGTCGGACACCAGCACGATCTCGTACTTCCGCGGAGGGACTCCGGACGCCGCAACTCGCTCGAGGGCGCCAACCACGCGGTCGAGCCCGAAGAGAGCATCGGTCGCCTCGCGTCGCACGACCCCGGCGTGATGCGCAATCTCGTCGTAGTCGACGTAGTCGACGTAGATGGACTTTGCGCCCCGCATCATCGACTCGACGACCAGGGCAGTGTTCAAGTCACGAAGCAGCACATTCGTCACGCCTCTGAGGAGCACGTAGCTGCCGTGCCGATTGATCCGCGGCTCGATACCGCGCCTGACCTGTTGCCTGGCCTGGTACAGCTCCTTGAGCATCTCGGCGATCGTGAGAATGAGCGCTCTGACGAACCCAGCCGGATGCGTGAAGAACGCGGCGTAGGAACGAGAGGGGCCAAGTCCCTCACGGGGCTGTTTCATGCCGCTCATGGTCAGCAGTGATACCGCCGCGTCCCCGGAGAACAGGTTGCTGATGCTGACCCCCTCGTCTGCAAGGAGGCCACGGCCGTCGCTCACGCGTTTCTCGATGAGGGCGGCGTCCGGTGGGTGATTGGCAACGACGAGTTCGCGGCGCGTCTTCTCGAACCAGCGGAATGCCGGGATGTTGTCGTTGTTGCCGTGCAGAATGCCGGCCTGGCTCACCGGCGTTGTCGAGGGAAGGGCCGCAATCCAGGCGTCCATACGGTGGGTTCCCCGGCGCAGCCAACTGCTGATCGTAGGAACGTTGCCGGCCTGCACGTGCCACCGCAACACGGGTTCGGGGACTCCGTCCAGCTGGATGAAGATGACACCTGGCTCGGGCAACGTCGACTGAGGAATCTCGCGCATGCTCATGCGAGCGGCGTGGACGAGCAGGTAGGTCGTCGAGTTCACCGAGAACAACCACGTGACAATCGCTGCAACAACGGCATAGATCCACGACGCAAGGAACGTCTCCCAGAAGTCACCAACGGTGACTCCAGGTGTGAGGTGCAGGACGATGTCAATGATGACGGCGTTGGCAAACAGCGCCAGCAGGACGGCGCCGATCCACCCCAGAACCATCGCGGCGCGCGCAAGAACAACTTGTGCGACTGGGGCGAAAACTGCGAACACCAAAGCGGCGACCGGAATAGAGAGCCAGCTCGTGGCGTCAATGCCGGGCGAGAGCTCGATGGTTCCCCACAGCACGAGCCACGTCACGAGATAGTTGCCCGCTGCTGCGCGGAGTCTGGAACGCCGGTCGTGTGGTGATCGACCCTCGAGGGCAGCCGCCAAGATCCGCTCTCGACGGCGACGTTCCCAGAACGTGCTCACAGTCGCCTCCGTTTGGGGCACAGCATCCGGAAACCGCTCAGAGGTTGTCCTCGCCGCTGTGCGTCTTGGAGGATCATGCCGCCACAAAGGAACCATCGTGGGGAATCGAAGTGGTTGCAGAGCTCGAGTCGCTGTTCGTCGTGATGGCCGTCGCCGCGCTGACACCCGTGCTGGTGCGGCTGCTGCCGTTCGCCGTGCCTCAAGTGGTCATCCTGTTGGCTGGGGGCGTCCTGGTCGGTCCTGAGGTATTGAACTGGGCCCATTACTCGCACCTCGAACTGCTGGCGAACCTCGGTCTGGGCTTTCTGTTCCTTTTGGCGGGCTACGAGCTTCCGCCCCTGTTACTGAGGCAACGCCCTGGCCGACTGGCGCTGCGCGGTTGGCTGATCTCCGTCGTGCTCGCGTTGGCTGTCGTAGGCCTCCTCGAGGTGTTTGGCTTCGTCCGAAGCTTCATTCCCGTTGCCCTCGCACTCACGACGACCGCACTCGGGACACTGCTGCCCATCCTTCGCGACAACAACATGCTGAGCGGGACCTTCGGGCAGCACATGTTTGCAGCCGGTGCAGTCGGTGAGCTGGGACCGGTCCTGGCGTTGTCGGTGTTTCTTGGAGCCAATGGATCGTGGGAGTCCGCCCTGGCAATCACCACGGTGGTCGTGAGTGCGTGGATTGCCGCGCGGATTCCCACGTGGGTAGCAGGGACGCGGATCAGTGAGATCGTGACGAGCACATCCGAGGACACCACCCAGTCCGTCTTGCGTTGGACCATCACGTTGCTGCTCGGCGCGCTCCTACTCACTGCTGACTTCGGCCTGGACATCGTGCTGGGCGCCTTCCTCGCTGGAATGGTTCTCCGCAGGTCCGGCGACCACGCGAGTGGAACACAGCTGGCCCTGCTGGGAAAGCTGGACACGGTCGCGTACGGCTTCTTCATCCCGATCTTCTTCATCACGTCTGGGATGGAGCTTGACATCGTCTCGATCGCGGAGAACCCCGCACGACTGCTGGTGTTCTTCGTGCTGCTTCTTGTTGTTCGAGGTGCTCCCGCGTTGCTCATCTACCGGCGCGACCTCCGGCTATCCGAGCGATGGCAACTCCTCTTCCTGAGTGCGACCGCGCTGCCCCTCATCGTGGCGCTCACCCAGATCGGCCTGGAAAACGGGACGATGCTGCCGGAGAACGCGGCTGCCCTTGTAGGAGCGGGCGCGCTCTCGGTCGCGGTCTTTCCATTGGTGGCGATTCAGATCAGGCGCCGTACCGCTCAAGTCAGTGTGTGAAGCCACCTGCTTCCTCTTCGGTCATCGAACGAGTCACCGGGTGACGGTCGAAGTGGGCCAGCGCGTCCCGATAGTCGCTCATGAGGAGCTCGGCGAGATCGCGGCCAAAGCCGTGCCTCACCAAGATCCGCTGCACCGCCATGTCTTGACGATCGGCAGGCATGGTGTACGCCGGCACCAGCCAGCCCTTGGTGCGCAGCCGGTCGGCCAGGTCGAACAGTGTGAAACCGTGGTCGACACCCTCCGTGAGCTTCCAGGCGACACACGGAATGCCCTTGTTCGGGTCACCATTGAAGAGCACTTCGAACGGCCCCAGTTCGGCGATCTGTTGGGCCAACCACATCGCCACGTCGTGGCACTGCATGTGGACTTTCCGGTAGCCCTCCCTGCCCAATCGCAGGAAGTTGTAGTACTGCACCGCGATCTGGCCACCCGGTCGGGAAAAGTTCAAAGCGAACGTGGGCATGTTCCCGCCGAGGTAGTTCACGTTGAAGATCAGATCATCGGGCAGGTCCTCGTCGTCACGCCACACGATCCACCCGACACCCAGAGGCGCCAGACCGAACTTGTGTCCAGATGCGTTGATGGACTTGACGCGCGGTAGCCGGAAATCCCACTCGAGTCGGGGCGCGGTGAAGGGTGCAAGGAACGCACCACTTGCCCCGTCGACATGGATGGGGACGTCGAGACCAGTGTCGCGCTGCAACTGATCGAGCGCGTCGTGCACCTCATGGACAGGTTCGTAGTCACCAGTGAAAGTGACGCCGAGCGTGGGAACGACGCCAATCGTGTTCTCGTCGATCCGGGACATGACCTCTTCTGGCGTCATGATCAGCCGGTCGCCCTCAAGAGGGATCTCACGGTGCTCGACGTCCCAGTACCTCGTGAACTTGTGCCAACAAATCTGGACGGGGCCGGTGATGAGGTTCGGCCGGTCGGTCGGTTTTCCTTCGGCGCGGCGCTTGGCCCTCCACTTCCAGAGCAACGCCATTCCGCCGAGCATGGCCGCCTCACTAGAGCCCGTCGTCGACGTACCAATCGTGTGCGCTGCATCGGGAGCGTTCCAGAGATCGGCCAGCATGTGCACGCATCGCTCTTCGAGCTCAGCGGTCTGCGGGTACTCGTCCTTGTCAATCATGTTCTTGTCCAAGGTGTGGCTCATCAGGGCGACAACCTCGGGCTCGACCCACGTCTGGCAGAACGTTGCCAAGTTCTGGCGCGAGTTCCCGTCGAGCATCAACTCGTCACGGATCATCCGATACGCATGACGCGGGTCCTGCTCGTGCTCTGGCATCTGGTACTTCGGTAACGCCGTGATGACGTCAGAGGAAGCGAAGATGTCCTCAGATGGCTTGTCTGGTGCAGCATGTCGAACGTGCAGCATGAGGTCCCTCCGTGGTCGTACACCTGGGTGACTCACTCGGACGCATCTTGCTGGTTCGTCCGATCGGACCCTAGTTGAGTATCGCCGCCGGTAGTACTCCTCAACCGAACTTCTTGGCGCCCGTGCACATGCCGGGCCCTAGGTCCCTGGTGCGGCGGGTCCCTCGGGGAGAAGGTTGACGTGGAGGGAAGGAGGCAACGATGAGACAAGTACTCGTGGTCTGCGAATCCATGTTTGGAAACACCCGAGCCGTCGCAGACGCAGTGGCCGATGGGTTGCGAGCTGCGGCTAGGAACGGTTCGTCATCACCTGACGAAGCTGAGGTTCAGGTATGCACAGTCTCCGAAGCACCTCGCGAAGTGTCCCCCGACGTTGAACTCGTTGTCGTCGGTGGACCGACCCACGCGTTCAGTATGAGCCGGCCGTCCACCCGAAAGTCGGCCTCCGAGCAAGGTGCCGATCCAGTCGCCACTACCCACGAGGGCATTCGCGAGTGGATCGCCTCGGTCAAGGGACCAGCTGGGGTTCGAACGGCGGTGTTCGACACCAAGGTGCAACGACCGCACCTGCCAGGGTCAGCCGCTAAGGCCGCTCGTCGACGCCTGAAGAGTCGCGGGTTCGCCACGATGGACGCGCCCAAGACCTTCTACGTCACGGGCACGCAGGGCGACCTGGTCGATGGTGAGCTGGACCGAGCGCGGCAGTGGGGTGTCCAACTGGCGACGGAGCAGTAGCCGCACGTTCCTGGTTTGGGACTAACCTCCGAGTCGATGACCGGGCTGATGGCGGGTGTGGGGCGGTTCTGTGCGCGCCACGCCTGGTGGGTCATGGCCGGCTGGGTCCTTGTGGCGGTCATCGTTGGCGCCGCGGTGAATCTGGTCGGAGCTCAGACCGACAACGACCTCGACCTACCGGGCACCGGTAGCCAACGCGCCACCGACGTCCTCGCCAAGCGGTTTCCCCCGCAGCAGAACGGCACGAGCCCGATCGTCTTCTACACACCCGAGGGTCGGCTCACGAGCGGTGACCACAAGGCGGCGGTCAAGGACGCCGTGGTCGCCATGCGTCACGTCGACCACGTCTACAGCGTGCTCAACCCCGTCTCCAGCAAGGGGCAGGAGGCCGGTCTCGTCTCACAGGATGGGGCGACGGCGTACGCCCCGGTTCTCCTCGACATCGACTCGGGCCTGGTGGACGAGCAACTCGCGAGCGAGATCCTCGATGCGGCTCGAGGCGCTGCCGAACCAGCCGGTATCCAGGTCGAGGCCGGCGGTTCGATTGGCAGTCGCCTCAGCACACCGGCCACTGAGAGCAGCGAGCTGGTTGGGCTCACGGCCGCGATGATCATCCTGACTGTCGTGCTGGGAAGTCTCGTCGCGATGGGGCTCCCCATCATCGTCGCGATCGTGGCGCTCTCGTGCGCTCTTTCCGTGATCGGCCTACTTGGCCACTTGATCGGAGTACCAAGCATCGCGCCAACCGTGGCGACGATGATCGGGCTGGGCGTGGGGATCGACTACGCGCTCTTCCTCGTGACGCGACACAAGGACCAGCTCAACGCAGGTAGCAGCATTCGAGATTCGATCGCGCACGCAGTTGCGACATCAGGAAGCGCGATCGTCTTCGCAGGTGGAACCGTCATCATCGCCCTCCTCTGTCTCGGCGTGGCCAGCATTCCACTCGTCACCTCCATTGGTCTGGCCTCAGTCGTCGCAGTCGTCATCGCGGTTCTCGGCGCGGTCACGCTGCTTCCAGCGCTGCTCTCTGTCGTTGGCGGCGGCATCTACCGACTCTCATTGCCTCACTGGCTCCAGCGGCGTCCTGCACAGGGCCGCTCCGCGTTCTGGACTCGCTGGGCCGAGGGAGTCACTGGTCACCCGTGGCTCGCGATTGTCGGGGCACTGGTGCTCCTGGTCCCCCCCATCATCCCGGTCTTCTCCCTCGAGCTGGGTCAGGAAGACATCGCGGTCACACCCACATCGACGACCGAGCGCAGGGCGTACGACCTCGTGAAGGATGGCCTAGGGGTTGGCTACAACGGCCCGCTGCTCATCGCAACGACGTTGAAACCTCCTGCGCATGCCAGCGCACAGTTCACACGCCAATACCAAGAGGCGAAGACGCTCAAGCGCGAGCTGAAGCGGGAACAGAAGTCGCTGTTGGCGCAGAAGAAGTCCCTGGAGCGCCAGCAACGCTCCCTCGAGGCTCAGGCAGATGTGCTTCAAGCCAAGGGTGACGACCTGCAGCAGCAGGAAGCGGACCTGCTCGCCCAACGGGCCGCCCTAGAAGCGGAAGCTTCTGCCCTGGAGAACCAGAAGGCTGAACTCCTGCAAGAGAAGCGCACTTTGCTTGCTGAGAAGCGCGAGCTGAAAAGAGAGGCGCGCCAACTGGCCAAGGAAGCCGTGCGGGTTGCTGCCGCGCTTGTAGTGGTGCGGGTGCGAGAGGCCGTGCTGGAGGAACGGATCGACAACGCCACGAATCCGGATCGGATCCGGCGACTCGAAGAGCGCCTCGATCGGGTGCAGGCGCGCGAAGCCGACCTGCAGCGTCGCGCTGACCAGCTGAAGCGGGAGGGGATGCGGCTCGTTGACAAGGCTGAGCGGCTGGAGAATCAGCGCGACACGTTGAAGCAACGAGGAGCCGCCCTCAAACGGCAGGCACGCGCGTTACGCGCCAGCAAACGCGAGCTCACCGCGCAGGGGGAAGCGTTGCAGGCACAGGCCGCAGATCTCCAAGCGCAGCAATCCGAACTCGAGGCCCAGTCTCAGCAGCTCCAACGTGAGGCGGACCAACTCAAGCGGCAGAAGCAGAAGGCGCAGCAGCAGAAGAAGCATGCGGAGCGCCTGCAGAACAAGCTCACGAATGAGCTGACGGCCGCCGGTGGTGACAAGCGGGCGACCGACCCCCGAGTCGTCGCGCTGCAGGACCAGCTGTTGGCCACGCCAGGAGTCAAGGCACTCACGCCTCCTCAGATGTCAGCCAACGGCGATGCTCTGGTCATCAACGCAGTACCGCACACTGCACCTGCCTCCGATGCGACTGCCGCACTCGTGGAGTATCTCCGCGCCGATGTCCTCCCGCAGAACACCGATGAGGGCCTGCGGTCATACGTCGGCGGATACACCGCGAGCTACGTCGACCTGGCGTCGAAAATCTCTCAGCGGCTCTTGTTGGTCGTAGGAGTCGTCCTGGCGTTGAGTTTCTTGCTTCTGCTGTTGGCGTTTCGATCGTTGCTAGTCCCGGTGCAGGCCGCTATCGCCAACCTTCTTTCCGTTGCGGCCTCGTTTGGTGTCCTGACCGCCACGTTCCAGTGGGGGTGGGGGCTTTCGCTCGTGGGTCTGGACGCCCCAGGTGGGACGGTTCCCATTGCCAGCTACGTGCCGTTGATGATGTTCGCCATCCTCTTCGGACTCTCGATGGACTACGAGGTCTTCCTCGTGAGCCACATCATCGCCGCCAGAGACCACGGCATCCCCGCTCGACCAGCCGTCTCCCACGGTCTTGCCGACAGCGCGCGCGTGATCAGCGCCGCGGCGCTGATCATGATCTGCGTGTTCGGCAGCTTCATCCTCAACGGCGACCCAACGGTTAAACAGTTCGGTGTGGGCTTGTCGGTCGCCGTCTTCCTGGCCGCCGCACTCGTCCTGGTCTTGGCGCCGGCGCTGCTCACCTTGTTCGGGCGGGCTACTTGGCAGCTGCCAAGGTGGCTGGATCGGCTGTTGCCGGACCTGGGGATCGGTGAGTAAACCGTCACCCCGCCGCGGACGAGCCCGCGGCGGTACGGTGAGGGAGGTACTTGGCGAGTCCAGCAGTCGCAACACGGGAGGCCCAGGTGGACGACCAGATGTACAACAAGATGAAGTCCGGTCACGGTTTCATCGCGGCCCTGGACCAGAGCGGGGGCAGCACTCCGAAGGCCCTGAAGCTCTACGGCATCGACGAGTCGGCGTATTCCGACGAGGCTCAGATGTTCGACCTGATGCATGCGATGCGCAGTCGGATCATCACCAGTCCGGCATTCAACGGTGACCGCGTACTCGGCGCGATTCTCTTCGAGATGACCATGGATCGTGAGATCGAGGGGATGGGATCGGCCGAGTACCTGTGGAAGGAGAAGGGCGTCGTCCCGTTCCTCAAGGTCGACAAGGGCCTCGCGTCCGAGGAGAACGGCGTTCAGGTCATGAAGCCGATCCCCGACCTTGACACCGTGTTGGGCAAGGCGAAGTCGCATGGAGTTTTCGGAACCAAGATGCGCTCGGTCATCAAGTTGGCCGACGCCAAGGGTGTTCAGGACATCGTCGACCAGCAGTTCGAGATCGCAAATCAGATCGTGCAAGCGGGGCTGGTTCCGATCATCGAGCCAGAAGTCGACATCAAGAGCCCGCAGAAGACGGAGGCAGAGGAACTTCTCCACGACGCCATCGCGCGAAAGCTCGACGCGCTGCCCGACGGTCAGGATGTGATGTTGAAGCTCACGCTGCCGTCCAAGACCGGCCTTTACGCCGACTTCGTGGCGCACCCCCGGATCGTGCGCGTCGTGGCCTTGTCGGGTGGCTACTCGCGGGACGAGGCAAATGCGTTGTTGGCGGCCAACGCCGGAGTGATCGCGAGCTTCTCCAGAGCGTTGACCGAAGGGCTCTCGGCCCAACAGTCGGACGACGAGTTCAACGCGACGCTCGACCGTTCGATCCAAAGCATCTTCGACGCTTCGGCCACCTGATCGCGAAAACGGAACGGCCCATCGTGGGCCGTTCCGTTCTCAGCCGTTCGTTGGTCAGGCGAGTTGCGCTACTCGACCACCGGTCATCGTCCGCCACGCGTAGGCAATAGCCACAGCGCCGATCGGATAGGTGAACAGCAGGCCGACGCAGAGCAGCAAGAAGCCGACGATGTTGATCAAGATGACGAGGATGAACAGCAGCAGAAGCTGCCCGACATTCTGCGACACGAGCTGCCAGGACATCTTGAGCGCCTCGACGCCGTCGCCGGTCTTCTCATCGACGATGGCGTAGCCGTAGAAGGCGAAGAGGAAAGCGAGAATCAGGCCGGGGATCACGCACAGGATCAGTCCGATACCCACAGCGATGGAGAACAGGATCGTCGCGATCAGGTAAGGCACGAAACCCTCGGTCTGGAACAGCATGCCGACTTCCGGTCGCTCACCGTCCAGTACCGCCAGCGCTGCGCGGATCAGACCCATGGCGATGATCAGGCCGATAGCCCACGCCACGATGTTCCAGATAATCCGGAGCACCTGGTTGTCGAAGGCGTAACCGACGAAGGACAGGCCCACCTGCACGACGACCACGACAAGCGCGATGAGGATGAACGGCCCGATGTACCGGGTCATCGCGGTCCAGCCATACGAGATCGCTGTACCCGCTTCCAGGTTGCCTCCACCTGACGCTGGCGTCTGACCTGAGGGTGGCTGGCCGGGGGGAGGTGGCGGCGGGGGTGGCGGTGGGGTCACATCGGACATCGGTCCTCCTTGGGTGTGCCTAGGGCACCGTATCGGTCCTGCCTGCCATTGTTGAGTTACCCGGAAGTAATCGGCTGCGTCGCGACCACTGCGATACCTCCAACCAGGGCCAGTACCGCGATCCCCAACAACGAGGACCGAGCGGCGCGATATTCGAACCGCTCGGAAACGGCTGCGAAGAACAGTGCGGCTGCAAACAAGAGCGTGCCGAGGGTGAAGATGTCCGAGTACGTGTTGGCGTCCTCACCTGCCGCGAACGTGGCTTCGGCTTCGTGGAGCAAATCATCGGACTCCTGGTCCAGCTCGAGCTGGTACTCCGGCATGCTGAACGGGCTCGGCGGCACTTCGGCAGCTGATGACTTCCAGGGATCGAGGGCCACCCATGCGGTGTAGGCGACCGCCAGCTCGGGGCGGAAACGCTGGCGGTAGAACGACGCCAGCTCCTTGTCACCGGAAACCCGCGCGTCGACGAAGTTCTCGAAGACACTGAGGTCGGCGAGGCGGTACTCATGGGCCTCAATCTGCTTCTCCGACGAGGTCGTGCGAAGTGCAGACGCCCTGCTGTAGTCGCTGGACTGGATGCCGTCCCACAGCGATGCCTGATAGCCCGCCCACGCTGTCGCCAGGGCTGCCATGGCGAGAATCAACGTCGACACGACCTCAAAACGTCGCTCTGTCCTGTCGGGTTCAGTCCGTTCATGATCTGCCACGCGATGCATCGTGCCAGGCGCTACAAGCAGACAGGGAAGTTGGCGAGGGATTGAGCGTGGCGTCCGCCCAGACTTACGCTCGGGACTTCCAGCCGACGGAGGAACGCATGGGCGACCCCATCACCGAGCGCGACCAAACGCTGGCAGCTCTACGCCTGGTGCTGGAGGCCTCGGAGGACTATCTCCGCGGCTTGCCAGACCGCCCGGTCTGGGATCCCGCGGCGGCCCCGCTCCTGGACGAGATCGCTGGCAAGTTGCCGACCAAAGGACTCGGTACGCAGCAAGCGGTTGCTGATCTGTTGCGCGTTGGAACAGCGACGGCGACGGCCTCGGCGGGGCCACGGTTCTTTCACTTCGTGATCGGTGGATCAACGCCCGCGTCGCTGGCTGCTGACTGGACGACGTCGCTGCTCGACCAGAACGCGTTCGTGCGTGCTTCGTCACGGCTCGCTGACGTGGTCGAGGCAACGTCAGTTCGCTGGCTGTGCGACCTTGTCGACCTGCCCGACTCATGGGGCGGAGTTCTCACTCCCAGTGCGACGTTCGGCAACCTCGCTGGACTGGGCCTGGCCACTCACTGGTGGGCGGAGCAGCACGGCGTCGACTACACCGAGCAGGGCCTCAGCGCACTGCCTCGCATGCCGGTTCTTGGCGGAGGATACGTCCATCCGAGTTCTCGCAAAGCGCTGCAGATGCTGGGCCACGGGCGTGCCAGCGTCGAGTTGTTCACGCGTGATGGTGTGGGCCGCATTGACCTTGTCGGACTGGAGCGACGACTTGAATCGTTGTCGGGTGCCCCCGTCGTCATCATCGCGACGGCAGGCGAGCCAAACGCCGGAGACTTCGACCCGATCGACGCCATGGCCGACCTCGCTGAGCGCCACAACACTTGGCTGCACATCGATGGAGCGTTTGGTCTCTATGCGCAGCTGTCGCCGCGGAGTCGGCACCTGACGAAGGGAATCGATCGCGCTGACACGATCGCCGCCGATGCCCACAAGTGGCTCAACGTGCCATACGAAAGCGGGTTCGTCCTCGCCAAGGAGCCCGACCGACTGGGTCGGGCCTTCGGAATGCCCGGTGCCGCATACCTGCCTGGTCCGGACGACCCCCGCGGCGGATACGGCTTGCTGGGGCCGGAGTCGTCACGGCGCGCCAGAGGTCTTCCGATCTGGGCCACGTTGGCCGCCTACGGGCGCGAGGGCTATCGAGAACTGGTCGAACGTCACTGTTCCCTCGCCCAGTACTTGGCACGCCGGATAGACGACCACGATCGGCTCGAACGGCTCGCCGACGTGCCACTGAACATCGTGTGCTTTCGATACAACCCCCAAGGGCCTGATGAGCCCAATGGGAAGTACGACGATTCGCAGATGAACGCCATCAACCGCGCTATTGGTGAACGACTCCTTGATGACGGTCGGGTGTTCGCGGGCTCAACCGTCTACGACGGCAGAGCGGCCCTTCGGCCGGCGCTGAGCAACTGGATGACGACCGAGTCGGACCTCGACTTGTTCATCGACGTCGTCGTCGAACTCGGAGAGGCGGCGTCAGCAGGTTCCTAGACACTCGGTGCTCAGAACCTGTTGTCCATTGGCTGTAGCGGTGAACTGCCCGGCCACCGATGTGCCGCCCGGCACCGACGTAGCGGTACCGGTGAGGGTCACAGCACGTCCGTCCACGCTGGTGGCGCTGCACGAGACCGTGAAGTCGTCACCGGCCGGATCGGCCGTGCAGTTGAGTGGTCCGGACACTTCGACACCAGCCTTGGCCAAGGCTGCCTGGCCCTGAGTGCTGGCGGCGGTCTTGACGATCACGCCGGTCATCTCACCGACTTGCTCCTCAGCCCCGCTCCCACAGCCGCCCAGCGAGAGAGCGAGGAGGGCGATTGCCGCAACTCCCGAAGTTCGCATGCCGTGAGAGTGGCACGCCGTTCAGGCAGCGCGTGCAGCGGGGATGCCATTGGGGGGTTGCTGGCGAAGCAACCACACGGGGTTGGACACCGCGATGGTCGTGCCGGAGGAGTTGCGAACCTCGGTGCGGACGAACCGTGACGTGGTCGTGTCGACGTTGAGGCTCACTTCCCCGCCGGACAACTGATCGGCGGTGTACGTGGCTATGACCTGCGTGCTCGGTGTCGGGTCAGCGGTGCCGGCGTAGTCGACAGTGCCACGAATGACTCGCAGGGTGCTGCCGGCCGGCATCCCGGTGGCGAGCAGAGTCACCTGACGTTGATTGACGCTCGAGACCGATACCGAGCCCATCGGAATCGTTCCATCAGCCACGACGTCCAGCTGACCCTTGAACCCCGACAAGGACGACGTCCACGCCCGACCGGCGCGAAGTGCGGTCAGCAGCGAGGGGAGTTTCTTGTTCGGTGCCCACACCGACGTGACCCAGTTGTTGTTGATGGTCAGCCAGTTCGTTCCGGCGTGGTCATCGGTGGTGCCGTTCGCGGTCATGAAGAGCGCGTTTCTCGAGAGGATGTCCCACAGACCAACGTGGTGGGCGAGGTCCATGCCCGCACGTGACCGGTAGCCGACCTCGATGATGTCGGTGCCGAGGGCGCGGTTGTTGAGCAGCGTGGTCGCGTACGAGGCACGGTTCGCGTCCTGCTGCGCCTGCGAAAGCAGGCCGATGCTGGTGTAGCCGTAGGGATGGTTGTAGGACACGAGTCCGCCGGCGGCATGAGCCTCCTGGACTCGCTCTTTGATGAACGGGATGTAGTTGGCACCTGTCGCGTTCGAATAGTCAGCCAGTGTGAGTGCGTCGCCGAACCAGCTCAGATGCGGGAGAGGCTCGCCCATCTCCAGGCCGGGGCGTTGCGCCACCGACGGGTACTTGGTCAGGTAGTTCTTCTTGATGCGCTGTTGGGTCCGCAATGGAATGTTGCCGCTGCTCTTGGGGCGGCGGAAGCGTAGATAATCGAAGTACCCACTCGCCGTCGCGCCGGTGCTGCCAGCCAGAAGCGTGATGGCGTTGGACGCGAAGTCGCGGTGTTCGAGGTCCGGCCAGAGCAACGCGATGTCGTCCGACGGTGTGACCTCAATGGTGTTCCACTGGTTGGGCGTCGCGGCCACGTACACGATGCCCTTGATCCCCTGCGTCACTCGAGTACCGGGGGGCCGATCGCCGCCGATTCGATAGGACACGGTGTATTGGCCAGCGGGACGACCATTGGTTGCCGGGTGATAGCTCGTGCCGATGAGTAGCTCGAGGAAGGCGTTCGTGCCGATCGATGTCGGTCGGACATCGATCGTGAACACCTGCCCGAAGAGGTTGGTCTGGTAGTTCCAGCCGGCCGGGTGGGAGTCAGCAAAGAACCCCAGCGTGGCGAGCTCGGATGTCTGGCTCGTTGCCGTGATCGACAAGCTGCCCTGAGCGACAGGATCGTTCGGAGACGCCGGTGTCTGGACGATCTGACCGCTCGAGCCGGCGGTCAAAGGGCCGGTGGTGCGTTGCTTCCACTCCCACCGTCCTCCCTGCCCCGTCTCATTCGTGAGGCTGGTGAAGTGCACTTCGTTCTTGAACCGGTTGCCTGACATCCGGAAGTCATGATCGGTCCACCAGATCACCTTTACGCCGTTCTTGGTCGCCTGATCGAGGTGCTGGCTCATCGAAGCCCAGCCCTCGCTGAACGACGAGTGGATGTGCATCGCCATCGAGAACGGACGCGCCGCGTCCAACGCAGCAACCGCTTCAGCCTCAGGCGGAGAAAGCGTCGCCGGAATCAGCGTCCCGGCCGCGGCGCCTGCACCCAATGCCATGAAGCGACGTCGGGAGATTCCGTGCTCATGATCGTGATCGTGGGGGGCATCAACGCACATCTTCACGAGAGTAGGTGAGTTGGTTCGGGACTGGGCCTACTCGCGAAAAGATCATGCGCTACCTCAGACACTTCCACGCCGAGAGGAGCCGTAGGGACGCTTTTCGGGCCGATTACGTCTGATAACTGTCCCTTCAACTCCTCTCGGCAGCAGACCAAGGTGGTGAGCGGTTCGGGTCCTAGTCGCCGCGGCTAAGGGCGCCTTCCAGCAGGTGGTGGACGTCGTCAATGGACACCCGCGGCCCGGTCAGCTGCAGCCACAAGAGGCGGGGCCCGTCCGCGACGATCCCGACATACACGGGGTAGGCACCAGGACAGTCACAGATCGGTGGCTCGATCAAGTAGCCGCTGCGCCCGCCGACCGTCAGACCCTTCACCTTGCTCGGCCCACCGAAGAACGGGTCAGGGGCACCAGCGACAAACGCGGAGAACTCGGCAGCGCCTTGAGACGATGCGAAGAGCAAGACCCGGCTGTCTGCACCTGTGATGTCGCGGGCGCGGCCACGCAGGTCGCGCACGAACCCACCCAGAAAGCCGTTGCGGGCGAGCTGAGTGAGCACTCCAGGATCATCAACTTCTTCGGCCAGATCCTCTGCAGTCAGCCGGGACGACTGGGCCAAGAGGTGGGGCAGTTCTGCCCGCGAGACAAGCTGCTCTCGAGCGACGCGTGACTGCTCCGCTGGGATCGTCGGTGGCGATGTTGGCGACGTCCTGGCCGACGACGATGGAGCGGCTTGTGGGTCCGATGACCCATCGCACGCTGCCACCGTCAATACCGACAACGACAACACCGTCAGCAGGCTGACCGTTGCCAGAACTCTTGTCCTTCGCCACCTCACGCGTTCGCGCTCTGGGCATCCGTGGTCTCTGCCGCTGAAGACGGCCGCAGGATCCGCAGGGCACCTGCAGGCAGGTAGCACGTCACCGCCGTGCCCGGGCTCAGCTCGGGCGGAGCCTCATCACCCTGGTGAGTTGCGAGAACCGTGATCCGAGCCTGCGAGGCCAGCTTCACGTGCACCTGCAGCGTCGCGCCCAGGTAGACCGTTCGCTCGACGACTCCCGGAATCCGGTTCGTACCCCCGGTGTCTTGGCGTTCCAGCAACACGCGCTCCGGGCGAATGGTCACCGTTGCCTGGCCGCGAACGGACGTGTCGCCGGCGACCGACTCGAGCTCGAAGTCACCCAGCTTGACCCGGGCACCGTCCCCACTCGGACCACTGACGGTTGCCGGCATCAGGTTCGATACCCCAAGAAAATCCGCAACGTACGCCGTCCTTGGTTCTTCGTAGACGTCCTTGGGCCGACCTACCTGCTCCACCGTGCCGCGGTTCATCACGGCCAGGCGGTCGCTCATCGTGAGCGCCTCCTCCTGGTCGTGTGTCACGTAGACGAAAGTGATGCCGACCTGCTCCTGCAGCTGCTTCAACTCGACCTGGAGCTGCCGCCGCAGCTTGGCATCAAGGGCGCCGAGCGGTTCGTCCAGTAGGAGCACAGCTGGCTTCAGGACCAAGGCCCGAGCCAGGGCCACTCGCTGCTGCTGCCCACCCGACAGCTGGCCGGGCTTGCGTCCTGCGTATTCGGTCAGCTGCACCAGCTCGAGTGCCTCAGCCACTCGTGTGTTGATCTCCACCTTTGGGACACCTTGCCGGCGCAACCCAAAGGCAACGTTGTCGCGGATCCTCAGGTGAGGAAACAGTGCGTAGCTCTGGAACACGGTGTTCACGGGACGCCGTGCAGGCGGCGTCCTCGACATGTCGGTTCCGTCAAGGCGTACCGCCCCCGCGTCCGGCCGCTCGAAGCCGGCCACCATTCGCAACGTCGTCGTTTTGCCGCACCCAGAGGGCCCAAGGAGGGAGAAGAACTCGCCGGCAGGGATGTCAACGTTGATCCCGTCGACTGCCGTGAACGACCCGAAGCGCTTCGTGAGCTGTACGAGCTCTACTTGACCACCGGCCATGGCTCCTCCCCTCTCATGGGCGAAGTGTTAGCGATCACCGTGCCTCCTCGCCTGCCGATGCCGTACCGACCAACCCCTCGGCCAGCGGATCCCCCGTCGAACCCTCGACGTCGCCGACAAGCCGCCGCTCCGCCCATCTGCGTCCACCTTCGGCGATGAGAACAAGCACGACGGAAAGCAGAATCACCAACGTGCCGATCGCAACGACCTGCGGCAAGAGGGCAGGGGTGCGCGAGCTCGCGTAGAGGAAGACCGGGTACGTGGGTTGGCCTGATGGCGCAAGGAACGAGGCGATCGCGAACTCGTCGAAAGAGATGACGAAGCTGATCAGGAAACTCGAAACCAAAGCAGGACCAAGGAGCGGAAGGGTGATCAGCCGAAAGGCTGTGAGGTCGCCTGATCCGAGGTCGCGGGCTGCTTCGAGCATCGATGGATCAAGCGTTCTCAAACGTGGCAGCAGCACCAAGATCGAGAACGGTAG
>DASUFV010000043.1:0-4029 GCA_036274415.1 Actinomycetes bacterium
GTGAAACAGAGCGCTCCGGGCGGTGTGCAACTTCGCGAAGCCATCGGACGCGGCGTCGCGCTCGTCGACGGCGGCCAGGTTGCCTTGCCCTGCGAGCCGCGGTGGTACCCGCAACGACCTCGGACCACGGTCGGCTGGGACGCGCAGGGCACGTGGATGACGCTGTCGCTCCCGGGCAGTGGCTACGACCGCAACGGCTACCGCGTCGGTGGTCTCG
The DNA here is from genome assembly GCA_036274415.1 of Actinomycetes bacterium. Lineage (GTDB taxonomy): Bacteria > Actinomycetota > Actinomycetes > JAHEKZ01 > JAHEKZ01 > JAHEKZ01. The sequence continues at coordinate 218 of DASUFV010000043.1, forward strand.
GCCTAGCGCAAGAGGCAAACGTGGCTGCTGCCCTCGGCTTCGTCGAGGCGTCCGAACTTGATGGCGGTGGGTCGGCGACGGCCGTCGTCCGGCGCGCGGACGGCGACTGGGATCGCGTTGACGACCCGGACAACCTCTGGCAGCGCCCGATCCCCAACGCGTTGATCTGGGTGAAGCCGACCCGCTGACCGCCCGTACGATCAGCGCGTGACCGAACGCGACTACTCACTCACCGCGTCGCCGGGGCGTCGCCTTCCGGTCGCTACTCACGCCTCGGGCATGCGCATCTACGACCGCGACGGCCAGGAGTGGCTGGACGCGTGCGGCGGAGCGATGGTCATGAGTCTCGGTCACTGCCATCCACGCCTCGTCAAAGCAGCGCAAGCACAGCTCGAGAAGCTGACGTTCACGTATCGGTTCTCGTTCTCCAACGAGCCGATGCTCGAGCTTGCCCAACTGATCCGTGAGGTGGCTCCCATGGACGGGGGCTGGGCTTTCTTCAACTCTTCGGGGTCTGAATCGATCGAGTCGGCCATTCACCTCGCTCTGCTGTATTGGCAGCATCTCGGGCGTTCCAACAAGACCCAGCTGATCTCGCGATTTCCGAGCTTTCACGGCTCGACGCTGGGCGCGCTCGGACTATCCGGATCGCGATGGCGGGAATCCTTCGACCACGTGCTCGAGAACAACCCCGTTGCCCAGGCACCCAACGCCGACATTCGCACCAGGAGATCTCCCGACGAAGAAGCGGCCTTCGGTGTGCAGCAGATCGAGGACGCATTGCTGCGCCGTGGACCTGAGAATGTCGCGGCCGTCTTCCTCGAACCGATCACCGGGGCAAGCACCGCGGCTGTCGTGCCACCGGACGGCTACCTGCAGGGCGTGCGGGCGCTGTGCGACAGGTACGAGGTGCTGATGATCTGCGACGAGACGGTCACCGGCTTCGGCCGCACCGGGACCTGGTTCGCCGTTGACCACTGGGACGTGCAGCCCGACATCGTGACGTACGCCAAGGGCGTGTCCAGTGGCGTCACGCCATTCTCCGGCCTCGCCATGTCGGGTGCGATCGCCGACGTCTTCAGCTCGGTTCCCGAGGGCTTCCCTTATGGGCACACCTACTCGGGGAACCCGGTCGGCTGCGCCGTCGCTGCCGAGGTGATCCGCACCATCCGTGACGAGAACCTCCTGGAGAACTGCACGGCGATGGGTGAGCGATTGCGCCGCGGTCTGCTGGACATCGCGGAGCGATCGGAGCACGTCGGCGAGGTGCGCGGACAAGGTCTGCTGCAAGGCCTGGAGCTGGTGCGCGACAAACAGTCCCTTGCGCCGCTCGCTGGCGGGTCGTCACGACTGCAGGAGTTCGCCCACGACCGCCATCTGATGATCTACAGCTGTCCCACGCCTCTGGGTGACACGACGATCGAGGCCGTGTTGCTGGCGCCACCGCTCACGGTCTCGCCTGACGACGTCGACCAGATCCTCTCTCGACTCGGCGAAGCGGTGGACGCGTTGGGCGAATCAACGGAGCGCTAGGGCTCCTCGATCAGACACGGATCGTCGAAGAGGTACTCATTCAGCAAGTAGTTGACCTCGTGGATCGACAGTGCCTCGGTGTAGGCGACGTGCTGCGAGAAGCGGCTGTAGTCAACCGCCTCCAGCGCCTCCAGCGCCCTCGGGTGGTTCAGCGTGAGGTACATCTCGGTAGTGACCTTGTGACGGGGGAAATCCTGCCGAAGGGTGCCGCAACCGAAACCGAAGATGGTGAGCGCGACGTCGGCGTCCTCGGGTCCGCATCTGGCGACCACCCCCCGATCTGCTACGGACAGCCGCGGTCGAAGGGTGGGACGGCGCTCCCAGATCTGGACGCACGTTCGCAGCAGGTTCCGCCCAAACGTTTCGAAGCCGTTCTCGTCGACGTAGTTGATGGTGAGATCCTCATCTGACACCAGGTGGAAGCGTCGGTCGAGTCGGTTTGTCACGCTCCACTTGCGCCAAGAGCGCGGAACGATGAACGCGATGTAGTCGCTGTAACCGGCACTGCGGTTGAAGAAGGGAATCGAGAGCGCGTTGTTGCGGCCGAAGGGTGGGTTGCTGACGGTCACCGCACGACTGACGTCGAGCTCGAGGCTGAGAAAGTCCGCGTGAGCAACGTGCGGATGCCTGGGCTCGATGTCGACGCTCACGATGTCCAGCACTCCGGCCGCACTGGCCGCCTCGATGAACGAGCCCGTTCCTCCCGCGGGTTCGAGCCAAGGTCGGGCAAGAGCGTCCGGGACCAGGTTCAGCACGTCAGCGACCACACGCTCTGCGACCGAGGGTGGGGTGTAGAACTGCTCCTTGCCGGTGACCCTGGTGTTACCCGCGGGGGTGGGGCTCCGGTCCGACATGCGTCGGGAGCATAGGGCCAGACCCCTCACATCAGCGGCGATCTCGCTCGATCTCGCGGTGAATGTCGTCCTCAGTGATGGGACGCCGACCGTAAATCTCCCAGGCGTGAAGGACGAGACCTACTCCCCAGCCGCCCAGCACCCACGCTGGCCAGAAGTAGCCAGTGCCGGTGAGCGCCCAGACCGCGACCAGCGCGGCGTTCACCACCACGTAGGCAACGACGTGAGTAGACAGATCACGCTTTGCCCTCAAGCGCTCAATGGCCAATTGGCGGTCGGTTGAGTCCTGCGCCATTTCGGTGGATACATCCACTTGGTTGTTGTTCATGACGGCCTCCAGGCTCACATCCACCGTCTCAGCGCCCGACGGAGGTGCCTAGAGTCATACGTCCTGTTCCTAGAGGTGCTATTGGCCTACCTGTCGGCCTGCCAGTTCGCCTACACGGTGTCAGGGACCAACCAGTCCCGGCTGTGGCCGTGACGGCTGAGTGAGCGCGCGGCGACAGAGTTCGGCCAGCACAACCAAACCCGCTCGGCCGTAGCGGTTGCGGGTGGTCTCAACCAGTTCCTGCAGTACCGGGTCCTCGAACATCGATTGGGGCAGCGTGGACTTGCTCGCTGGGCTCATCGCGTACTCCACGTGGGTTTCTAGGGTCGGCGGTCGGGTACTGGGACGGGTATCGGCGCATCGGACGCTGTGACAAGGGCGTGGAACCGGGGACGGTAGACGTGGGGCACGAGTGCTGCAGCCAGATCGGGCCGCTCGAACTCGACAGGTGAGTCAACTCCTCTGACCACCAGTCCCTTCCACAGGAAGGCCCCGAGCTCACGCAAGTTCATGACCGTGTGATTACCCGAAAGCGGGGAGGCGAAAACGTGAAGGACTCGAGCAAGGAGTCGTTAGACCGAGAGACATCCACGGATCGGAGCAAGACCGAGACCACAGATAGCGTGACGGACCCGGCCGATCGGGTCGACCGGAGTCTCGCCGCGCAGATGGATCAAGCTGGGATTCCACCGGAGGAGCGCGCACACAACGCTGGCGGAACGATGAGCGAAACCCAACGCTCGCGGACTGCGGATCTTGACGACGCCGATGAGGGAGCCGGGCACTCCTCCGAGTTTGACGGTGAGAACCAGCGGGTAACGGACCGGCATCCCAACGTGCAGTCGGAAGGAGACGACGATGACTGACGTTCGTGACGTCATGAACGGTCCGGTGCTGACGGTTGAGCCGGATGCGTCGGCCGCCGATGCCGCGCAACTCATGCGGGACAACGACACCGGAGATGTGGTGATCACTCAAGACGGACGACTGACCGGCATCGTCACCGACCGCGATCTGACGGTGCGACTGATCGCCGAAGGGCTGGACCCCTTCGTATCCGTGAGCGAGGTCTGCAGCGAGAACCCGGTGACGATCTC
>DASUFV010000044.1:0-9182 GCA_036274415.1 Actinomycetes bacterium
GCGTCGCGCAACCGCGGTGAGATCGACGTCTTCGGCCAGCGGCTTTCCGCGGGAGTGCACCTCGAGGATCTGCTGCCGGCCCACCAGGTCAGGACGCTCGACCGAGATCTGGCGGTCGAACCGTCCAGGACGCAGCAGCGCTGGATCGAGGATGTCCGGTCGGTTTGTCGCGGCGATCAGGATCACACCGCCTTGCACGTCGAAGCCGTCCATCTCGACCAGCAGCTGGTTGAGGGTTTGCTCGCGCTCGTCATGGCCTCCGCCAAGACCAGCACCACGGTGGCGTCCAACCGCGTCGATCTCGTCGACGAAGACGATCGCGGGCGCGTTTGCCTTGGCCTGCTCGAACAGGTCGCGCACTCGGGACGCGCCGACACCGACGAACATCTCGACGAAGTCCGAACCCGAGATCGAGTAGAAGGGGACGCCGGCCTCACCGGCCACGGCTCTGGCCAAGAGGGTCTTACCGGTGCCTGGCGGGCCGTAGAGCAAGACACCCTTGGGAATCTTTGCTCCGACCGCTTGGAACTTGCCGGGGTCTTGCAGGAACTCTTTGATCTCCTGCAGCTCCTCGACCGCCTCGTCGGCTCCTGCCACATCGGAGAACGTCGTCTGCGGCATGTCCTTCGTCACGACTTTTGCGCGTGACTTGCCGAAGTTCATGACGCGCGAACCGCCGCCCTGCATCTGCGTCATGAAGAAGAAGAGGAGAGCCAGGATCAACAGGATCGGGCCGAAGGTGAACAAGATGGTGACGAGCCATCCCTCGGAGGGGACCTCACTGATCTGGCCCTCGGGCGGAGGTACGTCCTCGACGAGGTCGGACAGCAGCTGACCCTGTGGCTCGATGTAGTTGGCCTTGATCTTGGAGCCGTCTTTGAGCTCGACTCGGACTTCTTGGTCACGGTCGATCAGCGTGACCTGCTTGGCCTCCCCGTCGGAGATGGCGTCGATGACCTCGGAGGTGTCCTTCTTCTCGTAGCCGCCACCAGCGGTCATCACCTGGGCGACGACGAGTGCCAGCACCACCACGACGACGATCCAGAAGACGGGACCGCGGACGATGCGCTTGATGTTCATGGCGTGGGGCGGAGAGGCCCCGTACCTCCTGAAAACTGGGGAAGTCTGGGCTTCGACGGTACACCGCGGCGGGTGGCCCCACCGCCATGGGGAAGCTCAGGAACCCGGGCGATACACGTGGCGGGCAAGGGTTCCCACAAACGGAAGGGAGCGGAATTTCTCGGCGTAGTCCAACCCGTAACCGACGACGAACTCGGCGGGGATGTCGAACCCCACGTACTTCACCGACGTGCGGAGGGCGTCCGGCTTGCGCAGCAGGGTGCAGACCTCCAACGTTGCTGGGCCTCGTGACGACAGGTTGCGCAGGAGCCACTGCAGCGTCAGTCCGGAGTCGATGACGTCTTCGACCACGAGGACGTGGCGTCCGGTCAGGTCAGCGTCGAGGTCCTTGAGGATCCGCACCACGCCACTGGAACGCGTCCCCGACCCGTAGGACGACACCGCCATCCAGTCCATCTCGACCGGGGTGTGGAGGGCCCGTGCGAGGTCGGCCATCACCATGACCGCACCCTTGAGGACGCCGACGAGCAGCAGGTCCTTGCCCGCGTAGTCCTGGTCGATCTGCGCGGCAAGCTCGCCGAGCCTCTGTTGGATTCGGTCGCTGTCGATCAGGACCGCTGCCAGGTCGTTGCCCATGTCCTCGGCGTCCACGGTTCCCTGCGCTCCTTCGTGCAACGGTCCCGGTCACTTCGGGCGTCCTAGCGGCTCGCTTCTGGGTCTGATCGTGCGCCAGCACGAGCGATCAGGAGCCTGCCATACGAACGGCTCGCGCGGATACCGCCCGGCAAGTGCACCTCACCCTGCCCCCTCCATCTGCTGACGAGAGCATCGACGTCGGCGATCTGGCTGGCCCGCAGATCACCGCCTGGCACGCCCGCCGCGAGCAGGGCCCTCCGCAATACGCGAGTACGAACGGCGGCGGGTGCAGTCGCGAACACTTCGGCGTCCAGAACTGCGTGACCCGCATCGTCCACGTCACCCGAGGCTGCCTTGGCAGCTACCTCATTTGCCCACTCGTTCAACGCGTCGTCGTCGGACTGCAGCAGCTCAGCGGTGCGCGCCAGCGCCGCGGCCACCCCTGGGCCGAGTTCGCTCTCGAGGACCGGCATCACGTGCTGGCGAACGCGCACGCGTGCGTATTTGTCGTCGACGTTGTGCGGGTCGTCCCAGTACTCCAGCTTCATGGCCGCACACGCGGCCCTCGTGGTGTCGCGGGACACGCCGAGCAGCGGACGCCGGTATCTGCCGGTGACCGGTGACATCCCCTTGATCGACCCTGCTCCAGACCCCCGCGCGAGACCGAGCAGGACCGACTCGGCCTGGTCGTCGCGCGTGTGGCCAAGTAGCACCACCGCCGCGTCCATGGCGTCGGCCGCTTCATCGATCGCGCGGTATCGCGCGCTGCGGGCTGCGGCCTCAGGTCCGCCGTCGCCGTCGACCTCAACCCGCGACACCACAACGTCCTCGTAACCAAGCGCCCTCAGCCGGTCGGCGGTGCTGCTAGCGACCTCGCCGGAGGCCTCCTGCAGCTGGTGGTCGACCACGATCGCCATCGGCTGCAGTACGGCACGCTCCGCAACGAAGTGTGCTGCCGCGGCCAGCGCCATCGAGTCAGCACCGCCGCTGACCGCAACCAGGACGCGGGTTCCGGGGTCGAGGTCTGCCAAGGCACCGCGCACCGCCCGCCTCACTTCGGCGATCGCGGGGTGCAGGTCGCTCATGCCTGGGCGCCCACCCTGGCGACCCACTTCTGCGGTGCGTGCAACTCCTCGCGTGAGGGCAGTGCGTCGGGGCTCTCCCACACGCGGTTGAAGCCCGTCATGCCCACTTCGCCGACCACTGCTCGCACAAAGTTCGCTCCGTCGCGGTACTGAGCCAGTTTGGCCTCCATGCCGAGCAGCCGTCGCACCAATGCTTCGGTGCCCTTGGGGTTCGTGCGGCGCTCGTTCATCCGCTTGCGCAACACGTCGACGGTTGGGATGACTCCTGAGTCGACTTCGTCCATCACCACGTCTGCATGGCCCTCGAGCAGGGACATCACTGCAGTGAGCCGGTCAAGGACATCGCGTTCCTCTTCGCTCATGAACTGCTCGAGTGCCTTCACGACGTCGACGCCGCGAAGCGCACCCAGGACTGCTGCAACGATCTGCCGCAGGCGGCGTCCCATCTCACGGGGTTCGAGGGACAGGTCGTCGAGCGTCGAGCCGATCTGCTCGCGCAGCCACGGGCCGAGCCACTCCACAGCCGTGAACTGGACGCGATGCGTCTCTTCATGGAGGCAGACCCAGAGGCGGAAGTCCGACGGCCGAACGCCGAGGCGCTGCTCGACGTCGACCACGTTCGGAGCCACCAGCAACAGCTGGGGCTCCGAACCAGGGGCGGTGAACAGCTCGTACTGCCCCAGGACGCGGGCCGACAGGAAGCCCAATGCGGCACCGATCTCCGCTCCGGCGACCCGCGAGCCGATGGCGCCAGTCGCACCCGTACCGTCGCGACCCATTCGTCTCGTCAGCGGTTCAAGGACAGTGGCGAAGGCGGCAGCGTTGGCGTCTACCCACCGTGAGCGATCGACCACACGCACCGAGCTGTTTGCGGTACCTGCGTCCAATCCGGTGATGTCGTGGACGACATGGACGGCCGTCTCTGCACCGACCCGCAGTTCTTCGACGGCTTGTTGAGCCCCCTCACGGCCGATCGTCGGCCCCTTGCCGCCTACGCGGTGCGCGACCGTGCGCGCAAGGGTCCAGTCGATTGCGCCATTGCTCATTAGGACACCGTACGTGGCCCTCGCTAAGGACACACCGCGAGTTGTGCAGCCGCACGGTCAAGCACGCTGCGCGCCGCTGCGGTGTCCGGCACCGCGTCGGCGACGAAGGCGTATGAAACCAGCGTTCCGTCGCAGGTTGTGGTGATGCCTGCCTCGGACGAGATTCCGGTCAAGGTTCCGGTCTTGGCGCGTACGACGCCCGCGGCTTGGGCCGCTGCCCCTTGATTGAAACGGTCAGCCAGGGTGCCGTCGAATCCAGCCACGGCCAGCCCGGACAAGATCGGTGACAGATCAGGTTCGCTCGCCGCGAAGTGCAGCGCATCCACGAGCGCCGCAGCGGTCAACCGGTCAGCGCGGGACAGCCCGCTTGCGTCGACGATCTCCGCTCTTTGCAGGTCGACACCACGAGACTCCGCGGCCGCCTCGATGGCATAACCGGCCCCCTCGAACGACGCCGGGAACCCGGCTCGTTCGGCGGCCAGCCGTCCGAGCGCCTCCGCCAGCTGGTTGTCACTGTCGCGCAGCATCCCCTCGACCAGATCACCGACAGGTGGGGACTCGACGCGTGCGATCTCTTCGGAGTCGGGGAAGTGATCGGTCACCGAAACAGACTGCTGACGGCCGGACACTGTGACGCCTGCCGCGTCCAACAGCTCTGCGTATGTCACTGCCGCTGTCTCGGCCGGATCGGACGAACGCGCCAGGGAGGGCGGGTCGATCATCCCTTGGTCGACCATCAAGGCGGTGACAGGTGCGATCACGCCAGAGGTGACGTACGTCGGCTCCCAGTCAGGCGAGACAGCAGGCCCGGTGAAGAGGGTCGCGTCGTAGGCAACCCGCACCTGTTCGATGCCGGATCGGTCAAGCGATCGCGCCGTCCGACGTGCCAGTTCGGTCAGCGTGGCGTGGTGCGACTCAGCACCCTTCGTCGCCCTTGTGCGCAACGTGGCATCGCCCCCGCCAATGAGTACGAGCGTTTTCGACGAGGCGTCCCACACCACTGAAGTGCTCAACCGTTCGTCGAGAGCAAAGGCGTCCAACACGGCAGCTGCGGTCCAGAGCTTGAGGGTGGACGCGGGTGTTGCGGCAGCTGCGGCGCTGCGCTCAGTCCAAGGACTCATGGGGTCGGCGAGCGGAGCCACCATCGCGTGCACCGAGCGCCCCAGATCGTCGTCCCCGAGCAGCCGTTCCACCCGGCGGAGCATCGCCGGATCCGGGGAGCCGGGCTCGGGATTGACCGCTGCGGGGCGGTCCTCGTCGGCGGGTGCTCCCGTTGGCAGCGACAGCGGAGGCGGCGGGTCAGGCGGGTCGTCGAAGATGACCCCGGTGACGTCCAAGGTGACGACTGCCACGGTCACCACCGCAAGGGCAGCAATGACCCACCACCGAGCCCGGGGCATCGAGACCCCCTCGAGGTCGACCACTGGGTGTGCGGGACACTGAATGGGCACTGAATCCGCGCGAAGCGACCCTAAGCCACGGCTTCGCCGCTCCTCCCCCGCCGTATCCAGAAGGGACCGCCTGTGGAGTTCGACGTCTTCATCGAGATCCCGCAGGGCCACCGCAACAAGTACGAGCTCGACAAGGAGACCGGCCGGATCCGTCTGGATCGGATGCTGTTCACCTCTACCCGCTACCCGGCTGACTACGGGTTCATCGAGCACACCCTGGGGCTCGACGGCGACCCGCTGGACGCCCTGGTGCTGCTGGACGAGCCGACCTTCCCTGGGTGCGTCATCAAGTGCCGTGCGATCGGCATGTTCCGCATGACCGATGAGGCGGGCGGAGACGACAAGGTGGTCTGCGTTCCGGCGCACGACCCACGCAAGGAGCACCTGCGCGACATCCACCACATGCCCGAGTTCGACAAGCTCGAGATCCAGCACTTCTTCGAGGTCTACAAGGATCTCGAGCCGGGCAAGTCGGTCGAAGGCGCCACCTGGGAAGGCCGAGCAGAGACCGAGCGAGAGATCGAGGCGTCCTTCAAACGTCACGCCGACGCCGGGAACCGCAAGAACTGAGCGTTTCGCGAACGCCTTCGTGCACAGCCGTTGTGGACGAGGCTGGGGACGAATTGGGGACGCACGCGTGGCCACGTGTGGACATTCCTGTGTGTGAAGAAAGTGATCGGAATTGCTCGCCTAAAGCCCTTGCGCAGCGCGCCGCACTGGGCATACAACTTCTCCACGACGCCGCAAGGCGCACCCAGTCCGAAGGGCAACCGGAGGACAGACCCGGAGGGCAACTAACGGGTTGAGTCGACAGGCAACTGGCGACCGAGATGAAGCGACGGGCAACCGGCGGCTTCACTCGAATGGGGAGGCGCAGCAGCGTCCGACGTGGCTTCGGCCAGGTCGGGTTCGACTCCGGTCGAACCGCGGATCACCTTCGGGTGATACGCAGGAGGCCCCTCCCATGCCTAGTGGGAGGGGCCTTCTTACGTCGGGATCATTCTGACCGGAGCAACGGCCACATCTTTGGAGCGACACGGTGTGCAGCGACACGGTGTGCGATGCCTCACCGATGAGCCGACTGTGCTGCGCGCTGGTCACCGCGGTGCTGACCGTGACCCTCGGAGGCTGCGCCGAGCAGCCCCAGCCGGCCCAGCAACCGGCCCAGCAATCTCGAACAACCAACCTGTGGCGGGTCGTCCGGGTGATCGATGGCGACACCATCGAAGTGCGGCGAGGCAATCGCTTTCGAACGGTGCGGCTGATCGGAATCGATACGCCCGAGACAGTCCACCCGAATGAAGGCGTCGAGTGTTTCGGGCCCGAGGCCACGCGCTTTACGGAGGAAGTGCTGCTGGGGCGACGGGTGACCCTTGAGTTCGACACGTCCCAAGGCAGGCGTGATCTATACGGTCGGACGCTCGCGTACGTATGGATCGCGGCACCCCACCCGCGCCTGTTCAACCTGATCGCAGTGCGGCGGGGGTATGCGCTGGAGTACACGTTCGACCGCGCGTACTTGCACCGCGACGACTTCGTGGAGGCTGCGAGTGCAGCTCGTGAGGCTCGGGTCGGTGTGTGGAACTGCCCGACACCGGGCGAGTAGTTCTGCGGCTCCACTGCCACGGCCAAATGCGCCAGTACGAACGTAACGGCGTCCACGTCGACCAGTGCACGGATTGTCGCGGCCTCTTCCTGGATCGCGGCGAGCTCGAACACCTGATAGACGCCGAGCGCGCGTGGTCACAGCCACAGCCAGCGCCTGCAGGCACACCGCCAGCCCAGCAACCGGGGCAGTCCTCCCAGGGGCAGTCCCATCAGGGGCAGGTCCAGGGGCGGAGCTACGGCTACAGCAAGCCCAAGAAGCGCCGCAGCTTCTTCGAGGAGCTCTTGCGACTAGCGGCGGTCACTGCTCCTGTGCCACCACGTGGGTCAACCGCCAGCGCGGCCGCATCCTGACTGATTGACTAGTCAGTACTAGTTCGCCAAGGTAAGCGCCGGAGGTGGTCCGCGATGGCCGATGAGCCGATTCGATCTGTCCTGTATGACGTCCAAGCGCGGCAAGGTGGCACGTTCGATGACTTCGGCGGGTGGATGTGGACCCTCGACTTCGGCGACGTGGCCGCCGAGTACGAGGCGCTTCGCTCTGGCGCAGGTATGTGGGATGTCTATGCGCTGAACAAGTGGCTGGTCAGCGGCCCCGATGCGCAGGCTGCCCTGCAAGCGGGGTTCACGAACAACCTCTCCACGCAAGAGGCTGGGCAGGTCAAGTACGGCGCTTTCGTCGACGACGCGGGGCTCGTGCAGGACGAGGGCACCATCTACAAGCTGGCCGACGGCACCTACTACACCTTCACGAACGCCGAGACGTTCGACGAGTACGTCCGCAAGCTGGTACCGAGTGCAGACGTGCAGATAGAGAACCGGCTGCACGACATGCCGCTGATCTCGGTGCAAGGCCCCCGCTCACGCGAGATCTTGCAGTCCCTGGGCGACTTCGACTTCAGCACTCTGAAGTACTTCCGGTTCGCCACAGAGCCTGTGTCGATCGCTGGCATTGACGTGTTCATGTCACGCACGGGCTTTTCCGGAGAGCTCGGCTACGAGCTGATCCCCGCGAGGGACAAGGCCGAGGAGCTCTGGCTGAAGCTGGGCGACGCCGGCGTCGTCCCGGTTGGCTTCAACGCGATCGACATCGCCCGCGTCGAGGCCGGACTGATCGTCTTCGAGTACGAGTACGAGCCGGGGCAGCGGACACCGTTCGACCTCGGTCTCGACCGCATGGTCAGCTTCGCGCCCGACGTGACATACGTGGGCAAGTCGGCCCTGCAGGCGATTGCTGACAACCCACCTCGTCGGCTGAAGACCCTGCGACTCGAGCCTGGAGATCTTCCGGAGATCGGGGCGGAGGTCACGCGCGACGGTGCTGTGGTGGGCACGCTCACGAGCCCGACCAGCAGCCCACGGTTCGGAAACATCGCGCTCGCGGTGATCGACTCGAGTGCGGCCGACAACGACACGGTCGTGTCAGTCGGCGGTCACACTGCGACAGTCGCTGACCTCTCGATCTTCGACCCCAACAAGGTCAAGCCGAGGGCTTGAGCCTGCGGCGGCTCAGGACGGCGAGCAGCGTTCCGGCAACGAGCGCACCTGCGCTGCCGAGCACTTCATCGCCCAGCGTGTCGCGGTAGGCGGACTCGATCTCGGTTCCGTACCGGATGAAGGCGAAGTACTCGCCGACCTCCCACACGATCGCCAACAGCGCCCCGAATCCTGCCGTGAGCCACAGCAGAACCCAGGGTTGGATCACGGCCGTCCTCGCAACGATCAGGCCGATGCCGGCACACAAGAAGAACCAGTTGACGAAGTGGTTCGCGTCGTCCCACCACGTCACCGAGTCGTAGAGATCGAGCGTGTTTCCGGTGACATCGATCAGGAACGGCGTCCAGATGAGCGCGTAGGCGTCCCAGGGCGTCGGACGCGGTTGGTCTTGTTGGAGAGACCACCAGTGGTACGCGGCGGGCAGGGCCAGCATCATCACCGGGTACGCAATGAGCCGCGCACCGAACCCTTTGCCTTCGAACTGCTCGAGGTTGGGGACAAAGGCAGCAACGACGAGCTGCGCCACAGTCAGCGTGAAGATGACCAACGCCGCTTTGCGCGCCCACGGTGTCGCCTTCTGAACGTTGTCAGCGTCGATCACGCGGTCAGCGTAGGGTCTGCGACGTCCCTGACAGCGGAGAACGGCCGCTGTACGGCAAACACCCCGCGCTCCTCAGCCCAGCCAGCCCAACCGAGCAGCGCGTCATCACCCTGTGGGCGTCCGATGACTTGGACGCCGATGTGGAGCCCCACTTTGTTCACGCCGGCTGGGGCGGCCAGCA
>DASUFV010000045.1:0-2239 GCA_036274415.1 Actinomycetes bacterium
GCGCAGGTCGGGGTCACCGGACGCGGGGTCGGTGCCGGGTGCGGAGGTGACGTCACCCGCCAGTCGCCAGGCGCGGGACAGGAACTTGCGTGACCCGGCCGCCGAGACGTCCGACCAGTCGATGTCGTCCTCGGGCGGGCCCGCGAACACCATGCTGAGCCTGATGGCATCCACGCCATGGGCTTCGAGCTCATCGGAAAGGCGAACGAGGTTGCCGCGCGACTTGCTCATGGCGGACCCGCCCATGACGACCATGCCCTGGTTGAGCAGTCGAGTGAACGGCTCGGTGAACTCGACGTGGCCGAGGTCGTAGAGCACCTTGGTGAAGAACCGGGCGTACAGCAGGTGCAGGATCGCGTGCGTCACGCCACCGACGTACTGGTCGACCGGCAGCCATTCGCGCGCGGCTTCGGGGTCGAACGGTGCGGCGTCCAGGTGTGGATCGAGGTAACGCAGGAAGTACCACGACGAGTCGACGAACGTGTCCATGGTGTCGGTGTCACGTGTGGCCGGCCCATCGCATGTGGGGCATGGGACGTTGACCCAGTCGGTGGCTCCGCCGAGCGGCGACGTTCCCTTCGGCTTCATGTCGAGGCCGGCCGACGGCGGGAGCGTGATCGGCAGCTGGTCGTCCGGTACCGGGACCTCGCCGCAGTCGGGGCAGTAGACGATCGGGATCGGCGTGCCCCAGTAGCGCTGCCGCGAGATCAGCCAGTCGCGCAGGCGGTAGTTGACCGCGGCGTCCCCGTGCTTGTTCTCGCGAAGAATCTCGATGATCTTCTCGATTGCCGCTTCCTTGCGGAGGCCGTTCAGCGGGCCGGAGTTCATGAGCTCGCCGTCGCCGGTGGTCGCCTGCCCAGTGGACGCAGGGTCGTCCTCACCGGTGTTGACGACGACGCGCACTGGCAGGTCGAAGGCGCGGGCGAAGTCGAGGTCGCGTTGGTCGTGCGCGGGCACGGCCATGATCGCGCCGTGCCCGTAGTCGGCCAGCACGTAGTCGGCCGCGTAGATGGGCAGCCGCTCACCGTTCACGGGGTTGATCGCGTGCCGCTGCAGGAACACGCCGGTCTTTGGCCGGTCGGTGCTCAGGCGATCGATCTCGGACGTCCGCTGTACCTGCTCGAGGTAGTCGGCGAACTGCTGTTGCACCTCAGGCGGTGAGCCGGACGCCAGCTCGGCGGCCAGGTCGGAGTCGGCTGCGACGACGAAGAACGTCGCGCCGTACAGGGTGTCCGGGCGGGTGGTGTAGACGGTGACCGGCTCAGGGCGTCCCTCGATCTCGAACGCGACGTCGGCGCCGGTGGAGCGCCCGATCCAGTTGCGCTGCATCAGCAGGACCTTCTCGGGCCACTGCCCTTCGAGCTGCGCCATGTCGTCCAGCAACCGATCGGCGTACTCGGTGATGCGGAAATACCACTGGGTCAGCTTCTTCTTGGTGACCGGAGTGTCGCAGCGTTCGCAGAGCCCGTTGACGACCTGCTCGTTGGCGAGCACGGTTTGGTCGTTGGGACACCAGTTGACCATCGACGGCTTGCGATAGGCCAAGCCCTTCTCGAAGAAGCGCAGGAAGAGCCACTGGTTCCAGCGGTAGTACTCGGGGTCGCAGGTGTTGAGGACGCGGTCCCAGTCGAACGAGCAGGCGTACCGGCGCATGGACGCCTTTTGGGTCGCGATGTTCTCGTACGTCCAGGCCGCGGGGTCGATGCCGCGCTGAATCGCGGCGTTCTCTGCGGGCAGGCCGAAGGCGTCCCAGCCGATCGGGTGCAGCACGTTGAATCCGCGCTGGACCCAGTAGCGGGCGACCACATCGCCCAGCGCGTACGCCTCGGCGTGGCCCATGTGCAGGTCGCCGGAGGGGTACGGGAACATGTCGAGCACGTACTTCTTCGGACGCGGGTCGTCGGGGCGTCCGGAGCGGAAAGGCGCGAGCTCGTCCCACACCGGCATCCACTTCTCTTGCACCGCGAAGACGTCGTACCGCTCAGACGGCTCGCCGCGCGTCACCTCGTCAGCGAACCCGCCGACCGCAGATGAGGAAGCCGTGTCTGTCACGACATGTCAGGGTCGTCCCCCGTACCGGCGTCCCCACCCCCCATGCGCGCCACCCCCACCCCGACCCCCGGTTTGGGTGCAACGACGCGTTCCCTCCGTCTTATGGAACTTTCACACACTCATCGTGGGGAACGTGAATTGATGAATCTGTAATTGTTCCGTCATTTGGAGGGAACGCGTCGTTGCA
>DASUFV010000046.1:0-3934 GCA_036274415.1 Actinomycetes bacterium
CAGTCCGTGGTTGACGAACACGCACGTCAGCTGATCCCCGATGGCGCGTTGGACGAGCGCTGCCGCAACGGCTGAGTCGACGCCGCCGGACAAGCCGCAGATAGCGAGCTTGTCGCCAACCTGCTCGCGAATCGCTTCTACCTGCTCGTCGATGACGTTGGCCATCGTCCACGTCGGCCGGCACCCCGCGATGTCATACAGGAAGTGCTCGAGAACGGCCTGTCCGTTCTGCGTGTGCATGACTTCAGGGTGGAACTGGACGCCGGCGAGGCGCGCGTTCACGTTTTCGAACGCCGCCACCGGCGCGCCCTCGCTCATGGCCGAAACGGCAAAGCCGCTCGGCGCCAGAGTCACCGAGTCGCCGTGTGACATCCAGACCGAGAGCTCACCCGGGAGCCCGTCGAACAGCACCGAATCGCGGTCAACCACGTTCAACGACGTTCCACCGAACTCCGACGTCCCGGTCCTGGCGACCTCGCCACCGAGGGCCTGTGCCATCGCCTGGAAGCCGTAGCAAATGCCGAAAACGGGGACGCCGGCCCCGAACATCTCCGGGTCCACCTGCGGCGCCCCATCGGCATAGACGCTGCTGGGGCCACCCGACAAGATGATCGCCGCGGGCTTCTTGGCCAGCATCTCGTCGACCGACATGGTGTGCGGAACGATCTCGCTGTAGACCCTGGCCTCGCGAACCCTGCGCGCTATCAACTGCGCATATTGGGCGCCGAAATCGACCACCAAGACGGTGTCGAACGTGTCGGCTGCCATTGCTCGATCGTAGCGATGCAGCAACAACTCGTTGGCCTCGGGACGCACGCGTCCCCTAGCGTGGGGAGGCTATGTTCGACCATCTCCCGTTCGCCGATCCTGGGACTCCCGATCTTTCGACGCAAGGGCGATTTCTGCGGTGGATCGGGTTGCACCAGAAGCGCCTGCTGGGGCTCGGGATTTTCTGGGGCGTGGTCTGGATGGTCGGCCAGGCCTTGATCCCTGGCGCGCTCGGCGCCGGCGTCCAGGCCATCAGCGAAACGGATCAGTCGCGGGCCTTGATGTGGGCTGGTGTGGTGCTGGCGCTGGGGTTCACCGTTGCCGGCGCCGGCCTCGTTCGGCACCGATTTGCCGTGAACAACTGGATCACCGCAGGCGCGCGCGTGCAGCAGCTCCTCATACGCCGAGCAGCCGAGCTGGGCGCCGACCTGCCGAAGCAGGTGGCCACCGGTGAGGTTGTCGCCGCGTCCGCCAACGACGTCGAGCGGATCGGCAACGCCTTCGACATCTTGCCCCGCATGATCGGGGCCGTCATCGCGTTCCTCGCGGTGGCCGCCATCTTGGTCTTCAGCAACGTCACGCTCGGGATCATCGTCCTGGTCGGCGTCCCGCTGCTGTCGCTCGGCGTCGCTCCGTTGGTGCGTCCGCTGGAGCGGCGCGAGCGGGAGCAGCGAGGACATCTGGGCCTCACTCAAGAGCTGGCAGCCGACACCGTCGCAGGTCTACGGGTGCTGCGGGGCATCGGTGGTGAGGACCTGTTTCTCTCGCGATTCCACGCCGAGTCGCAGAAGGTCCAGGCGGCCGCCGTCCGAACCGCACGGATTCGAGCGCTGCTGGACGCCCTGCAGGTGTTCCTGCCCGGTCTGTTCGTCGTGATCGTCACGTGGCTGGGTGCCCGCCTTGCCCTGGAGGGTGAGCTGACGGTTGGCCAGCTCGTGGCCTTCTACGGATACACGGCGTTCTTGGTGCTGCCTCTGCGAACGATCACCGAGGCAGCGCACAAGTGGACAGCTGCGCGAGTCGCGGCTGCCCGTGTGGTGAGCGTCCTCACTCTCGACCGCACGTTCGACGAGGGTGACGAGCAGCGCGCGTCCGAGGCAACGAAGTCGGTCAGCGGTGAGATCACCGACCCCGCCACTGGGTTGGTTGTCACGCCGGGGCAGCTGATGGCGGTCGTCACCGACGATCCCGACGCTTCAGAGGTCCTCATCGACCGCCTGGGCCGGTACCGCGACACCGACGTGGTCCTGGATGGCACGCCGATGGACGACTTGCCGCTCCCGACGGTTCGCGAGCGCGTGCTCGTCCAGGACAAGGATCCGATGATTCTGTCCGGCGCTGCCGAAGACTTGTTCGACATCCCGCGCACCGGACGCGTCGACGTGGACAGCGCGCTGAGCTACGCGTCCGCACTGGACGTCATCGAGGCACTGCCGGAAGGTCTCGCGACGGACCTCCCCGAGCGCGGCCGATCGTTGTCAGGTGGGCAGCGTCAGCGCCTTGCGCTCGCGCGATCGCTCGTGGCCGACCCTGAGATCTTGATCCTCGACGAGCCGACGAGCGCCGTGGACGCGCACACCGAGGCGCGGATCGGGATCTCGTTGCGAGACGCCAGAGCGGGTCGCACAACCGTCGTGTTCACGACCAGTCCACTGCTGCTGGAGCATGTCGACACGGTGGCCTTCCTCAAGGACGGCAAGGTGCAGGCCACCGGACGACACCGCGAGCTGCTGCGCGAGAACGCCGGCTACCGATACACCGTGACGAGGGGTGAGGACGCATGAAGCCCCCCGAGTCGCTCGAGGTGATCGAGAAGAGCATCGAGGGCAAGCTTCCGGTTGCCTCACCACGCTCAGTGCGCGTCTATGTGGTCGGTCTTCTTCGTCGTCACAAGGGAACGTTCCTCGCCCTGGTGGGGCTCAATGCCGTGGCCGCCGCGGCGTCCGTCGTAGGGCCACAGATCCTCGGTGACCTTGTTGACAAAATCAGCCAGGGCTTGGCCACGATCCCCGACATCAACAACGCAGCGCTGATCTTCATGGGCGCGCTGCTCGTCCAGACGGTGTTCACCCGATGGGCACGCATTCGCGGTGCGATTCTCGGCGAGTCCATCCTGGCCGACCTCCGCGAGGACTTCTTGACGCGAGTGGTCGCGCTGCCGCCGGGGGTCGTCGAACGGGCCGGCACCGGCGACCTCGTGACGCGCACCACGACCGACGTCGACCGGCTGTCGTGGGCCGTTCGTTTGGCGGTTCCTGAGATCTCGATTGCGATCGTCACCGCGGTGCTCATCTTCGCGGCGTTGGTGTGGACGTCGCCGTTGCTCGCTATCTCGTGGGTGTTTGCGCTGCCGTTGATCCTGGGTGTCACCCGCTGGTACTTCAAACGCGCGCCGTACGGCTACCGCCACGAGATGTCGTCGTACGCAGCCGTCAACGCCGGCATCGCAGAGACGGTGGACGCCGGTCGCACGGTCGAGGCGTACCGACTGGGCGGGGCGCGAGTGCGTCGCACCGACGGCGCCATCAAACGATGGGTGAGCTGGGAGCGCTACACGCTGTACCTGCGGACCGTCTTCTTCCCGTCGATCGAGATCTCGTATGCATTGCCGTTGGCGGCGGTGCTCGCCATGGGTGGCTGGCTCTATGCCGACGGTCAGGTGAGCTTGGCGCAAGTCACCGCCGCCGTGCTCTACACGCAGATGCTCATCGAGCCGGTCGACATCATCTTGATGTGGTACGACGAGCTGCAGGTCGGTCAGGCATCCTTGGCGCGACTCATCGGCGTCCATGACGTGCCTGACCCCGCGACCGACGGCTCACGTGAGCCAGAAGAAGCTGACTTGCACGCGCGTGAGGTGCGGTACGGCTACCGCGAGGGACGCGACGTGCTGCACGGTGTCGACCTCGACGTCGAGCCAGGTGAACGCGTCGCCATCGTCGGTCCGTCCGGTGCTGGCAAGTCCACGTTGGGACGCCTGCTGGCCGGCTTGCACGCGCCCCGGACCGGAAGTGTCGACATGGGTGGTGTTGCACTTGCGACGCTGCCAACCGAGACCGTGCGCCGGCACGTCGCGTTGGTCACGCAGGAGCATCACGTCTTCATCGGAACGCTCCGCGACAACCTGCTGCTGGCCCGTCCGGACGCCAATGACACTCAGCTGTGG
>DASUFV010000047.1:0-6389 GCA_036274415.1 Actinomycetes bacterium
GAGGTTGACCGTGTGTGCGCCGCCGCCTGGGGCGAAGCCGGTTCCGCCGGGAAACCCGCCGCCGGCACCGCTGAAGGCAGCGCCGTACTGGCGCAACTCGTCGTATTCGCGCCGCTTTGCCTCGTCGGACAGGACGTCGTACGCCTCGGAGATCTCTTTGAACTTCTCTTCGGCCTTGGCGTCGCCGGCGTTCTTGTCAGGGTGGTACTGACGGGCGAGCTTGCGGTAGGCCTTCTTGATCTCGTCGGTACTGGCGTCCTTGGTGACCCCGAGCACGGCGTAGAAATCCTTCTCGAGATAGTCACGCGCGCTCACGGGTCACCTCCTTCTCATTTCTGTGTGTCCAGTTGTTGCCAGTGATTACGAGGGTGGGTCGGCAACGGCGACGCGGGCCGGGCGCAGGACGCGTCCAGCGAAGCGGTATCCGGGCTGGAAGACGCTCACGCACGTCGTCTCGGAGACTGACTCGTCGACGGCGTGAGTGAGCGCTTCGTGGATCGTCGGGTCGAACGGCTCACCTTCGGTGCCGTACTTCTCCAGACCGAGTTTGGTGACCGTTGCCTCGATGGCTTCGGCGACCGACTTGAAGCCTCCCTCGAGCTCTCCGTGATCGCGGGCACGGTCGATGTCATCGAGGACGGTCAGCAGCTCAGCCAGTACCGCTGCCGTCGCCATGTCGCGCACTTGCTCGCGGTCGCGGTCGACTCTCTTGCGGTAGTTGGCGTACTCGGCGTGGACGCGCTGGACATCGGCGGTTCGTTCGGCCAGCTGAGCTTCGAGCTCAGCAAGGTCGCCCTCGACCTGCGCGGCCGCGGCGTCCTCTGCCGCCCACGACTCGGCGGCGGCCCCGGCCGAAGCCGGGGCTGCCTCACGCACTTCTCCGGTCTGGGGGTCGATGCGCCGCTTGTCGCGGATCACCGGCCCCTCACGCTCGTCGTTGAACTCGGTCATGACGCCCGCGTGCCTTCCGCGTCGTCAGCGCCTTCGTCGACCACCTCGGCGTCGACGATGTCGTCGTCAGACGACGTGTCACTCGTCGACTCCCGCGAAGCGGTGGCGCTAGGGGCGTCGCCGGACTGGTACATCGCAGCACCCAGCGCCTGGCTTGCCGTGGCCACCTTCTCGACCGCTGCCTTGATGGCCTCGGTGTCGGTGCCCTCGAGCGCCTTCTTCAGCTCGGCCAACGGTTCGTCGACGTTTGCCTTGGCATCGGCCGGAATCTTGTCGGCGTTGTCGGCCAGGAACCGCTCGGTCTGGTAGACCAACGCGTCCGCAGAGTTGCGAACCTCGGCCTCTTCCTTGCGAGCAGCGTCCTCGGCCGCGTGACTCTCGGCGTCCGTCATCATGCGGTCGATCTCTTCCTTGCTCAGCGCCGAGCCGCCCGAGATCTTGACCGAGTTCTCCTTGCCGGTCGCGAGGTCCTTGGCGTGGACGTGCACGATGCCGTTCGCGTCGATGTCGAACGTGACCTCGATCTGCGGGACGCCGCGCGGCGCCGGAGGCAGGCCGGTGAGCTGGAAGTTACCGAGCTTCTTGTTGTACGCGGCGATCTCTCGCTCACCCTGATAGACCTGGATCTCGACCGATGGCTGGTTGTCGTCCGCCGTGGTGAAGATCTCCGACTTCTTCGTCGGGATCGTGGTGTTGCGCTCGATCAGCTTGGTCATGATGCCGCCCTTGGTCTCGATGCCCAACGACAGCGGCGTCACGTCCAGAAGCAGGACGTCCTTGACCTCACCCTTGAGCACGCCGGCCTGCAGCGCGGCTCCGACGGAGACGACCTCGTCGGGGTTGACCGACTTGTTCGGCTCTTTGCCTCCGGTCAGCTCGCGCACCAGGTCAGCGACAGCCGGCATACGCGTCGACCCACCGACGAGGATGACCTGGTCGATGTCGCCAACCTTGATGCCGGCGTCCTTGATGACCGTCTCGAACGGCCGACGGGTGCGCTCGAGCAGGTCGTGCGTCATGTTCTCGAACTGCGCGCGCGTGAGCGTCTCGTCGAGGAAGAGCGGGTTCTTCTCGGCGTCGATCGTGATGTACGGCAGGTTGATCGAGGTCTGCGTGGAGCTCGACAGCTCGATCTTTGCCTTCTCGGCCGCTTCGCGAACACGCTGCATCGCCATCTTGTCCTTGCTCAGGTCGATGCCGTGCGCTGCCTTGAACCGGTCGACCAGGTGGTCGACGATCGCGTCGTCCCAGTCATCACCACCGAGGTGGTTGTCACCGCTGGTCGCCTTGACCTCGACAACGCCCTCGCCGATCTCGAGCAGTGACACGTCGAACGTTCCACCACCGAGGTCGAAGACGAGAACTGTCTGCTCGAGGTCACCCTTGTCGAGCCCGTACGCGAGCGCTGCGGACGTCGGCTCGTTGATGATGCGCAGCACGTTCATGCCCGCGATCTCGCCGGCCTCCTTGGTCGCCTGGCGCTGGGCATCGTTGAAGTACGCCGGCACGGTGATGACGGCCTCGGTCACGGGCTCTCCGAGGTAGGCCTCGGCGTCTCGCTTGAGCTTTTGCAGCACACGCGCGCTGATCTCTTGCGGCGTGTACTTCTTGTCGTCGATGTCGACTGACCAGGTGGTGCCCATGTGACGCTTCACTGAGCGGATGGTGCGGTCGGGGTTGGTCACTGCCTGACGCTTGGCGACCTCGCCGACCAGCACTTCGCCGTTCTTGGCGAACGCCACGATGCTGGGGGTCGTGCGGGCGCCTTCGGCGTTGGTGATGACGGTGGGTTCGCCACCTTCAAGAACCGAGACGACCGAGTTGGTCGTCCCCAGGTCGATTCCAACGGCTCGGCCCATGGTGGTAACTCCTTCGTGCCTGCGTGATACGCGGTCTGGTGATGTGCGGTATGCGACGCCCGCTATCAAAGAACATGAGTCGTGACGGCGCAAGTCTGTCGCTTGACATAACGACGAAGCCCCCTGGAAAGTTCCAGGGGGCCGTCGTCTCGGGTGTGATCTACGTCACACCGTGGCGGGCTAGCTCAGGCGGATCGTGACGGACTTGCTGGTCACCTGGTCGAAGACCACGCCAGCGCCGTCCTTCTGCTTCTTGCCCTTGCCCAGCGTGCGGTACTTGCTGGCCTTCTTGATCTTGAGTGTCCACTTGGCCGCACCGCTGGAGTTGGTCTTGCCGCTCTTGACGGAGTTCCAGTTCTTGCCGGACGCCGGCGCCTTCTGCAGCGCGATCGGCAGACCCTTGATGGCGTCCTTGCTGTCCGGCCGGGTGAGCTTGGCGGTAAAGGTGACCTTCTTGCCCTTGTTCACCCTGGTATCGCTCGCCTTGATGCTGGCCTTGTTCTTGGCCAACGAAACGCGCGCGACGTCGGTGCCGTCCGGGCCGACCGAGCCAGCAATCCAGACGTCCCACGGCGAGGTCGGGTCGACCGCCGCACCAGTGGAGTTCCACCAGTCCGTCGGGTTGCCAGGACCGCTCACGGCGCCACCGCTGGCGGCGACAACGCTCGGCTTGCCCTTGTTGACCCACTTGCCGTTGGACTTGCGGGCGAAGACTGCCAGCGAAGGACCGACTGCAGTTCCTTCGTCTTGCGCGGTCACGAGAACGTTGCCGCCCTTGTCGATCGCAAGGTCTGGGTCGAACCAATCCTTGTTGGGGTTGCTCAGTGTCTTCTGCGAGCTCAGCGTGACGCCACCACCGGTGTTGACACCAAAGACCTTGACGGCGGCGCGGCCACCGCTCCCCACCGTCAGAGCGGTGAAGAGCTTGTTGGCTCGCCACGAGGCGCCGGTGAACTCGAGTTCTCCGAGATCGAGATCGTCACCACCGGTCTGGTTGACGAGTGGAGGAGCCACGAGTGGGCTGCTTGGGAACACTACGTTCTTGCTGAAGATCGGCTCCTTGCCCTTGGCCGCGCCCGTGTAAATGGTGACGGTGAACTCGCCCTCACCCTCGGGCATCACATCGTCGGAGGGGATCGCCACAAACGCGTTGGCCTGCTTGGTCGCGTTCACCGCTGGCTGTTGACCGTTGAAGGTCGAGTTCAAGTCAGCGGCCCAGGGACCGGGAGTGTTGCCGTTGTAGTACGGGCCCTTCGGAAGAAGGAAGATGCGGTTGGCGACTCCCGCATCATTGGGGTCCTCCGCAACGACCGTGACGACGATCTTGTCGGACGTCACGCCGATCTTCGGATTCCACTCGACGATGTCTTCGGTATCTGCGGTTGGTTCACTGTCGGCATTGGCGAAGGCCACCGGGGCCCGCCACTTCTTGTTGGTCAGCGGTGCGGCAGCTGTTCCCTTGGAGATGCGCATCGCCAGACCGATGTCGCCACCCTCGTCGGTGACCGCGACCACGATGAAGCGCTTGCCCACCGGGTCGTAAACGACCGTGGGCTGTGACACGGTGAACGCCCCACCGAGCCCGAAGAAGGCGGACGCGGACTTGCTGCCCTTGTTCGCCTGTGCACCGGTGCTCTTGGTGAAAGCGCGAATCGTGCTGCCGGCCGCTTCCACGGTCTGTTTGGGACCGGTGGCGACTGAGACCCCGGTGGCGCCGGTGGCTCCGATGCCCTCGATCACCTGAAGGATCTGGGTCTTCTTCGCGACAGCTGCCTTCGCGGCGGGGCGCTTCGAAACCGACTTAGCGGCCGCGTTGCGCTCCGCAGCTCCGCCCGCGCCCGAGCTGACCGAATCAGCTGAAATCGGGTAGAACGTCGGCCCTTCGTCCGCGACGGCGTCGGTGCCGCCCAACGGGGCTATGACCAGGCCAGCGACCAGGGCACCAGCGACCCCCAGGGACGCTCCACGTACAGGACGAACTGTCACGAACTCCTCCAGGGGGTCTTCTGGAACACGCGACAGTGCCCCCGACTGTCGCGCAGGTGCCACCGTATTGGGAGGAGGGCCTTGGAGCCAGCGCCCATGCGCGTCGATTCGGACTTCATATTGGATCCAACTGACTGATGAGTCAGCGAGATAACGGTCACAGCACGATCTGTTCCGATCTCCGGCACGAGCGCGTCCAATAGGACGCAGGATGGCTAGGCTCGCCCGGCATCCCGGAGCGGCCCGAAGGTGGCGCCGCACCGACTCATGCCGCAGACACCTGGAGGTGCGGTGCGTCCCGCGTTGGCCATAGGGCTGCTGATCACTGTCGTCGCGCTGGCAGTGGCCAGTCGTCGAGTCTTCATGCTGTTCCGCCTCATCCGAGTCGGTCAGCCACGGCCGTCCGGCAGCCTGCCCGACCCCCGCAACCTGGTCGAGGCCGAGACCGTTGAAGTGCTCGGCCAGCGCAAGCTGCTGAAGTGGACGGTGCCCGGGCTCGCGCACGCGTTCACTTTCTGGGGCTTCATCATCTTGGGGCTCACCATCGTCGAGGCGTACGGAGCGCTCTTCGACCCGGAGTTCTATATCCCGATCATCGACCAATGGGCGTGGGTCGCGTTCGTCGAGGACGTGTTCGCTGTTGCCGTGCTGGCGGCACTCGCGACGTTCACAGTGATCCGCATCAAGCAGAACCCGAACAAGCGCGGACGCATCTCGCGCTTCTACGGTTCGCACACCGGCGCGGCCTGGCTCGTGCTGTTCATGATCTTCAACGTCATCTGGACGCTGTTGCTCTACCGCGGCGCGCAGATCAATACCGGCAACTTCCCGTACCCGGACAGCTGGGCGTTCGCATCGGACGCCGTCGCCTCCTGGCTCGAACCACTCGGTGAAGTTGCCAACGAGCGCATCGAGACCATCGGGATCCTGCTGCAGATCGTGGTGATCCTCGGGTTCCTGGTCATCGTCGTTTACAGCAAGCACTTGCACATCGGTGCCGCACCACTCAACGTTGCGTTCTCGCGGCGTCCGAACGCTCTCGGTCCGATGCTGCCGATGTACTCCAACGGGCAGCCGATCGACTTCGAGGATCCAGGCGAAGACGACATCTTCGGACGCGGCAAGGTCGAGGACTTCACGTGGAAGGGCTTGCTCGACTTCGCGACCTGCACCGAGTGCGGTCGATGCCAGTCGCAGTGCCCTGCGTGGAACACCGGAAAGCCGCTGTCTCCGAAGCTGCTCATCATGAACCTGCGCGACAACGCGTTCGCTCAGGCGCCGTACCTCATCAAGCAGAAGCACCCCGACGTCTTGGCGTCTTCGGGTGGGCCACCGCCAACGGTGCCGGTCGAGCTCTCGGACTTCCCGAAAGCCGTCCAGGATGCCGCAGAGCGCCCGTTGGTCGGAACCACCGAGTTCGACGAGCACGGCCACCCAATTGGGGGCGGAGTCATCGACCCCGATGTGCTGTGGTCGTGCACCACATGTGGTGCTTGCGTCGAGCAGTGCCCGGTCGACATCGAGCACATCGACCACATCACCGACATGCGCCGCTTCCAGGTGCTGATCGAGTCGGAGTTCCCCTCCGAGCTC
>DASUFV010000048.1:0-5242 GCA_036274415.1 Actinomycetes bacterium
CCCATAGCTCGCCCCGAAGTAGTTGAGCTTCTGCTCACCCACTGACGAACGAAGCAAGTCCATGTCGCGCGCAGAGCTGAACGTGCCCAGGTGCGGGATCAGTTCAGCATCGTCGGTGACGCACCCTCGCGTGAACTTCGCGTTGAGCCGGGCCAGCCGCACGACTTCAGCCGAGGTGTCCGGGGTGCCATCAGCAGCGAGGAACGTGTCCGTCTCTTCGTCTGTCAGACAGTTGATGGACGTGCTCTCTCCGACTCCGCGGGGATCCCATCCAACGATGTCGTAGTTGTCGAGGACGGGCTTGGTGAACAGCACGTCAGCCAGTCGCGCGTATTCGACCCCCGATACCCCTGGGCCACCCGGATTGATGAAGAGCGTTCCGATCTTGTCGTCCTCATTGGTCGCAACCCGCTTGAGCATCGACAGATTGATGGTTCGCCCATCCGGATCCTCGTAGCTCAAGGGGGCGTCGATCGTCGCGCACTCGAACTGACCGCATTCCGACCAGTCAGCTGTCTGCTCGTAGAACTCGCTCAGGGCGTCTGGTTCGAGTGAAGCAATACTCGGCGTCGGCACCGGAGACGGCTCGACCTCCGGCTCGTCAGAGGTACAGCCAGTGAGCAGCAGCGCGGCACAGGCCACCACCATCAACCAGCGCCGCACGGTGCCGACCTCCTCAGCTGGCCCGCAAGGTCAGGACCATCTCTTCGACCGCGAGCAGCGGCGTCACGTACGCCGTGATCTTCTCGCGAGCCTCAAGTATCGCCTGCATGGCCTGCATCGTGGTCTCGGGCGAGCCACGCTGGGCAACCTTCTCGAGGTTCGGCAGCTGCTCGGCGTTCACGAGCGTGACTTCTCCGTTGACCTGAACGACCAGGACGTCGCGATAGAACGCCAACAGATCCTGAAGGTCACGGTCGAGCTCGTCGATGGTCGCCCGTTTGCGACGTTTCTCCTGAGCGTCCTTGAGCCGCTTGAACTCGCTGCGCGCCCAGGCCGGCGGACGCTCAGGGTTTTCGACCCCCATGCCCCTGGCGAGTTCTGCGCGCTCGGTCTCGTCGATCGACTTGGTTCGTTGAGCACCACGCTCGGCCGCGGCGTCCACCAGCTCGCGGGCGGAGAGCAACGCCGAGCCCAACGAACTGACGTTCATGGGCAACGACAGCGTGGCCGCTCTGGTCAGACGTGACTGCTCATCGCGAGCCAAGCCGCGAGCGCGTCCGATGTGACCCATGGACGCCCTGGCGGCGAAAGCCGCCATCGCGTCGTCGACGCCGTCCCGCTCGACGAGGTGCTGTGCGACTTCTTGGGTTGAGGGAGTGGTCAACACGACGTGCCGGCACCGTGACCTGATCGTGGGCAGCAGGTCTTCGAGGGACGGCGCGCACAGCAGCCAAACGGTGTGAGGCGTGGGCTCTTCAAGTGACTTCAGCAGCGCGTTGTTCGCTGCCTCGGTGAGACGGTCGGCGTCTTCGAGGACGATCACCCGCCACTTCGCTACGGAAGGCGCAGCGGCAGCCTCCAGCACGAGCGACCGGACTGTGTCGACTGAGATCGTCATCGCCTCGGTGGCGACGTGATCGACATCGGCGTGACTGCCGAGCATCGCTGTGTGGCAGTCCGGGCAGACGCCGCAACCCCCATCGGGGCAGACCAGGGCAGCGGCGAAGGCCCGCGCAGCGACGGAGCGGCCCGAGCCGGGCGGCCCGGTGAAAAGCCAGGCGTGTGTCATCCCAGGACCCGGAGGTTCGGCGGAGGAATCGCGAACCGCGCGCTGCAGGATGTCCAGCGCCCGGGCTTGGCCGACAACGGCATCGAACACGCTCATGAGAGGCGCCGTTCGACGTCGCTCCAGATCTGCCCTGCGACCTTCTCGACGGGCTCAGCGGCGTCCACCACGAGGTAACGCTGGGGCGCGAGCGCGCTGAGCTCAAGGAAGTGCTGCCGGACCCGGTCGTGAAAGTCAGCGGACTCAGACTCCAAGCGATCAGCCGGGCCGTTCAGCCGGGTAAGCCCCACCTGTGGGTCGATGTCGAGCACGACGGTCAGGTCGGGCCACAGGCCGCTGGTTGCCCACTCGGACAACCGTCGTACGTCGCTGGGGTCGAGCACGCGACCCGCTCCCTGGTAGGCGAGTGAGGAGTCGATGTAGCGGTCTGTGATGCAGACCGCTCCGCGCTCCAGTGCTGGCCTGACGACTTGCGCCACGTGTTCTGCCCGATCAGCGGCGTACAGCAGCGCCTCCGTGCGGGGGTCGAGCGAGCCCGTCTGGTGTCCGAGCAGAAACTCGCGCAGTTGGCGTCCCACCCCGGTGTCGCCGGGCTCGAAAGTCGTGACCACATCTCTGCCGTGGTCACGGAGCGCCTCGGCCAGCAGATCGACTTGCGTGCTCTTGCCTGCGCCCTCACCACCTTCGAAGGCGATGAAGAACCCGGTGGACGTCACTGCATCAACTTATCGCTGTGGACCCACACGCCCGGCTGGTGTGGCCGGCGCCACCGGCCGTGGGACGGCTACTTGCTCGCAGCCTTCTTCGTTGTCTTCTTGGCGGCCTTCTTCGTGGACTTCTTGGCGGCCGACTTCGACGTCCTCTTGGCCGCCCGCTTCTTGGGCGCCGGCCCCTGGGCTCGCTTGTCCGCCAACAGCTCGGCTGCCCGCTCGATCGTGATCGATTCGGGAGCATCTGTGCGGCGCAGAGTTGCGTTCGTCTCACCGTCGGTCACGTAGGGGCCGAATCGACCGTCTTTGACGAGCACCTGCTTACCGGTCACGGGGTCGGTTCCGAGGTCGCGCAGGGGCGGCTGAGCGGCCCGGCGTCCCCGCTGTTTCGGCTGGGCATAGATCGCGAGGGCTTCGTCGAGGGTGATGGTGAACATCTGCTCCTCGGACGCGAGCGAGCGCGAGTCGGTGCCCTTCTTCAGGTACGGCCCGTAGCGACCGTTCTGCGCGGTGATCTCTTGTCCATCGGACGGGTCGACACCGACAACACGCGGCAGCGAGAGCAGCCGTACTGCCTCATCGAGCGTGACGGTGTCGAGCGTCATCGTCGACAGAAGGGACGCCGTCCGCGGCTTGACCGCGTTCTTGCCGGTCTTGGGCACGTCGTCGGGCAGCACCTCGGTGACGTAGGGGCCGTACCGCCCGGACTTGGCGACGATGGGGCGTCCGGTCTCGGGGTGGACGCCGAGCTCTCGATCACCCGAGGGGGCGTCGAGCAGCTCCTTCGCCCGCTCCAAGGTGAGTTCGTCTGGCGTCATGTCGTGCGGCACATTGGCTCGCTCGAGATTGTCTCCCTCACCACGCTGCACATATGGCCCGTAACGGCCGACGCGAAGCACGATGCCTTCACCCAAGGGCATCGAGTTGACCTCGCGAGCGTCGATGTCGCCGAGGTTGCTCACCAACGGGTGCAGCCCTGGGAAGTCGCGACCGGCGTCCCCGAAGTAGAAGCCCTCGAGCACGCGCTGCCGCTCCGTTTCGCCAGCGGCAACGAGGTCGAGGATCTCCTCCATCCGCGCTGTGAACGAGTAGTCGACCAGGTCGGCGAAATGACGTTCCATCAGCGTGACGACGCTGAAAGCGAGGAACGACGGAACGAGCGCCGTCCCTCTTTTGAACACGTACCCGCGATCCACGATCGTGCTGATGGTGGACGCGTACGTCGACGGTCGTCCGATCCCTCGCTCCTCGAGGGCCCTGACCAGGCTGGCCTCGGTGTAGCGAGCAGGAGGATTCGTGGAGTGACCCTCTGGCGTCAGCTCGAGAGCAGTGACCGTGTCACCCTCCTTCAGCGCAGGCAGTCGGCGCTCGTCGTCATCGGCATCAGTCTCGGCGTCTGCGTCTCTACCCTCCTCGTACACAGCAAGGAAGCCGCGGTGCGTGATCACCGTGCCGGTTGCGCTGAACTCCGCGTCGCGACCATCACTGGCGGTTCCGCCAAAGCGCACGGTCATCGTGGTTCCGCGGGCGTCAGACATCTGTGACGCCAGCGTGCGCTTCCAGATGAGCTCATAGAGCTTCAGCTCGTCCGGCGACAGCTCTGTAGCGAGCTCGCCCGGAGTTCGGAAGCTGTCGCCGGCGGGCCGCACCGCCTCGTGCGCCTCTTGGGCGTTCTTGACCTTCTTGGCCCACGACCGCGGCTTCTCGCTGACATGGTCACTGCCATAGAGCTCGGTGACCTGCGCGCGCGCCGCTGCGACCGCCGTGTCGGACAGCGTGGTCGAGTCGGTACGCATATAGGTGATGTAGCCGTTCTCATACAGGCGTTGAGCCACGCGCATCGCGGTCTGCGCCGACATACGCAGCTTGCGACTCGCCTCCTGCTGCAGCGTCGACGTGATGAACGGCGCAGCCGGTGAGCGTCGGTACGGCTTCTCCTCAACCGATCGCACGGTGAGCGCGACACCAGTGAGCGCTTCAGCCAGGGAGGTGGCGGCTCCCTCGTCCAAGACCACGACGTCGGACTTCTTCAGCTGAGCGCGATCGTCGAAGTCGCTACCGCGTGCGACGCGGCGACCGTCGACGCCCACCAAGGTCGCGGTGAATCGCTGAGGGTCGAAGATGCCGGCGATGTCCCAATAGCCGGCGGAGACGAACGCCATGCGTTCGCGTTCCCGTTCGACCACGAGTCGAGTTGCCACGGATTGGACGCGGCCCGCCGACAGGCCAGTGGTGACCTTCTTCCAGAGGACCGGTGACACCTCGTATCCGTAGAGGCGGTCGATGATCCGGCGCGCCTCCTGCGCATCGACGAGTCTCTGGTCAAGCTCACGCGGTGACTCAGCAGCAGCGCGGATGGCGTCCTTGGTGATCTCGTGAAAGACCATCCGACGCACCGGAACTTTCGGCTTCAGCACCTGGAGGAGGTGCCAGGCGATCGCCTCACCCTCGCGGTCTTCATCGGTGGCGAGCAGCAACTCGTCCGCGTCGGCGAGCATGCGCTTTAGCTCTGAGACCTTCGACTTCTTGTCGGGACTGACGATATAGAGCGGCTCGAAGTTGTGATCGATGTCGACGCCGAGCCGCGCCCACTTCTCCTTCTTGTACTTCGCAGGAATGTCCGCGGCACTCTTGGGAAGGTCGCGGATGTGGCCGACACTCGCCTCGACCTCGTATCCGTTGCCGAGATAGCCGCGGATCGTCTTTGCCTTTGCCGGCGACTCGACGATGACGAGGCGTCGCACAGCCCCATCGCCGTTTGTTGCCACCAGCAGCTCCCTTGCCTCGCTGACCTGCGCCTATC
>DASUFV010000049.1:0-4927 GCA_036274415.1 Actinomycetes bacterium
GACGTGCACGTGGTCGCCGAAGCAGTTGCCGGTGCAGCCGACGTAGCCAATGACGTCACCTGCCGACACCGCGCCGGACGTCCTGGCGAAACTCGACATGTGCGCGTACCAGGACTGATCACCGTTCGGGTGCGTGATCTCGATGATGTTTCCGTACGCGTCGCTCCACGTGGCGGACGTGATGGTTCCGTCGCTCACTGCGTGCACCGGCGTCCCGGCGGGAGCGGTGAAGTCTTGGCCGGTGTGGTAGCCGCTACTCCACATCGAGCCGGACTCGCCGAATGATGCCGACCATCCCGCTCCGGGCACTGGCATGACCCACTCGGGTGCCCGAGCGGCTGCTCGGGCCGCTGCGCGGGCGGCGGCGCGACGTTCTTGCCTGGCTTCACGACGCCTTTGCCGCTCGCGGCGTTCACGTCGCTCGTGTCTTTGGATGCGCGCCTCACGTTCGGCAAGCCGTTCTTGGCGCTGCGAAACGATTCGGGCGAGCCGCGACGTCGTGCGCTCAGTGGACGTCGGCGCCACGGTCGTGACGTCGGTCGGCGCGCTGGATGTCTCGTGTGCCTGTGCGGGCGTTGGTGAGTGCACCAAAGTGGCCACCGACAGTGCGGACACGGTGACTCCGAGCGCCACCACGGTGGCCGGTCGGCTGACGAACGCCCTTTGGTTCGCGCGTCGGTGGGAGGTACGGCTAGCCGGCGTCGTGGTCGTGCCCCGGCGGGCGTGGGCAGGCATGGAAGAACTCCGTTGAGGTGGGGGAGAAGATCGCAATCGCGGCGAGAAGGAAGGTAACAGCGGTTCCTGAACACTCGCTGAGACCTGTGGACAGCACGCGTGACGTGGGTCACGGCGCGGTTCGGCGTCCATCGGGGAAGTGGCGCAGCGGCTTCCCCCGGTGTGAACGAGATCACCGGCGGTCGGGGTCGTTTGTGTGTCCGTTACCCTGCGAACGATCCGAACCTGGACCCTGTGCGAGGAGTCGGAAGTGACTGAGACAGCGTCGGCCGCCGCGTCCCCGATACGGGTGGTGGTGGCCAAGCCCGGGCTCGACGGGCACGACCGTGGCGCAAAGGTCGTGGCTCGCGCCTTACGGGACGCTGGTGTCGAGGTGGTCTACACCGGTCTGCATCAGACGCCCGAGCAGATCGTCGACGCAGCGATCCAGGAAGACGCGGACGCGATCGGGTTGTCGGTGCTTTCCGGCGCGCACCTGACGCTGTTTCCGCGGGTCGTGGAACTGCTCGCCGAGCGTGGGGCGTCCGACATCGTGGTGTTTGGTGGCGGAATCATCCCCGACGACGACATTCCGGTGCTCGAACAGGGCGGGGTGGCCAAGGTGTTCACCCCTGGCACCCCGACCTACGACATCGTCGATTGGGTCAAGACGACGCTGGCCCACTGACGCGTCCGCAGCTACTCCTCGGGTCCGTTAATTCGTGACTCTGCGAAAGTTCCGTCATTTGGAGGGAACGCGTCGTTGCACCCATGCGGGGGGCCCGGTTACAGCAGGGTGCGTTCGCGGAGGTAGGGGAGCGGTCGCATGGGGTTGTCGGAGTCGATCTCTCGTGCGAGACGGTGGCCGTCGAAGACGGCTTCGCTGATCGGGCGGGGGGCCACTGCGTCGCCGATAGCGTAGACCGCTTCGATTCCGGCAGCGGTGAGGGCGTCCGGGTCGTCGAGCAGCTCGCGGTAGAGGCTGTCGTCAGACTTCCGCTGCGTCACGAGGACAACCCCGCTGGACGCAATTGTCCACGGCTGCCCGAACTCGTCGAGGCCGTGCACTGCGTCGTCGGCGATGTCAGTGAGCGCGACGCCTCGATGCGCCGTCACGCCGACCCTGTGCAGGTGCTGTCGCAACACTTCGCCTTCGAGGGAGGCATCAGATACCGGTGAAACCACCCCGAACGGTGTGACGAGGTGGACGTCGTAGCCCTCACCGGCCAGCTGCTCAGCCATACCGGGGCCCACGTAGTAGCCGTCGGAGTCGTACACCACGACGGTCGTTTGCTCGTCCTGTCCTCGCGGCGGACGCTTGCCGTCGACCATCACCTGTTCGGGCGTCATGACGTAGGGCAGGGACGCGTCAGCCCCTCGCATGTCAGCGTGCTCGAACTGGACGCCGTCGCCTCGCCACGTCGACCCGGTGGCCACGACCACCAGCTGCGCTCCGTAGTCGAGGACGTCGGACGCGGTGAGGCGTCGTCCGCAGATCACCTCGACGCTGTCGAGCTTGTCGAGCTGGATGACCCGGTGGTCGATGATCCGTCCCCAGTCACCCAGCGTCGGCAGCTGGCGCGTCCACCGCAGGCTGCCGCCGATCTCCGACGCGGCGTCGACGAGATGGACGGCTTCGAACCCTCGCTTGCCGAGCACGATCGCGCACTCCATGCCGGCGGGCCCGGCGCCGACGACAAGCGCAGCGCGATCGGCGTTCTGCGCCTTGGTGAACAGCTCGGGGTGCCACCCCCTTCGGAACTCCTCACCGGCCGTGGCGTTCTGGATGCACGCGACCTGGTTGTACGTCTCTTCGCGCGCGATGCAGACGTTCGATCCGGTGCACTCGCGGATGTCGTCCAGCCGACCTTCGCGGATCTTTGTCGGTAGGAAGGGGTCGGCGATCGCTGGACGCGCCGCGCCGATGATGTCGAGGGCACGGGTACGCACGATGTCGGCCATCAGGTCAGCCGACGTATAACGGCCAACACCGACCACGGGCTGGTCGGTCGCCTCGCGCACCCGATCGGTCCACTGCCGTTCGTGCCCTTCGGGGTAGTACCGCGAGGTGCCGGAGTCCTCCTCCCAGAGTCCGACGTTGACGTCGAACAGGTCGACCAGTGGGGACGCCATGCGGATCAGCTCGAGCATGTCGTCGATCTCGATGCCGGGAAGTCCATCGCGTCCACTCACCGGAATGCGTGTGGCGACTGCGCAGTCATCGCCGACGGCGTCCTTGACGCCTTCGAGCGTCTCGAGCCAGAACCGGCCGCGGTTCTGCAGCGAGCCGCCGTACTCGTCGGCGCGGCGGTTCAGCACGGTGGAGAAGAACTGCGAGAGCAGGTAGCCGTGCGCGCCGTAGACGTAGACGATGTCGAATCCGACGTCTCGTGCGCGTCGCGCTGCGTCGACCCATTCTCGCTGAATCCGTGCGATGTCGTCGGTGTCCATCTCTTTGGCGAGACCACTCCAGAACAGGTGCGACCGGCTCTGCGTCGGTGCCACCCGCGTGGCACGGCTCTGACCGTTCTCGCTATGACCGCCGCCGTGAAACAGCTCGATGCCTGCGAGCGCACCGTGCGCGTGAACGGCGTCAGCCGAAAGGCCGAGCGCCTTGGCGTCCTCGTCGTCCCAGAACAGCGCTGACACGGCCGGTGACTCCTCGGCTTCCAGCGAGATCGACGTGTAGTCGACGCAGACACCGCCCCAACCGCCCTCGGCCTTGATGCCGCGAAACGCTGCTTGGGTGCGCGGCTTCTCGACGCCGAACCCAGATGCGTGTGGCACTTGGTAGAAGCGGTTCGGCAGGGTCTTGGGGCCGATCGCGATGGGCTCGAACAGCACTGCGTGCCGGGGGTCCACGGGTCTCCTAGTTTCGCTGACTCGGTGGTCAGTGTAGTGAGGTCGCGCTGACGCCAGAGGGTGTTGCTCGAGTCCGCGTCCGGCTAGCGTCAACGCATGCACCGGACGCCGGGAACCTTCGGGTGGGTCGACCTACTGACCACCGACGTCGCCGCCGCCAAGCAGTTCTACGCCACTCTGTTCGGTTGGACGTACGAAGATCTGCCGACGCCGATCGGCGTCGACTACACGATGTGCTACGTCGACGGCGGAATGGTCTGCGGCATCGCGCCGCAACCTCCGGCGATGGCGGCTGCAGGCGCCCCCCCGGAATGGAACTCCTATGTTCTGGTCGAGGACGCCGACGCGGCAGCGCGGGCAGCCGAGAGCGCCGGTGGCAGCGTGCTCATGCCGGCGATCGACGTCATGGACTCAGGCCGCATGGTGATGGTGGCCGGCCCGGACGGCGCTGCGGTCGGAGCATGGCAGTCGTATGAGCATCACGGAGCCGAAGTATTCGACGGAGCGGGAACACTCGCGTGGAACGAGCTCCAGTCCCGCGACCTCGATGCGTCGCGTGCGTTCCTCGCGTCGGTCTTCGACTGGACATGGGAGCGGCAACCCGGAGTGATGGAGTACTGGGTCGCGCACTCCTCGACGTCAACCGACGGCGTTGCCGGCGCGATGAACATGCCGGACGGTTTGCCACCCGAGACGCCGAGCACGTGGGTCGTCTACTTCACGGTTGACGACTGCGACGCCGGTGCGCGTCACGTCGAGGAGCTGGGTGGTCAACTCTTCCTGCCGCCGATGGACATGGGGCCAGGCAGGTTCGCTGGGGCGACCGACCCCTCCGGCGCTGCGTTCTTCTTCGGGTCGTTCCCAGACCCGGCATGACCCCCAAGTAGGCTCGCCGCGTCGCTGCGGAAGTCGTTGCGATAGTCCCCAGGGGAGTCCTACGTGGACCTGTTCGAGTACCAAGCCAAGGAGCTGTTCGCCAAGCACGGCGTCCCAGTCACACCGGGCACCGTGGCGCTGACGGCGTCTGACGCCAAAGCCGCCGCCGAGCAGTACGGCGGCACGGTCGTCGTCAAAGCCCAGGTCAAGACTGGGGGACGTGGCAAGGCGGGCGGCGTCAAGCTGGCCAGCTCGCCAGAGGACGCCGAGGCGAAGGCGAACGACATCCTTGGCCTCGACATCAAGGGACACGTTGTTCGAAGGCTCTTGATCACGCCGGCAGCCGACATCGCGTCGGAGTACTACGTCTCGTTCCTGCTCGACCGCACGAACCGCACCTTCCTGGCGATGGCCAGCGTCGAGGGCGGTGTCGAGATCGAGGTCGTGGCGGAGGAGAACCCCGACGCGCTCGCGA
>DASUFV010000050.1:0-25049 GCA_036274415.1 Actinomycetes bacterium
CAAGATCACCAACACCATGCCGGTGTCGACCAGGAACCTCCACCACGGCAGCGAAAACACGTAGAACGAGATGTCCATGTGGAACTGAGGGTCGGTCTGACCAAACGACGTGCGGTTGAGCCAGCCGAGCGCCGTGCGCCATTCCGACATGGCCGCGGCGCCGAAGAAGAATCCGACGAGGATGCCGAAGGCGATCAGCAGGATGCGGCGGAACGGGTCGAGCGCGAGCCGATAGCGGTCCAGGCTCTGCTGCTCCAGCGAGATCGCTCGAAAGATGGGCCTGAAGCGGTACGCGAGATAGGCCGTGGCCACGATGGCGGCGAACGCCAGCGCGAAGAACGAGACGAACATCGCCAGCCGCGTCCACAACTGAGTCGTGTAGACCGACGTGATGTCCACGCTGCGGTACCAGAGCCAGTCGGTGTAGTAGCTCGCGAACAGCGTGAACCCGATGAAGAGCACCACCAGGATCGCGATCGTGAGAAGCAGGGCCCCGCGGCGGCGGGGGCCAGGTCGCGGGGCCGTCGGAGCCTCTGGGGCTGCCGGTGGCACGTCGTAACTCACCCGATCACCCTAACGGGGTGCCCGAGCACTCCGGCCCCATGCTGGCCTCGTGCGACGATGCCTTGCGTGATTCCCGTCGACCTCGAGCTGACCGTGCGCGAACTGGATCGTCACGTCTCGTCGATGGGGTGGGACCAACCGACGCGGCTGTTCGCGCTAGCGGACACTGAGGAACTGCTTGCCCGCGAGCCGTCCCTTGCATCACAGCTTCTGGACGCCGATCGCAACCGACGCTGGACGACGGTCGAGCAGGATGGCTTACCTCAGCACGACGAGTTGGACGAGCTGCTGCGCGGCATCGCGTGGCCGGACGCTGTGGCGGGCGCTGCGATTGTCACCGAGCGAGTGATGATTCCTCCAGGCAATCCAGCAAGCGGCTCGCGGCATGACGTGCGTATCACGATGGGTGTTCTCCGCGACGGTGCACGTTGCACCGCTCTGCGACTTCGTGCGTACGACAGTGATGACTCAGTGATCGTCGGCGAGGAGCTCGTGTCGGGCCTCGGCGAACTACTGCTCTTTACGCTCTCGGACGCTACTTCTTAGCGTTCGCGGGACACTCCGGTGACGGCCCGGAGCCATCAAGTGCAGCGATCGCTCCGTCGAGGGTGCGAACAGCGATCACGTCCAGGCCGTCGGGGATGTTCCCGAGCACCTCGTCGCAGTTCGAGCGCGGCGCCAGGAACATCGAGGCGCCGTCGTCGCGGGCGCCGAACATCTTCTGCACGATCCGGCCGATCGGGCCGACCCTCCCCTGAGGCGTGATCGTGCCCGTTCCAGCCAGGCTGCGGCCCTCGGTCAGGGACCCCGGTGTCAGGCTGTCGACGATGGCCAGACTGAAGATCAAACCTGCGCTGGGCCCACCGACATCATCGAGTCGCAGGTCAACCTCCACCGGGCTTTTGAACGTCAGCCCGAGCAGGACGCCGATGAACGCGCGATCGGGGTCATCCGGGTTTTCGATGGTGATGAGCTGCTCGTTCATGCGCTCGTCGTCGCGCCGAATCGTGACTGACACCTCGTCACCCGGCTCCACGTCGCCCATGATCTGTTTGACGTCGCGGTAACTGGACACTTTCTCGCCGTCGATCGCGAGGATGGTGTCGTCGTCCTCAAGTACACCGTCTGCTGGTGTGTCTGGCAGCACATCGGTGACGATCACCTGGAACGTGACCGGCTCACCGACGTACTGCAGCGCGGCAACGATCGCGCTTTGTTCAGACTCAGCCATCTGCGCTTGGCCCTGTCGCCGGAACTCATCGCCCGCATCGTCTTTGTCGAACACCTCGTCGGGATAAAGGAACTCGCGCGGGACGACGTCCTCGGACGGATCGAGCCACCCGCGCAACGCTTGGAAGAGACTGAGCTGACTGCCGGGTGCACCCAGTTCGTACACCGTCGTGATGCCCAAAGAACCGTCAGTTGGAAACGTCTTTGCGCCCTCGACGGTGACGACTGGATGTCCTTGATCCTCACCAAGGGCGTTGTACACGGGGCCCGGTGACAAACGCACGTACGGCACAGGACGCGTGATCGCGATCGCCGAAATCACGAAGAGTGCAGCAAACGTCAAGATGAGCGCGACTGTGCGCGCTCTGCGCGTCACCACCTACGCCGAACGACGATGCTCTGTCTCAGGAACGTCTGAGACATCCGCCCGCGCCGACCGCACGCTCGCAGCCGGCGAGTCACTCTCCGGCTGGAGTGCTTGGGTGAATCGGCGGTGTGCGGCCAATGTGTGGTGTGGATCGGCCGGCTTGCGCGGTCGAGCCGTCCACGTCACCCACGCAACGGCCAGCAACGTCGCTGTGATGGGGATCAACCACCACGCCATTGCCTGCACGTCAACTCCTGGTTCGAGGAACTCAATCCGCTGTGCTCATGCTACGGCAGGCCGACCCATTCCTCAGAACCGTCGAGGAAGCTCTGGTGCTTCCAGATCGGCACTTGGGACTTCAGGTCGTCGATCAATCGCCGCGCTGCGGCGAAGGCCTCGGCTCGATGCGGTGCAGCGGCAGCTACGACGACCGCAAGATCACCGATCTCGAGCGGCCCGGTCCGATGGTGTGCGGCCACTCGGCACTCCGGAAAGTCCTGCTCGACGGCTGCGACGACCCGAGCCAACTCGCTGATCGCGAGCGGGTGAGCGGAGTACTCGAGCGCTTGAACCGCTCGCTCCTCACCGCTCGGTCCGTCGTAGTCGCGAACCGCCCCCAGGAACACGGCGATCCCACCGGCGCCGGGGTGTCGGACGGCGGCAAGCACGGTCTCGACCGACAGCGGGGTGTCGAGAATGGCGACGGCTGAGTCCACGCGACGAACCTAACGCCTCCGGTCGTTTACGCCCCCAGCGATCGCGGGACGCAGGAGCGGCCTGCGGCCGTTACCGTGTCATGGTGAGTGACTTCCCGTTCGGATTCGGCCTGCCCGACCCGGACGACCCGGACAAGAAACCTGACCCGTCAGGTGAGGGCGAGAGCGAGAGCAACCCCGCGACCGACCCGCTCTCGGCGATGATGGGTGCCGCCGGCATGGGCGGCGCGGATCTCGGTGCCGCGCTCCAACGCTTTGGTCAGCTCCTCTCGACCTCGTCGGGGCCCGTTCACTGGGAGCTCGCTCGCGACACCGCACGACAGGTCGTTGCCGCCAACGGGGACGCCTCGGTTACCCCAGGCGAACGCGCGGCTGTCAACGAGGCCGTTGACGTCGCAGCGATCTGGTTGGACGACGCCACCGCCTTGCCTCGTACGTCGTCTAAGGCCGCGGCCTGGAGCCGAGCCGAATGGATCGAGGAGACGCTTCCGCGGTGGAAGGCGGTCATCACGCCGCTGGCCGAGCGCATGGCGTCCGCAAGCGCGGAGTCACTGCCCGGTCAGGTGCCCGAAGAGATGCGCGCAATGGCTGGCCCCATGCTGGGCATCATCAGCCAGATGTCGGGCGTCATGTTTGGCGGCCAGGTCGGCCAGGGCCTCGGTGCACTCGCGCAAGAGGTGCTTACCTCCACTGACGTCGGTCTGCGGCTGGCTCCGGCAGGCACGTTGGCACTGCTGCCTCGCAACATCGCAGCGTTCGGCGAGGGTCTGGGAATCCCCGATGACCAGGTGCGGATCTTCCTGGCGGTGCGGGAGTGCGCGCACACCCGGCTGTTCGACCACGCCCCCTGGCTGACTTCTCGAATCGAGAGCGCCGTGGCGGACTACGCGCGCGGCATCACGATCGACACGTCGAACATCGAGCGCGCGATCGGCGACGTCGACCCGAGCAACCCACAAGCCATCGCCGAGCTGATGTCGTCGGGCATGTTCGAGCCGCCGACAACCCCTGAGCAACAGGCGGCACTCGACCGGCTCGAGGTTCTACTCGCTCTTGTCGAAGGTTGGGTCGACGACGTCACCTCGGCTGCGACAACCGGCCGCCTCCCTGCAGCGGCGGCGCTGGCCGAGACGATGCGCAGGCGCCGCGCCACGGGTGGGCCAGCCGAGCGCACCTTCGAGACTCTTGTCGGGCTGCAGCTTCGACCACGCCGACTGCGCGAGGCTTCGGCGTTGTGGCGCGCGGTGGCCGAGCGTCGTGACATCACCGGTCGCGATCACCTGTGGGACCACCCTGACTTGCTTCCGGATGCCGAGGCGCTCGCGGATCCGGAGGCGTACTTGTCGTCGTCGACCGTCGACTGGGACATCAGCGCGCTCAACGATCAGGAGCCACCACAAGTCGACAGCGACTCGGACGACTCTCCGTCAACGTGAGCCTGGCTCTGTCGGCGCGCGAACTGCTGACTCGCTGGAGCCCACCGTCCGATCGACAGCGCGAGCTGCGCGACGAGTTCGTTCAGCAGATCGACCGTGATACGTCGAGCTGGTCACGCAACTGCAGACCGGACCACCTGACCGCCTCGGTGATCGTCCTCGACCAAACGCAGACCCACGTGCTTCTCGGGCTTCATGCCAAGGTCGGGCTCTGGCTGCAGTTCGGCGGCCATATCGAGGCTGACGACGCATCCGTTCAGTCCGCTGCCGAGCGCGAGCTGGTCGAGGAGTCAGGCATCGGAGAGCTCTCACTCGCCGGCGCAGAGCCACTGCAGCTCGACCGACACCCTGCTCCGTGCGGCGCGCGCCATCACCTCGACATCCAGTTCGCGGCCTACGTCGACCACGACGTTGCGACGAAGCTGAGCCAGGAGTCGCTGGCGTTGCGCTGGTTCCCCGTAGACGCGCTACCCGATGAGACGGACGCCGCACTGCGGTCACTCGTGGCGGCTGCGACAACACAACCTGCCCGCTGACGGCAGGTACTACTCGCTGACGCCTGCCTGTTGCAGGGCGAGCGACCAACCGTCGAGAAATCCCTTGGCCCGCTCCAACTCGGGATACGGACGGAGCAGCTCCCAGAACTCCGGGCCGTGCGAGGGCTCGAGCAGATGGGCAAGCTCGTGCAACAACACGTAGTCCTGCACCCACTCCGGCATCGCCTGCAGCCGGTCGGACAGCCTGATCGCGCGGTCGTCGACCGTGCACGAGCCCCAACGAGTGCGCTGGTTGGAGACCCACCGCACGCTGCTGGCGACTGCGCGTCCGTCGAGATAGCGCTGGGAGAGGCGATGTGCCCGCTTCAGCAGCTGCGCGTCCGACGGCCTGCTGCGTCGGTCTTGGGCCTCGAGACGCTCGAGCATGATCCCAACCCATTCGCGTTCTTCGGCTTTGGTCATGCGCGCGGGGAGCAGGACCACGACCAGGTCGCCCTCTCGATAGGCAGAGACAGTGCGCCGGCGACGCTTGCTGCGGCGTACCTCGACCCGAGGTGGAGCGACGGGCGGCTCGGTCAGGGGCTCGGTGGTCGGCGCTTCGAACGGATCGAAGACGAGCGGCAGGACGGCGTCGCCCATCTCGGAGCGGTGTGGATCGGGAGCGGCGTCGGCGGTCACTCGGCCACGGTAAACCGAAGCACCGACCAAACTTTTTTCATCCACACCCTCGGGACCCACGTTCACGCTGGTCAGCACCCGACGTGCTGAGATACCGGATCGATGTCCCCATGGCGTCCGGACATGATCCACAACGACACGCCACCACGTCCCCAGGCTGTCCCCACCTTGATCCACAACCCTTCTCACCTGGGCGTTGACGCGCGGACACCTCCGGTTCTACGTTCTCCCGCGTCGAAGCCCCCGGGATAACGGGTGCACCGTTCGCAAGGGGAAGGCGAGCGAGGCATCACGCGACCCGGGGGCTTCGTGGTTCCGAGCGCGCCAGCATGTGGATAACGTGTGGGAAACCGGCACGGCGACGCTCCCCGCTGGTGCAGGCCCCCTGCCGTACAGTTCCGAGAGTCAAGCGGGCGCCCAGACTGGGCACCAGAGCAGGAGGACCCAGATGGCCGAGAGCTACAGCGGTGACGCCTACTGCGTGAAGTGCAAGGAAAAGCGCGAGTTCACCGGCGAGGTCCACGAGACGAACGGTCGACGCATGGCCAAAGGCATCTGCCCGGTGTGCGGCACCAAACTGAACCGGATCCTCGGCAAGGCCTGATCCCCGCGGCTTGCCGCGCCCGCCCTTATCGCCGCCTGCATCCCCTGCAAGGCCGCCTGTGGATCACCTGACTCGCGGCTGCGCTCGTGACACCGTGCGAGCCCCCGCTGCTGGACTTGCGAAGGTGACCACAGATGCGTCCGATGTTTCGCCCTGGCCTGTCGTGCGCGTGGCGTTCCGACAACTGCCTCCACCTGGATGTCGACAACCCCAATCCCATCCTCTTGGGCTCGTTACCGAGCCAAGCCGCAGCCGCCCTCGACCTGATGGACGGGACGCGCACGCTCGACGAGCTGATCGCGACGCTCCAGCAGTCCGGGCCCGTGAGTGGAGTCCGCGACATGGTTCGGCGCCTTGTCGACCTGGGCGCCGTGATCGACTGCCGCGTCTGGCCAGGTGGTCGAAAGGTCGCGACTGACTCACGCAACCGGCTGCTCCCCGACCTGACCGCCAGCGGGCCCCGAGATCCCGACGAATGGTGGGAGCGGTTGGCGCAGACCCACGTCGTTGTCATCGGCGCCAGCCGGCTCGGGTCGCTCATCGCGTCAACGCTGGCAACCGCCGGCGTAGGTCGGGTAACCGTGGACGACCGCCGCAAGATCACCGAGGGAGATCTTGTCCACGGCGGTTTCA
This sequence comes from Actinomycetes bacterium, assembly GCA_036274415.1. Taxonomy (GTDB): domain Bacteria; phylum Actinomycetota; class Actinomycetes; order JAHEKZ01; family JAHEKZ01; genus JAHEKZ01. Next base: position 6,726 of record DASUFV010000050.1, read on the forward strand.
CTTCGTCGGACGTCGGACGTCGACGCTGTGAGTTGTTCATCCTCCATCCCGAACTCCAAGCGATGAAGCGCACGAACCGGCCGTTCTCACGCCGCTTGTATGTCGTGACCGATTGCGTGGACGCCGACCTGCGTGGGTCGGCGCTCATGCGGCAGGGCTCAGCGCATCTCGTTGTCCGGTCGAGCGGACGCACAGGACGAGTCGGTCCATTCGTCGTACCAGGACAGACCGCTTGCCTCTTCTGCGTGCACCTGCACCATCGCGATCACGACCCGGCATGGCCAATGGTGTGGCGACAGGTCCAGTGGGACGCCACCCCCGTGACCCACTCGATCACCGTGGGGATCACTGCCAACACCGCGGCTTCGCACGTGCTCGCCTGGATGAACGGCGATGAGCCCGCGTCCATGCGTGGGTTGGTCGATGTCGACGGAACACTCGGGACGCCACAGTTCCGATCTACTCCAGTGCATCCCGAGTGCGGATGCGGCTGGGCGGAGACGGCGGCGTCCTAGTTCGCAGGTCACGGCGTGGCCCCTTGCTCGGTGACGGACAATGCCAAGGTGACCGACCTTCCCCGACGCGCCGTGTCCAGGACGGCAAGGCTCGCAACCTTGCCGCTCGGCCTGGCGGGTAGGACTGCCGTCGGGGTCGGTAAGCGGGTCGGCGGGAAGTCCAGCGAGCTGGTCATTGCCGAGGTGCAGCAGCGCACAGCCGAGCAGATGTTCCGCGTCCTCGGTGAGCTCAAGGGCGGCGCGATGAAGTTCGGCCAGGCGCTCTCGGTCTTCGAGGCAGCCATCCCCGAAGAGCTTGCCGCGCCCTACCGAGCGTCGCTGGCCCAGCTGCAGGAGTCGGCCCCAGCGCTCCCCGCCGACCGGGTACACGCCGTGCTGCAGGAGCAGATCGGGCCGCGTTGGCGTCAGCGCTTCGCCGACTTCGACGACCGGCCGGCCGCTGCTGCGTCCATCGGTCAGGTGCACCGGGCCACGTGGAAGGACGGCCGAGCGGTCGCCGTGAAGATCCAGTACCCCGGAGCCGGCCAAGCGTTGCGGTCGGACCTCACGCAGATCGGCCGGATGATCCGGCTGGTCAGCCCCTTATATCCCGGGCTGGACGTCGCGCCGCTCGTCGACGAGCTGCAGCGGCGCATGAACGAAGAGCTGGACTACCGCAGGGAAGCCCGGGCTCAGCGTGCCTTCGCGAAGACCTTCGCCGATGACGTCGACTTCGCGGTGCCAGAGGTTGTGTTCGCGTCCGACGAGGTCCTGGTCACCTCATGGGTCGACGGCACACCACTGCGCGCCATCATCGAGACCGGGACCAGCGAGCAGCGCGACCGCTCGGGATTGTTGCTCGCACGACTGTTCTTCTCTGCGCCGGCACGAGCACACCTGCTTCACGCCGACCCGCATCCGGGAAATTTCCGTCTGCTCGACGACGGGCGTCTGGCCATCCTCGACTTCGGTGCCGTTGACCGACTGCCGCGCGGGCTCCCGCGTCCGATCGGCACACTCGCCCGACGCGCGATCGAAGGCGATGCCCAGGGCGTGCTGGACGGCCTGCGGCGCGAGGGATTCGTTCGTGAGAGCGTCCGAATCGACGCGGACGAGCTGCTGGGCTACCTGGTCCCACTCCTGGAGCCCTTGAGGCACGAGGAGTTTCACTTCGAACGTGCGTGGATCCGGGCCGAAGCTCTGCGACTGGCCGATCTCCGAAAGGCCACCACCGGAATGAAGCTCAACTTGCCGCCGTCGTACCTACTCATTCACCGGGTTGCCCTCGGGGTCATGGGAGTGCTGTGCCAACTGGACGCGACGGCGGGGTTCCGAGGAGAGGCGGAGGAGTGGTTGTCGGGGTTCGCCGGCTAGCCCACCCCACCCACAAAGCAGAAGGGGAGGAAACCGGCGATGGTTTCCTCCCCTTCTCGAGGGCAGCTCCTCGGGCGTTCACATCAGGCTCGACTGAGCCAAGGACGCCTGTAGAGCAGCCTCGCGGGCGACGCATGCAGCGCGCTCTGCGCGGCGGCGTGCCCTGCGCGCGACGATCAGTCGACGCGCGCGAGCGATCCGTTCGATGTCGTGGACTACGTGCTCATGTCGAGCACGTGCCAGCTCTTGGGCGATCATCATGGTGTCGTTCTCCTTCATACGTAGGTAAGTCGGTGTTCGTGGGCGTTCGTAGGTGTTTCTCGGCGTTATGCCACGTCGGACTTGCGCGGGCGTCCGCGCGGGCGCTTGCGGGGTACGACCACTCCGTGCTCGAAGAGCTCGCCTCCCCAGACGCCCCACGGCTCCGCTCGGTCGAGTGCACCGGCAAGGCACTCCACCTTCAGCGGACAGCCTCCGCACAGCGCCTTGGCGTGCTCCACCCCTGCCGGCGTGTCGGCGAACCACAGCTCTGGGTCGCCGTCGTGGCATGGAATGGACCACCGCGATGTGGCCTGGGCCGCCTCGGCATCCGGCAGAAGAGTGCCCGGAATGCCCGCGTCGAGCAGGTCCGAGATCGTCGGCATGACAGTCACTGCGGGTCACCTCCTAGGGGTCTGATTCAGGTGCGGATGGGTGTTGGGCCAACGAAAAGGCCGCGGATCCGAGGTCATCGGTTCCGCGGCCTGAAGTCAGCCCTGTGATCGGTGATCTACTCAGGCGGACTCCAGGCAGGAGAACCATCGACGTCGACGCCACCCGTACGCGGGCGCACGTCAGCCACGGACCCGAAGGTGGCCGCAGCTGACGGCGACACGCCAAGGCGCGTCAAGTCGTACTTCATGTGCTAGCCACCTCCTCTCGTCCGGGCCGGGCGCGACTGCCTGAAGGCAGCCAGACATCGCATCGGCGTCCCCGGCAGGGTAGGTGACGCAAGCGCGGCAGTGCAACTGATTTAGCCGGCGTGTTCTTTCCCGGTGATCGCAGGCGGCGTCGAGGCGTGCGTCTTCAGCACCTGCAGGACGCCCGGTCCGTACCGCTCCGCCTTGGCGTGGCCGATCCCGGGGATTTGCAGGAGTTGGGATGCGTCAGTGGGGCGCTCGACGGCAATGGCAAGCAGCGTGGCGTCAGTGAAAACCACGAACGCGGGCACGGACGCCTGGTCCGCGGTCTGCTTGCGCCACTGCCGCAAAGACTCGAAGAGTGCATCGTCCACGTCGACGCCGCACTGGCTGCACCGCCGGAGCTTGCGTTCGCTGGCCGTCGTCAACGTGCGGCCACACACACGGCAGGAAGCGGTGCGAGGGGCGCGTCCGGCGGGACGCGCACCGGCTTCGGAGCCTCCGAACTCTGGGTTGAGGGGACGGAGGAAACGCGAGGGCTGTCGCTGTCGCCGGTCGCCGGAAGTTCTGCCCCGGGCGTACGAGAACGTGAGGTGCTCTTTCGCTCGCGTGATGCCCACGTACAGCAGTCGACGCTCCTCAGCGATGTGCTCGTCGGACGTGGCGTAGCTGATCGGCACCATGCCGTCGGTCAACCCGACGAGAAAGACGGCGTTCCACTCCAGACCTTTGGCGGCGTGCAGCGTGGAGAGCGTGACGGCGTCGACCGTGGGTGCATGCGCGGCCGATGCCCTGCTCTTTAGCTCGTCGACGAACGCCGGAAGAGTGGCTTCGGCGCTCTCCTCCTCGACTTCTCGAGCAAGCGTGACCAGGGCGGCCAACGACTCCCATCGGTCACGCGCCTGACTCGGCCCCGGTGGTGGCGCGGGCTGGTAGCCCTTGGTACTGAGCACCGCTGTCACCTGCTCGGTGAGAGTGCCCGCTGCATCGTCGGAGTCAGCGCGTGCTGCCCCGCGCAAGAGGGCGATGGTCTCTTTGACCTCGCGGCGGTCGAAGAATCGCTCGCCGCCGCGGACGGAATACGGGACATTCGCCTCGGTCAGCGCCTCTTCGAGGGCAACGCTCTGCGCGTTGATGCGGTAGAGCACTGCCATCTCTCGGTACGGGACGCCACCTGCGGCCAGCGACCGAATGCGCTCTACTACTTCGTTCACTTCCGCCGACTCGTCGGACGCTCGCAGCCACACAGGGGCCGGTCCTTTTTCGCGCTGCGACTTCAACACCACCGCTGGCTTGCCGGTCGCCGACAACAGTTGGTTCGCCACGTGCACGACTTCAGGGGTCGACCGGTAGTTGCGCTCGAGGACGAACGTCGACGCGTTGGGAAAGCGCGTCGGAAAGTCGTTGAGGAATCGAGAGGTTGCCCCGGCAAACGAGTAGATGGTCTGGTTGGGATCGCCGACCACGGTGATGTCGTCGCGGTCGCCCAGCCAGAGATCGAGCAGTCGCTGCTGAATCGGGCTCACGTCTTGGTACTCATCCACGAGCAGCGAGCGATATTGACTCTGCACGGTCTGCATCATCGAGGCGTCGTCGGACAACATCCCGGCACTCAGCAACAGCACATCCTCGAAGTCGATGACTCCTCGGTCGCGCTTGACCGCCTCATAGCCGGCATAGATGCGCGCGACACTGTTCGCGTCGATGTCGACCACACCCCCGCGTCCTGCCGCTGCTGCGCGTTTGGCGTAGTCGTCAGGAGAGACCTCGCTGACCTTCGCCCACTCAATCTCTGCTGCGAGGTCTCGCAGTGCGGTCGCCTCGACCCGGACTCGGAGCCGCTTGCAGGACTCTGCGATCAGTGGCGCCTTGGTGGGGCTCACCTCAGGTGGCGAGCCGCCGACAACGTCCTGCCAGAAATACCGCAGCTGCCGGAGCGCCGCCGCGTGAAAGGTGCGCGCCTGGACGCCGTCGACCCCGAGGCGACGGAGGCGGCCTCGCAGCTCTCCGGCTGCCCGCGCGGTGAAGGTCAGCGCCAGAACGTGGCGGGGGTCGACGAGCCCACTGCTGGCCATGGCCGCGATCCGGTGCGTGAGCGCCCGTGTCTTTCCCGAACCTGCTCCAGCCAACACCCGCACCGGCCCTCTCGGCGCAGTGGCCACGGCGTGCTGCTCTGGGTCGAGCGCAACCAGGACCTCCGAGAGCGTGGCTGCGGTCATTGCGGCATCCTGGCACTCGTGACCGACACCGGCAGCGATGGAGGCGGCGGGAGGGGTTCGTTCGTCCTGTACACGACGACCACGTGCGGCCCGTGTATCCGTCTCAAGCAGCGTCTGGACGAGATGGGGATCACCTACGACGAGGTCAACGTCGAGAACGACGCGGAGGCGTCCCGCTGGGTGGCGTCGGTCAACCACGGCGACCGGGTCGTCCCGACCTTGTTGTTCCGTGATGGCTCGTGGCTGACCAATCCCTCGGCGCAACAGGTGGCCGACCACCTCGCGCTCATGACGTGACGTCGGGGCCGCACGCCACCCGGCTCAGCGCCAGCCGGCGTCGTCATCAGGCAGATCACCGCCGTACCACCTGTCGATCAGCCACCTCGAGATGGAAATCGAGCCGGGCACCATCACCGATCCCTCGGCCACCGCGTCACGCAGGTCGTCTCGACTGAACCACCTGACCTCCTCCAGCTCAGCGCCGTCTGGCACGGGTTCGGGCGAACCCACCACCGTCGCCTCGGCTCCGAGCATCAAGGAGGACGGAAACGGCCATGGTTGAGACGCCAACATGCGCACCTCGTGAACCCTGATCCCGGACTCCTCGCCGACCTCCCGGGCCACGGCTTGCTCGACGGTCTCACCCGGCTCGACGAATCCGGCAAGAGTCGAAAAACGACCGACCGGCCACGCTTCCTGACGCCCGAGCAGAGCCCGGTCCGTCTGGTCGGTGACCAGCACGATCACCGCGGGATCCACCCGAGGGAAGTGGGCCGATCCATCGGCGGGGCACAGCCGCTCTGCTCCGGCTGCGGCTACCTCAGTTGGGGTCCCGCATCGCGGACAGTGGGTATGTGTGCTGTGCCACTGAGCGAGGGCAACGGCGTGACAGAGCCAGTCGGAGTCGTCGGCATGGGCGAACGGGACGAGCTCCCGCAGGCCGCGATAGCGAACGTCCTGCCGTACGTGTCCGGTGTCGACGGCGTACCTGGCAAAGCCACGCTCGTCGATACCGAGCAGATAGCGATCGCCAGGTGGCGCGTCCTTCGGGGTTGCCCATCGGGGCGAACCCTCGTCGTCCACCTCGACCGAGCCCTGGTGAACGGCAAGGACCCGAGTGTGCTCGGAGTGCCATTGGGCCTCGAGCCACTCCGCGTCACGTCGGCGCTCAGCGGCACGGTCGTGATGTCTCTGTGCGAAGGTCAGCGGTCGCTCGGCAGCGCTCACAGTCGGCGAGCCTAGGCGGTCGACGAGTTCCACCACTCGGTGAGCGTCGAACGGTCAGGGAGGTCGCCCGGTCTGACGACCTCGCCGGTCGCGACGTAGTAGAAGCACGCGCTTACTGCCTCGAGCGGAACACCGTTCAGCTCAGCCCACGCCAAGCGGTAGAGCGCGAGCTGGAGCTCGTCCGCGGGATGCTGACCCGTCTTCCAGTCGACCACCTCGAACAGCACGGCCCCGGACGCGTCATCGGTGGCGCCCTGCTGCCGCTCCGCCTCGTAGACCGCATCGATTCGCCCAGCGACCGTTGCCCTTCCCAGCACGAGCTGGAACGGCGCCTCGACGGCGAGCGGACGCCGATCTGCGTACGGACCGGCAAGGAACACTCGTTGCAGCTCAGCGAGGTCGGCGTCCTGAAGAGCTTCGGCGTCGTCGACGAAAGCGTCGATGTCGAGCAACGGCACCTGACCGAACCGCGCCTCGACCCATTCATGGAACCGGGTGCCGCGTTGCGCAGCATCGGCGGGAGGTCGCGGCAACGGACGGCGCATCCTGCGGCGCGCTTCGGCGGCGTTGCGCAGAACAGCAACAGCGGACGTCGCGGAAACCAGCTCGGGAACGGCGTTGGCTGGCATCGCCGAGCGGGAAGCCTCGGCGAGCAATGCAGCAATGTCGCGGTCCCACGCGGCGACGACTTCACGCTCACCCTCGCCCAGCTGCATCTCACCGACGTCTTGCGAGCCGTCCGTCAAGTAGCGCGTCACCAACTCCGCTGCATCCTGGCGCGCCCGACGTGCCGCCGATCCGCCGTTCACTGGCCACTGGTACTCGTCGGTGCGCTCCAACGCTGGGTTCGTCTCACCTTCAGCGGGCTCTGGTTCCCAGTGCAGGACGCTGCCGATGCCGGCCTCGCACGCCTCACGGAGGGTCTGCAGGTACGGACTCACTTTGCGAGGGGCCTGTTGGGTCGGCCCCCATCGGTGGCCAGTCACCACGAGTCGCCGCGCAGCACGGGTGACCGCGACGTACGCCAACCGCCGGTCCTCAGCGAGCTCACGTTCAGCGATCGCGGCCTTGAAGGCTTGCAGCCCTTGGTTGCCGGACCACGTCGCAACGGTCGGGAAGTCACTCGCGTCGCCACGCAGCTCGTAGGGAAGCACCGCCGCCCCGGTAAAGGGGGTCGAGCGGGAACGCGTGTTGGGGAACGACCCCGCCACCACGCTGGGGACGTAGACGCTGTGCCATTCCAGCCCCTTCGCCCGGTGCACGGTGAGCAGTGCCACACCACCACCGCCGGTCGGAGACGCGAGGCCCAACGTGTCGCCGTACCTCTCGGCGAGGTGAAGGTAGGAGAGGAAGGGACCCAGGGTCGTGCCACCGCCGGACGCAGTGAAGAGCCTGGCCTGCTCGATGAGGGCGTCCAAGTGGTCTCGCGGCCGGCCTTCGACTGCGAGTTCGACGTCGAGCCCGATGCGATCGATGACCTGCATCACGGCGGCGTCCGGTGGCAGGTCGAGCACGCCTCTCATCGCGCCGAGCTCAGCACTCAACTCCGCGAACCGCTCCCGCGCCTCATCGGAGTACTCCAGCGGACCGGGATCGTTGAGCGCCTCGAGCAGAGAGACAGCTTCAGACGGATCCGTTCCTTCCACGGCGGCCTGGAGCTCATCGGCCAATGATCGTGGGGACTCGGTGGCTGCCTCGGAAGCTGATGTACTCGTTGACTCCGCTGTGGTCTCCGCTGTGGTCTCCGCTGTGGTGTCACGGCGAGGGCTCGCCAGGCTTCGTGCTCGGCTGCCAAGCAGTGCCAAGTCGACGGGCCCGATGCGCCAGCGCGGGCCAGCCAACATCCTGACCATGTGGGGATTAGCGGTCGGGTCGTGCAGCACCTCGAGAACCGACACGACGTCGACCACCTCGGGTACCTCGAGGAGTCCGCTCAACCCCACGACGTCGACCGGAACCTTGCGTTGGGTGAGCCCGGCAATGACGTCAGGGAAGACCTTGGTCTCTCGGCAGAGAACGGCGATCTCTGACGGATCACGCCCCTCGGCAACCTCGGCGGCCACTTCGTCGCACACAGCTTCGACCTCTTGCGATGCGGTGCGGTACATGCCGACCACGACTTCGCCGGCGTCCTCGAGACCGGCGCGGGGACGCAGGCGGGCAACCTCGGGAAACGCTGCGCGCAACGGCTCGGCAATCCGATTGGCGGCTTCGAGGATCCGTCCACCCGAACGGTTGTTCTGTCCCAGCGCGAACACCGGGGTCCCGTCGGCGCCCTCGAAGTCGTGCTGGAACGAGAGGATGTTGCGGATGGACGCGCCCCGCCACCCGTAGATGGACTGGAACGGGTCACCGACCGCCATGACCGGATACGCGTCGCCGAAGAGTGCCACTAGGAGTCGCTGCTGAGCCATCGACGTGTCCTGGTACTCATCGAGCAGCACCGTCGCGAAACGATCGCGCTCGCCGCGCGACACTTCGTCGACGCTCTCGGCCAGCCTGGCAGCCGACGCCATCTGATCGCCGAAGTCGACCCGCTCACGCCGCTGCTTTTCGCGCCGGTATTCGCGAACGAGTCCCACCAGCTCCAGCCGTGCTTTGGCGACGTTGCGGGCGCGACTGGGATCGGCCGTCAGTCGTCCTTCGACACGTTCCAGCTCGTCAAGCTCAGCGATCAGCGAGCGGTCACACCGTTCCAGCTCGTCGAGGTCGACGAGGTGTTCGTTGATCTCTGCTTCGAGGTCGACCACTCGCTCGGTGACCGCCTTGACCTTCACTCCAAGCGCAGGAAAGGGGCCCGGTGCGCGCCGCACCACTGCTTCGGCAAGGAGGAACCGCTGCGCATCGGTCAGCAACTGGGCGCCAGGCTCGTACCCTCCCCATACGCCGTACTCGCGTAACAGAGAGCCGGCGTAGGCGTGGTACGTGCTGATCGTCGGCTCACCCTCATCGAGCAGCCCTGCATGCCCGTCGCGCAGCTCCAGTCGCCGCAGTGCTCGCCGGACTCGACTACTGAGCTCGGTGGCCGCCTTGTTCGTGAACGTCAACCCCAGCACTTGGTCGGGTGAGACCTCGCCATTGGCCACCAACCACACCACGCGTGCACTCATCAATGAGGTCTTGCCCGACCCAGCACCGGCGATCACCACCGCAGGACCGTGAGGTGCGGTGATGGCGTCCAACTGTTCGTCGGTGAACGGGATGCCGAACAGCTCGGCCAGCTGCTCCTCAGTGATGCCCAGCCGCTGGGGCTCGTCCGTGTCGTCGTCGGGGAAGGGCAGCGGCAGCGTGGTCATGACAGGACCTCGCGGCCTACCGGTTGAGCAGGACAGGTCAACGCAAACTCGCAGTAGCTGCACGCCTTTCCAGGTGTTGCAGGGAAGCTGCCACTGGTGATGGTCATCACGGCGCGGTCCAGGGCTGTGTCGAGCGCTTCATCTGCGACCTCGGACGCCTGCTGCTGCTGCACCTTCGGCCCCGGTCGGTCCTTGCCCTCGGCGTGGCGCAGCTGGACGAGCTCGGCAGAGACCTCGCGCGGCGAGACGTCGTGCTGATGGGCGACGAGTCGCCGATAGGTGGCCAGCTGTAGGTCAGTCTCGGCTTCTCGTGCTGTGCGGGGTGTTCGCGAGGTCTTGAAGTCGACCACGACGAGGGCCTTGGCCCCACCAGCGGCGCCGGCTAGAGCACGTTCGAGCCGATCCACGCGTCCACTGAGCTGAATGCGGTGCTCGCCGACAGCGAAGACAGCCGCGTACTCCTGTTCGACCTCGACGAGGATGCGATCGCGCGCATCGCTGTGCCAGTGCAAGAAGCGTTCGATCGCCTGCACGGCGAGATCGTGCTCTTGGGTCGCCTCCCATGCTGCGGGAAACGGGAGCTGGCCCCACACATCGTCGAGAGCCGCTACGAGCGCGTCCACCTCGCCGGGCAGCTCGCCAGTGGCGACTGCTTCGGCCAGCGCATGGAGGACGCCCCCGAAACCGGCCGGGGCTCCGCGTCCGCGCTCAGCTCGCACGCGGCGGCTGAGGTACCACTGCAATGGACACCGTTGCAGCGTCTCGAGCTGCGAACCGGACAGATGAAGCAGCGGGCGTTCGGGATCGTCAGGTGGCGAAGGAACCCGCTGCCCCGAGTGCTGCCGGACCCCCCACCATCTGGCGGGATCGGCGGGTGGGACCGAGGCGTGGTCACCCTCGCGGGCGAGTAGTGCAAGACGTTGCGCAGCCGCCCTGCGAAGGGAGTCACTCTGGTCGGGGTCGTTGAGGACACATCGAAGCTGGGACACGATGCCCGGCAACGTCGTCGGATGCCGGATCGGCGTGTTCTCCCGCGCGATGTCCACGCCGAGGTCATCAAGGAAGGGTGATGGGCGGCGTCCGTCGTCGGCCAGCGCCTCGACAGCGGTACACACCACTCGTCGCCTGGCTCGGGTCAGCGCCACGTAGAAGAGTCGACGTTCTTCGCGACGAAGGTCAGCGACGGTCTGGGGAGTGCGGAGGCCTTCGGCGCCGAGCCGATCGGTGTCCAGGATTGACCCCCTGCGACGTACGTCCGGCCAGTCTTCGGCCTGCACAGAGGCGACAACGACAACGTCCCACTCGAGGCCCTTGCTTCGGTGGGCGGTAAGGACGCGCACGCCTTCACCGCGCACGCCAACGTCCGCACTTGGGCCGGCCGGGATCTCTTGCGCGGCGACTTCGGCAAGAAAGCTCGCGAAGTCTGGTCGCGGCGAGCGTTCGCGGCTGCGAGCCGCGAGGTCGAAGAGCGCGACGAGGGCGTCGAGCGAGCGATTCGCCTCGACCGCCTCGGTGCCCACACCGCTTTCGGCTCGCGCGATCAACGCACGGGACCACGCCGATCCGTTCCAGATCGACCAGAGCGCATCGTGGGCAGACAGCCGAGACGCCACAGCGCTCTGCATGCGGTCGAGCAGTTCAGCGAGTCGAGCGGCCGGTCGTGCTGTAGCCACTGCAAGGTCAGCGAGCCGGACGGGATCCAGAACCGCTGCACGGATGAGCTCCGCGGAGGGTGCCGGGTCTGTGACGCCGTCTCCACGCTCTCGCTCGCGGAGGGCTCGACCCAGTCGGCGAACGTCGGACGCCGACGCTCCCACAAGCGGAGACAGCAGCAACTCGTGCACCCGGTCAGGCGTCAGCGCGTCCGCATCGATGGCGTACTCGAGCAGCGCGACGAACGGCGCCACCGCCGGGTGCTCGCGTAGCGGCACCTCGTCGAGGGCAACGTCAACGGGAACTCCTGCGACAGACAAAGCGCGCTGCAGCCCCGGGATGGCTGTCACGCCCGAGCGAACCAGGACCGCCATCTGAGACCACGGCGTTCCCCCGTGGAGGTGTTCATGACGCAGCAGCTCGGCGATCGCCGCCGCCTCGCGCTCAGCGGTCGGGAAGCACCGAACCTCGACACTGCCCTCTGGCGCCTCGTCTGGCACGACCAGTTCGCGATGCCGTCGCAACGCTGGGGTCGGCAGGCTGCCAGCCGGCCCGAGCAGCTCTGCGACGCGCCGCGACGAACGCACCACCGACGCCGCACAGCGCCTCGACGTTGCAAGGGTCATGATCTCAGCGCGCGACCCGTCTCGAGCTCGGAAGCGCTCAGTGAACTCAGTGATCCCCCGTACGTCCGCACCGCGGAAGGCGTAGATGGACTGGTCAGGATCACCGACGGCTAGGACGTCCCGCCCGTCACCCGCGATCGCGTGCAGGAGGCGTTCCTGAGCGGGGTCGGTGTCTTGGTACTCGTCGACCACGACGAGCTCGAACCGATGACGCAACTGCTGGCGGCCTGTGCTCGACTCCGCATACGCGACCGCCCGCGAGACCAGCTCTGAGTAGTCGAGCAGCCCCCGACTGTCCATGACGTCGAAGTACTCACGCATGAACGACGATATGGCCGCCCAGTCATCGCGCTGCTCCGAGAGCGCAGCAACGTCGCCGGGAGCCAAACCCAACGATCGCGCCGTGCTCATGAACGTGCGCACCTGCTCGGTGAACCCGCGAGTTCGCAAGGCAGCGGAGAGGGTCTCGGGCCAGGCAACCCGGCCGACCTCACGATCGTGCGCGAGCAGCTCGCGTACGACGACCTCTTGCTCTGAGCCGGACAGCAGACGCAGCGCACGGCCGAGGTCGTCCGGCGCAAGTTGTTCCCCGATCAACGAGAACCCGAAGCCATGGAACGTCCATGCCAGCGGTGCGGACACAGTTCGACCGAGCCGTTGCCCGATCCGCGCGCGCAACTCGGCGGCCGCACGTCGGCTGAACGTCAGGGTGAGGATGCGGTCGGGCGAGGTGCCGGCGTCGACGCGCGCCGCGATCGCTTCGATGATCGTGGTCGTCTTGCCGGTGCCGGGGCCGGCGAGCACGAGGACTGGGCCATGACCAGCGACCGCGACTCGATCGGCCACGCGCTGTTGGTGGTCATCGAGGTGAACGGGTGTCTGGGTCACGGTAGGCATCACATCATCCGGCTCCGACAGGACGGTCCGCGCGACGTGATTCTGATGTTCACGCGTTGGGCGTCCACCGTGCGACGTCCATGTCGACCCGGGTCCCGACGAAGGGCACACCCTCGGCGCGCAATCGTCGTACTTGCTCCCCCGCGTGCATTGCAGCGCACGTGCCGTCTGCTCGCAGCACCCGCCACCACGGCACGCCAGAGCCGAATCGCGACATCGTCTGACCCACCTGCCGCGCCCCACCGTGCCCGAGGACGGCTGCAACGTCGGAGTACGCCATGACCCGTCCCGCCGGTATGGCCTCGACGAGGTCGAGCACCTCCTCGGCGAAGGGCGTCGGCAAGGCGTCGTACGGCACGTCCGCACCTTAGGCGAGGCCCATGGCGACTGTGGCACGATCGCCGCGTGGCTGAGTCGTCCGACGATCTGGCAGCCCGCACAGATCACCGTGAAACCGTTGAGGCGGTGTCTGCCCAGCCACGACCGTCGAGCCCCCCGGCGCCGCTCCCGCCAGCGCACGTGGTGGAGCCCGAGCAACCCACGCGCATTCGACGACCCAACGATCTGTGGCGGTTGATCGGTTGGGCGACGTTCACCGGCTTGCTGCTCGTGGTCGGAGACGTGGCGTTGGGCACGACGGCCGGGCTCGAGGAAGACCTGCAGACGGCCATCACGACGTTGCCCGATCTGATCCTCACGGTCCTCGCGTTCGCCAGCAACTTCCTGCTGCTCCTCATTCCGCCCCTGGTGCTCGCAGACCTGGCAATTCGGCGTCGCTGGCGCACGATCTGGGTAGCTGCGGCGGCCGGTGTCGCGGGGTGGCTGTTGTCGTACGCGTTCTCCGTGCTCGGGCAGGAGTACTTGTCAGCAACGCTGCTCGATGCCTTGACGACTGGCAACGCGCGAGGCTCTCGATCGGCCATCGTCTTTCCCCTGCTGACCGCGATCGTCGCGCTCGTGTCGGTCGACGGATTGCGGGGACGCCCTCGGCTCTCGTTCACGGTGTGGGGCACGGTCATCGGTTTCACCGTCCTGGTGCTGTTCGACCAGTCCGCCACCCCACTGGCATTGGCCGTCAGCGCTGCCGGCGGAAGAGCGGTCGGGCTGGCGTTCCGTTACGGCGTCGGCACGGTGAACCCCCGGCCCACCGGCGTCGAGGTGGCCGAAGCACTCGCCAGGGTCGCCGTCCCGCTCTCGTACCTGAAGTGGGACGGGGAAAGCGACGACGAGCGTCACTACGTCGGAAGCACGCTCGACGGTCAGTTGCTCGACATTCGCGTGATCGACCGCGACCGACGGTCGGCCGGGCTTGCGTACCAGCTCTACCGCCGGATGCGGGTGCAAGGCGTCGTCGAGCGTCCACCGACATGGTCCGTGCGACGGGCAGTTGACCAGTCAGCACTTCCCGTGCTTGCCGCCAGACGTCACAACGTGCGGACGCCGGACTTGGTTGCCGCGGCTTCCATCACCTCGGAGTCGGCTGTCCTTGCCTTCGAGGACAGCAGCCGCATGCGGACGTTCCGCGACATCGACGTGACGGCTCTCGACGATCAAACCATCGCCGAGCTCTGGAAGCAGGTGCGGATGCTGCACCGAGCCGGCATCGCTCACGAAGAGCTGCACGCCGGAAACCTGGCGCTCGACGACGACGGACGCGTCTGGCTGCTCGGTCTCGAGTACGGCGAGATCGCGGCCGACCAGCTCACCTTGCGGATCGACGATGCAGAGCTGCTCGTCACCATGGCGCTCCTGGTCGGTGCCGACCGCGCGGTGCGCGGTGCCCTGCAAGAGCTGACCGCCCAGCGGCTGGGCCAGGCTCTTCCGCTGCTGCAGCCGATTGCGCTCAGTCAGACCAACCGAGCCGCGATCAAACGTAACGGGGATGTGCTTCAGCAGCTTCGGGACGCGGTCGTGGCGGCGTTCCCGGCTGCTCCAACGGAGCCGGTGCGGCTCGAACGAATGCGGCCACGCACGTTCCTTGCCTTCTTCGCGTTTACCTTCGCCGCGTACGTACTGCTCGGCCAGCTGGCGTCGGTCAACCTGGTGTCGATCGTCACCGAGGCGGATCCGATTTGGGTCGCCGTCGCGTTGGTCGCCTCGACCGTCACGTACATCGCAGCTGGAATCGTCATCACGAGTCTGGCGCCGGTCGCCTTGCGCTGGTGGCGCACGTTCCTGACGCAACTCGCGGCCACATTCGTGTCGTTGATCGCTCCCGCCGCCGTCGGTCAGATCGGAACCAACAGTCGTTATCTGCAACAGGCTGGCGCGCGCCCAGCTCTAGCGGTAGCCAGCGTCGGAGCAAGTCAACTTTTCGTCTTCGCTTCCTACGCGATCCTGGTCGTCCTGTTTGGGTTCATCACCGGTCGACAGGAAGGCCCGGACCTGCTTCCGGACACCACGGTGCTTCTGGTGGTAGCGGGCACCGTCGCAGTTGCAGCCGCGCTGCTGGCCATTCCCGCGACCCGGCGACAGATTTCTTCTCGGCTCGGCCCCACACTGTCGACGACGTGGCCGCGTCTCCTCGAGACAGTGCGGCAGCCTCGCCGCGTCGCGATGGGAATCGGCGGCGCCGTGCTGCTCAACCTGGCGTACGCGGCAGCGCTGTTTGCAGCGGTCGCGGCCTACGGCGGAAACCTGGCGTTCGCCACCGTCGGCTTCGTCTACCTCGCAGCGGGCGCCGTGGGTTCGGCAGCTCCCACGCCTGGCGGCATCGGGGCAGTCGAGGCCGCACTCGCCTTTGGCTTGACCGCCGCGGGCCTGGACAGCTCTACCGCCGTGCAAGCGGCGCTGCTATTCCGTGCCACGACCTTCTGGTTGCCGATGGCTCCAGGGTGGGTCAGCTTCACATACCTGCAGCGGGTCGGCGCGCTCTAGAACACAGCCGCGTCTCCGGCTTCGCGCGGAGGGGTCAAAGAGGGGTCAGGCGGGCAGCTCCCCCACGTTGCCCTCGTACCGATCCTGTCCCGGCGCGAGCGCTCGCAACACGCAGAACTCATTGCCCTCGGGATCGGCCATGACCACCCAGGACTCTTCACCGGTCTGGCCGATGTCGACCTTGGTGGCTCCGAGGCCCTCCAGGCGAGACACCTCGGCGTCGCGGTCGTCCGGTCGCAGGTCCAAGTGCAGCCGGTTCTTCCCGCTCTTACGGTCGGGTGCGCGCAGGATCAGCAAGTCGTTGGCTGCCGATCCGGCCGGTGCGCTGAGAGCAACCTCGGTGTCGTCCTGGTAGGTGCGCCGATAGCCGAGCGCGTTCTCCCAGAAGGACGCGACAAGCGCCACGTCGTTGCAGTCGATCGTCAGGCATTCGATCCGGAGGCTCACGGGCGGCTCACGTCTCGCGGGTCAGTAGATCGGCTTGCTCGGCTCGACCTGGTTGACCCACGCGACGACCCCGCCACCGACGTGCTTGGCGTTCGCGAAGCCGGCTCCCTTGGCAACGGCGAGCACCTCAGCAGACCTGCTTCCGACCTTGCAGTAGAAGATCACCGGCTTGTCCTGAGGCAGTTTCTCGAGTGCGGTGCCCAACAGGAACTCATTCTTCGGAATGAGCACTGACCCGTCGATGGAGACGATCTCCCGCTCTGCTGGCTCGCGGACGTCGACGAGCAGGAAGTCTCGCTCGCCACGTTCCCGCTCAGCGAGCAGGTCAGCCAGCTCACGCGCGCCGATGGTCGACTCGCGGGCAGCGTCGGCAGCCTCCTGCGAGATCGTGCCGCAGAACGCCTCGTAGTCGATGAGCTCTGTGACCGTCGGGTTCTCACCGCACACCGCACAGTTCGGATCTTTGCGAATGCGGACTTTGCGGGTCTGGGCCTCGAGGGCGTCGTAGATCACCAGCTGACCGATCAGGCTCTCACCGATCCCGGTGATGAGCTTGATCGCCTCATTCGCCTGGAACGTGCCGATCGTGCCCGCCATGACGCCGAGGACGCCGCCCTCTGCGCAGGACGGAACCATGCCGGGCGGCGGTGGCTCGGGATACAGGCAGCGGTAGCACGGGCCGTGCTCGGCCCAGAAGACGCTGGCCTGGCCGTCGAAGCGGTAGATCGACCCCCACACGTACGGCTTGCCGAGCAGGACGGCAGCGTCGTTGACGAGGTATCGCGTCGCGAAGTTGTCGGTGCCGTCGATGATCAGGTCGTACTGGCCGAAGATCTGCATGACGTTGGTCGAGTCGAGCCGCTCTTCGTGCAGCTGCACCGTGACGAACGGGTTGATCTCCTTGATCGAGTCACGAGCAGACTCGGCCTTGGACCGACCGACATCGCTCTGCCCGTGGATGATCTGCCGCTGCAAGTTGGACTCGTCGACAACGTCGAACTCGACGACGCCGATCGTCCCGACCCCGGCCGCCGCCAGGTACACCAGTACCGGCGACCCAAGGCCTCCCGCCCCGATGGCCAAGACCCTGGCGTTCTTCAACCGCTTCTGCCCATCCATCGCCACCTCGGGGATGATGATGTGGCGGGAGTACCGCTTGACCTCGTCGATCGAGAGGTCTTGGGCGGGCTCAACGAGCGGGGGAATGCTGGTCACAAGTTCTCCAGTAGGGGCAGGTCTGCCGATGGTCGGCGAGCAGTCCTCGCCTCTTCCAACTGTGCCTCAGGCGTCCGCATTCCGATCGCTTTGTCCAGCATGTGGGACGGACTGCCCGCGCGCTGGACACCTCCACCCGCTCCCGAGAAATCTGGAATGGGTCTATTCCTTGATCGCCTCTAGTCTGACTAGGGTGCTGTGCATGTCCACGAGCCCGACCGAGCACCCGACCGAGCAGCTGCGGGAACGAGGTCTGCGGGTCACCGCTCAGCGCCTGGCTGTCTGGCAGGCGGTGTCTGGGGCCGCGCACGTCACCGCCGACTCAGTGGCCGAGACGGTCAAGGCCGAGGTGGGCACGATCTCGTTGCAAGGCGTCTACGACGCATTGGCTGCACTGGTGGATGCCGGGCTGGTGCGCCGTATCCAGCCCGCCGGCTCACCGGCGCTGTTCGAGGCCCGGGTCGACGACAACCATCATCACGTGATCTGTCGCTCGTGCGGGCGCATCTCCGATGTCGACTGCGCCATCGGACCGGCGCCGTGTCTGACTGCCATGGACGACCATGGATACGAGATCGACGAGGCAGAGGTCATCTACTGGGGACGTTGCCGGGAGTGTGCAGCGACACCGCAGGAGCCTCACAAGCGACGGGTGCTGTCACCCAACAAGAAGTAGTAAAAGTAGATCCAGCAGTCGGAGAAGTCAGACAGGAGCGAGTGACGTGTCAGAGCACGGCAGCGAATCAGAGAACCCGGCCATCCCTTCCCCACAGCCGAGCCCGCACCGGCCGAGGACGATTCAGGACTGGTGGCCCAACCAGTTGAACATGCAGGTCCTGCATCAGCACTCGCCCAGGGCCAACCCAATGGGCGACAGCTTCGACTATGCCGAAGAGTTCAAGAAGCTGGACGTCGAGGCGTTGAAGCAGGACATCTTCGATGTTATGACGACGTCACAGGACTGGTGGCCGGCTGACTACGGCCACTACGGCCCGCTCTTCATCCGACTGAGCTGGCACGCTGCCGGTACGTATCGGATCGAGGACGGACGGGGTGGCGCGGGTGACGGATCGCAGCGGTTTGCGCCGCTGAACAGCTGG
>DASUFV010000051.1:0-4571 GCA_036274415.1 Actinomycetes bacterium
GGAGTAGTCATCGGTAGCCGACCATTGCGCCTTCGCTGACACGCCAAGAATGACCTTGGCGATCTTGGGCGGCGTCACAGTTGGCCCGGTCTGGTCACTCGTCCATTCGTAGGTGCGGACGCCTGAGGTCCGCCCGTCGGACGTGGCGTTCCAGACGACTAGTTCGTGTGGGCCAGGCGATAGGGGACCGAACCCGACGCTGCCACCGCAGACGCTTGGAGAGCCTCCGTCGATCGAGCAGCGGAAACTGTTGGGAAAGCCAGCTGGGTCGCTGCCACTCAAGGCGAAATTGGCGTAAGCGGACTTGGTAACCGAGCCGTCCGGTCCAGGCGAGGCGAAGTCGATCGAGATCGTGGGCGAGCCGGCGTCGATACACATTGCCCGGGTTGTTCGGGTGCCGGAGGACGTGGTGGTCCACGACGTCCGGTTCGGGAATGAGGCATACGTGTAGGCGAGGCCGCCGCCGTTGAGGATGCGCTTTCCAACCGGGCACGTCAGGGTGTCCACAACCCAGTCGCCACCTTGGGTGTGCTCAATCTTCACGAACCCCGGAACGTAAGCCGGATTGACGCAGTACACCTCCACCCCGAGTTTCGCGCCGGTGCCCGAGTTGTGGCCGTATCCGTACCACGACGTTTCGCCCCAGCCCGGGGCACTCGCGTAGATGCTCTTGTCGGGGATGGTGTTGCTCCAGTCAACCCCGCCTGTCAGCACCACTTCACCTGCGTTGGGACAGGGAACCTCTCCCTCCGCCCACCCGTTGCCGTCACGGCTGAACTCCTGGATCTGGTAGCTGATCGGCGGCAGGTCGGCCGTTTCGGCACACTCGGCCACGACGGTTGCCGAACCGGTCGAGCTCGAGAAGTTGCGGAAGATGACCGACCACCCTGAGCCCGAGGTGTCGTCCTGGCGGTACTGACCCTGCGTCACCACACTCGAGAAGTTGGGCAGGGCCAAACCGCCGGTGATCGCAGTGAACCCCGATGGGCACAGCGCGCGAATGGCGTACGAAGAGTTCGCTTGCACACTGACCGGTACGGTGACTCGCGTCCACGTCCACGGCGCAGCAGCTGCCTGTGCCGTTGGGCTGGCTGGAACCAGCGTGGCGATGAGGCCGAGAGCGGCAGCACCGATCAGGACGAGTCTGCGCTTCAGGATTCCTCTGCGCTTTAGTTGGACCATGGGTACCTCCGGGGATTGAACGGCACTAGATGCACTCGCCGACCTCGACCCCCGAGGTGAGGTCATCAGCTCCCGAAGTGTCTCGGCAGGTATCCGCGCTCCGCAATGGCCCAAGGGAGCCAGTGCCGGCATCGCGCATGCGCACTCGGCGGGCATGGACGTCCACGAGGTGTGCACTCGGCGGGCTGGGGCGTCCTGCCAACCTGCACTCGGCGGGAAGTTAGTCGGAGCCGAAAGGCTCCGACGTGAAGGACGGCTGCTGGCCGGCCCAGAAGGGACGCACTTGCTCAAGGGCGGCACCGACGCGGAACGCGGTCACGTCGTCGAAGGTGCGCGCGACGATCTGGATACCGGTGGGGACGCCGTTGTCGGCGAAGCCGGACGGCACGTTCAGCACCGGGCATCGGCTCGCCAGGTTGAACAGCGGAGTCATGAGCGCGTCGATGTAGCTCGGCAGCGTCTGTCCATCGACCTCGAAGCCTTTGCCAACGTAACCGTCGCCTGCGACGAAGCCGCGCGATGCTGAGGTCGGCGCGATGAGCACGTCGTACTGTTCGAACAACGCGCCGATCGGGCGCCAGAGCTCGGTCTCGACCTGCATGCCCTCGAGCACGGACACACCCCCGCCGCGCTCCTTGGTGATCCGCGCGAACTCGATCGAGTAGTCGTTGAGCAGGTCGCCGTACTTCTCAGCTTCTCCGCCTATCCACGCCGCGAACATCGTCTGGTAGTGGACGCCGATCGCTCGGTCGACCATCTCGCGGTCAACGACCAGGTCGACCTCTTCGACCACTGCGCCGACGTCACGCAGAGCCATCGCGGCGTCCAACGTGTTGCGTCGCACCTCCGGGTCGACCGCCCAACCGCCGTAGTCGATGGTGACGCCGATGCGCAGCCCCTCGATGCCATCGAGTTCGGCCGGGATCTCGAGCTTGGGGCGCAACGACGTGTGGTCGTCGGGGTGCGGGCCGGCGAGCGCGTTCTCGAACAGCGCGCAGTCGGCCACCGTGCGCGCGAGCGGCCCGTTGTGGCAGTACGTGTCCATGTTGAACGGCACCTCGACTGGCACACGGCCGTAGGGCGGCTTGAACCCGACGACGCCGTTGAAGGACGCCGGTATGCGGATCGACCCGCCGATGTCCGAGCCGCTGGCGAGGGTGGACGACCCTGCCGCGAGCGACGCACCGGAACCACCGGACGACCCGCCGACTCCGTAGTGCAGGTTCCAGGGGTTGCGCGTGACGCCGTATAGCTTCGAGTGCGTGAACCCGGCGCAGCAGAACTCCGGCGTCGTCGTTCGCGCGTGGATGATTCCGCCGGATTCGAGGATGCGCTCGCCCAGCGGCGTCGTCTGCTCGGCCACGTCGTCGCGATAGGCCAAGGACGCGGCGGTCGCGGGCTCGCCGGCGATCTCGACCTCGTCCTTCAACCCGATCGGCAGGCCTTCGAGGGGTCGAGCCGAGTCGGGGTCGTTCGCGTAGACCCGCTCAGCCGCCTTGGCCTGCTCGAGCGCGCGGTCGTAGTACGTAAAGCTGAACGCGTTGACGTCCGGCTCGGTCTGCTCCGCCCGCGCGATCACCGCTTCGAGCAGCTCCACCGGGCTGAGCTCGCGGGTGCGGAACAGGGCGAGGGCGTCGGTCGCCGACAGGTAGTGCAGGTCGGAGGGGCTGGACGCGGGAGTCGCGGGCTCAGGCATGGGCCGATGGTCGCACAGGACCTCTCGGAAGGGGCGTCCGCAGGCCGTCGCGAGTCAAGACGGACGGGCCCCAAGCCGATAGGCAGAGTAGAAGCCTCCGCCCGCTGTCGCTGCGAAGCACAGCGGGCGGACCGGCGTCCGGCACAATGCTGAGGCGGCGAATCCTTGCGATCACGCCCATGTTGCCCGGAATCGAACGGCACCTCGGAGGCTTGAGACCGACGTGGAAATCGTTGCCCTGATCGCCCGCGTCGCGCTTGCGGCCACCTTCATCGTCTCGGCCATCGCGAAGGTCCGGGACGCCGACGGCGCGCGGCAGGCGGTTCGCGACTTCGGCGTCCCCGCGTCCGTCGTTCCGCTCGTCGCCACGTCGCTGGCTCCGCTTGAGCTGGCGTCCGCCGTCTTGCTGCTGACGACGGACATCGGTGTCACTGTCGGGGCGGCCCTCGCCGCTGTGCTGCTCGCGGCGTTCACCGCGGGCATCGTCGTCAACCTGCTGCGCGGAAAGCGGGTCGACTGTCATTGCTTCGGTGCGATGTCGACCAAGCCGCTGTCGTGGTGGTCAGTTGCGCGCAATGGCGTGCTGCTGGCGCTTGCGGCAATCACGTTGGCGGGCGGCACGTCGCAAGGTTGGCCGTGGCAGGTGGTGGAGGATGCGTTCGACGACCTCACGACGACCGAGACGTGGCTCTCGATCGGCTTGATCGTCCTCGGCATCGCCGTGGTGGTGCTGACGTATCTGTTCCTCGCGGTGTTGCGTCGTCACGGACACGCCCTGCTGAGGATCGAGGAGCTCGAGGCAGGCGGCGCACACGTGCACGGGCACGCGCACGACTTCGCGCCGTGGGACGCGCCGCAGCTGACCGCGTCCGACGAGGACGGTGGCGAACTGTCGCTCGATGACGTCGCCGCGAGTGACCGCCCGAACGTCTTCGTTTTCGTCGCACCGTGGTGCGAGGCGTGCGGTGAGCTCGTCGACGACCTGCTCGACTGGCAAGCGGACGAGACCGGGCCGAACGTCGTCGTCCTCAGCGCAGGTGAGCGAGACGCGATCACCGAGAAGTTCGGCGACGTGCAGGTGCTCGCGCATGACGGAACAGCAGTCGACGACTACCGCGTCGAGTACACGCCGGGTGCGCTCGTGGTCAGCACCGACCTAATGATCACGGCGCCACCAAGCTATGGCAGCGAAGACGTGCGCCGGCTCTACAACGCGGTTGCCGGACGCCAGACGCAAGACCTCGTGATCGGCCCGCCTCCGGTGCGCGAGGGCGACCCGGTTCCGGACGTCATCGTCGAGCTCGACGGCGAGCGCCTGCCAATCGCACAGGCCGCAGGCGACGACGCCGTCCTGCTCTTCTGGGACACGACGTGCGGCTTCTGCCAGCAGATCCAGGACGACGTCATTCGTCGACAGGACTCCGTGCCCTTGGTGCTCGTGCTGCGCAGCGACTCAGCCGACAGCGTCCGGGCTGCAGGCTTCACTGTGCCCGTCGCGCTCGACCCGATGTTCGGCGTCGGCGGTGCGCTTCAGGTGCCGGGTACACCGACCGCAGTCCGACTGCGCGACGGAGCCGTGGCGTCCACCGTGGCGGTCGGCGGTCCTGAGGTGCTGGGCCTGCTGGCGTCCGTACGCGTGATGGGCTGACCGGACGACCTGACGAAGATCCGAACCTCTAGCCGTTAGCGCGTG
>DASUFV010000052.1:0-3968 GCA_036274415.1 Actinomycetes bacterium
AACGCTCTCGGCGTACGCCTTGCGCTGATCGACCGTCCCCGTGCCGTTGAGGTAGGCCGTGGCCCCGGCCATTGCCGCAAGGTCAGCGGCCGTCTGCTGATCGCGGCGCTGGGCGAAGACGCTGCCGCCGTCGAGCACGAGCCCGACCATGCCGATGATCGCGAAGATGCCCAGGATGAAGAGGACCATGACCTGGCCCTTCTGACCCTGGCGGGAGAGCCGTTCGTCCATGGTGCGCTCCTGCTTGATGTGCCTGATCACGGGTAGTACCTCACCCGGCTGTACGACTCGAAGACGTGGTCGCCGAACATGCTCACGATCGGCGTGATGGGCGTGAAACTCGACGTCACCCGGACACGGACGTAGTCGACGCCCCAGCGACAGGTGTTATCGGCCTTGAGGGTGTCGTTGATGTCGACGCAGGCGATGTCGGTCGACGTGTTGATCGTCAAGCCGGGCACGAGGCCCCGCTGCGTCGCGACGACGTTGGCGGTCTCGGTGCTCGACCCGAGGTCACAGGACGTCGCGTTGATCGGGCAGCCCGAGTGGACGCTGGTCACCCGCGCGATCTCGCGAGCGGCCTCGGCGGTGCCGTTCATCATGTAGATGCCACGGCCCAGGTCGAAGATGCCCATGATCAGGAACGTGAACGGGATGATCACCAGCGAAAACTCGACGAGCGACTGACCGCGGCTGCGGTCCGATCGCCGGCGGCGAAGGTGTGGGAAGTTCATGTCACGCACCTCAGCTCGGCCGGTAGTGGGCGATGACCGTCACAACGCTCTTCAGCGAGCAGTTGTTGTGGTCTGGGTTCTGGGCCTGGATCTTGTTCTTCTGACCCGTCGTCAGATCGTCGAAGATCGTGTGGGTCCACCCGGCGCTCGACAGGGCGCTCTCCGCGCTGCTGGGGTCCATCCCGATGATGTTGGGCGGGAAGGCGCAGGCCTCAGGCGTCGGTGTCGGGGAGGGTGTCGGAGACGGTGATCCGGACGGAGTGGGTGTCGGCGTCGCAGCCGGAGCGGTGATGGTGATGATCATCGACGTGAAGTCGTCCCCTGCCGCGTTGATCACCCGCAGCGAGACCACGTAGGTGCCCGGATCGTCGAAGGTGTGCGTGACTTGTGGATCGCCGATCGCGAAGTCGCCGTCACCGAAGTCCCAGATCCAGTCCGTCGGCGTGCCCGTGGACGACGTCCCGTCGAACGACACCGCGAACGGTGCTTCTCCTTCGAGGTCACTCGCGGTGAAGGCGGCAACCGGGGTTGGCGGCAAGGTCGAAACGCCACCGACCGGGAAGTACTCGATCTGCTGGGTCGCCGACGACTCCATGTTGATCGTCTGGCCGCCGAAGATGAAACCGAGGATGGGCGTGATCAGCTGGAACTGGCCGCTGACCTCCACCCGAACCGTGCTGTCCGACTCGACTGGGCAGCCGGTCTTGCTGCACGACACGCCGATGTCTGTGGCCGCGATCTCCACCATGGAGCCCTTGGACTCGAGCTGGACGCGACATACGATCAGGTTCGTGTTCGTGTCGCAGGGCTGTCCTGCCAGGTACGAATTGGGCGTCTTGGATGCCTGGAACGCACCCTCGCGCGCGGCATTCAGGAGGGAGATGTTCGCGTAGTAGATCCGCCCGAGGTCCAGCACCGTCGCGAGGAAGATGAGGAGCAGGGGAAGGATCAGCGCGAACTCGACCAGGCTCTGACCGCGGGAGCGCGGCCGGCGCCGGAGTCGAGCGACAAGTGCGAAGAGGTTCATCAGGGTCACCGATATGAGTTGGGCATGAGTGCCGTCGCGCATGCTCGGCGCGGTGACTTACACGCTCCCTTGAATCGGTGCCTGGATGCATAGCCCGAAGGGGGTAGATGGGCCACACGATGGTCAGCCCCAAACAGAAACGCCGCGCCTTTCGGCGCGGCGTTTGGAACATTCAGGACGAGGCGCTACTTGATGAGCTGTACCCGGAACTGGGATCCCACGATGCCCCCAGGCGGTGGTGGAGCCCCCACTTCGCCCGGTCCCGAGATCTGTGTCAACCAGCCCTTGATGCAGCCTGTCGAACCGTTGCCGCCGACGAACGGGCTGCCGGGCGCCTGGTTGCACTCTGGGTTGTTGCCCTGGATGTACGCCTTGTCGAGCGCCATCGCCGCGAGCGCGACGATGCGGTAGCTCGTGTTCGTCCCGACGCCGGTGATGGGGGGGTTCGGGCAAGGCGGGCCCGGGCTGACCTGCGGGACGTTGTTGTCCACGCAATCGTAAAGCGGGATGGTGACGATCTTGTCGAGCCCAGGCTCGTAGACACCGACCGTTGGTCCGGTCAAGAGGTTCAGGGCGTCCTGTACCTGCACGCTGTTCGTGTTGCCCGTCTGCGCGTCGATCCAGATCGGGAGATCGAGCTGCGGGTTGTTGGGATTGTTGATGTAGCACGCGAGGTATGCGGCGCCGTTGCCGGGGCAGGCTGTCTGTTGCGGAAGGATGTCCAGCCAGCCAACACTGCCTGGCTCCGTGCTACACAGCGGGATGATCACCTCGAAGGCTGCGACGAGGTTGGTCGTGGTGGTGTATG
Source organism: Actinomycetes bacterium (assembly GCA_036274415.1). GTDB lineage: Bacteria > Actinomycetota > Actinomycetes > JAHEKZ01 > JAHEKZ01 > JAHEKZ01. Next base: position 2,570 of record DASUFV010000052.1, read on the forward strand.
CGCCGCCGGACCCCCACTCCTGGTGATTGGTCCCGTCGCAACTGGTCAAGGATGTGGGGAACGTCAGCGGGATGAAGCCGCAATCCTCGCTGGCGGCGCAGATCCCGTTGGCCGTACCGGTGACGGCGGTCGCGCGCGCGCCCGTACTGAGCGTATTGAATCCCGCGACCTGGGCGAAGAAGGTGTTGAAGGTCATCGACCCGATCGCCTCAACGCCCAAAGCATCAGCCGGCGGTTGCACCGCGTCGAGGGATCCGACCTGGATCTCGTTCCCGGTCAGTGGGTCGGTGATCCGGTTGCCCTCGATATCGGTATACCAGGCTTCGACGTCGTCACCTTCGACGCCATTGGTCCCTGCCACCGCGACGACCGCTGCCTCGACGTCTGCGTCGGTGCGCGGTGGCGTCTGGCCGGTGAGGCTGAACGGCAGGTTCTCCATGAGGAGCACGGCACCGGCATTTGCAGCGGCGTCCATCGCGTTCTGGTTTCGGCGCTGCGATGCGTAGGCGAAGCCCCCGTCGATGACCAGACCCACCATGATCAGGAGGGGGATCATCGCCAGGGCTGCGATCAGGATGGTCTGACCGGCCTCGTCCCCCCTCGAATGGCGTTTCATCTCGTGGCTTCCCTTCATTGTCGTGAACACGTATCAGGTGGGTTGACGCACACGCTCTCGACGAGCTGGCGTGTGGTCGACGAGACGGACAACGGACCGATCAAGTCTCCGATGACAGGGGTGATGGCTCGGTACTCCCACTTCGCCGACACGATCGCGGTGCACCCGATGGTCGGTGGAGTTGCACATGCAGCAGTGTCGTCCCGGTTGCGAAGGACGAAGCAGATGCCCGTTGGCTGCGTCGTTGGCCCACCCGTGGCGGGGCATCCACCGGGATCCGCCGACGGAATGCCGAGGACGGTCGCCTGCTCGGCGGCTCGCTGACGCACGTCGGCCGGAGTCTGATTGATGATGGCGGTGCGACCACCCTCGCGGGCGGCGTTTGACACCGAGTTGTAGGCGAAGATGAGCCGCCCGGCGTCAACCGTGCCCAGAAGAACAAGGAGCAGCACTGGAAGGATCAGCGCGAATTCGACCAGCGCTTGTGCCTTCTGGCGGCGGCTGGTCAAGGCGAGATCCTCAACGTGAAGGCGTTGCAGTTCTGAATGGTCCCGTCCCAGACTCCCGTGTTCCCCCCGATGTCCTCGTGGCCGACGATGTAATTGTCGGGACCGACTGTGACGTCAAGTTTGGCTGGCTTGAACCCGTTGGCCTCCCATCTGGCCTTTGCCACGTCCACTGTCTGCCCGAGCATGCCTGGCACCAGGCATTGTCCCGGCGGAATCAGGGGAGTGGGGGTGGGACTTGGCACCGGCGTTGGCGTGGCGTTCGGATCGGGAGTCG
>DASUFV010000053.1:0-5618 GCA_036274415.1 Actinomycetes bacterium
CGCGGCGTTCGGGCTCTCCATCGCGGGTCACAACACCTCGGCCGCACTGGTGCTGAGTCTCGCGATCGTCTGTCTCACGGTGGGAGCCGCGCTTTCGGTCCTGCGCTACCGGCTCTACGACGTCGAACGCGTCGTCACCGACTCGGCCGGCTTCGCCGCCGCCGCCGCTGCCGTCGTCGGCGTCTTTCTCGCCATGCTCGCCCTCGTCAACCGGACCACGCCTGCCGACGCACGCGGGGAGCTCCCCACCGTGCTCGCCACGCTGGTCGGGGCAGCCGTCGCCAGGTCGGTGTACGTCGGAGCGAAGCGGGTGGCCGAGAAGCGGGTCAACCGCGACAGGTTCGATGCCGTGGAGAGCGTTCGGCTCGGGCTCGCGGGGGGCCCGATCGACCTGGATGTCCTGCTCCGCAGCGCACTGCGAGACCCCACCGCTCGCCTCTTGTACCCGGCGCCGGACTGCAGCTGGATCACCACGGAAGGCCGCGTCGCCATCCCAGAGCCCTGGTGCGTCGACGTACGCCGAGGACCGGAGGTCACCGCCAAGCTCGAGTTCGACCCCGATCGGGTCGGTCGAGACGTCGTGGAGGCCGTGTCCCGGACCGCTGGGGCGGAGATCGACAACGTCGCCCTGCGAGCCGAGCTGGCCCGCCAGCTGGAGGTGGTCAACCGCTCACGTGCCCGATTGGCGACCGCGCACGCCGACGAGCGTCGTCGACTGGAACGCGACCTGCACGACGGGGCCCAACAGCGCCTGCTCGCCCTGGCCTTCCAGCTGCAGTCGGCCCGGATCAACGGTGGCTCACGGGTGCTGGGCGACGAGGTCGATCGCGCCATCGCCGAGCTGAGCAACACAGTTCAGGAGCTGCGCCACATCGCGGGTGGCCTCCAGCCAGCCGCCTTGTCCGGTGGCGGTCTGCTCGGCGCGGTGGTCGACATGGCGGGCCGGGCACCGGTTCGGGTGCTGTACGACGTCGTGGACCATCGCTTCTCACCCGAGGTCGAGAGCGCCGCTTGGTTCGTGATCTCCGAGGCGGTCACCAACGTCGTCAAGTACGCCGGCGTCGACGAGGTACGCGTGTTCGTGACGTCGGGGGACGACGGGGTCCGAGTGGTCGTCGTGGACGACGGTGTCGGCGGGGCTGACACGAGTGGTCATGGCATCCGAGGTCTGACTGACCGGGTCGCCGCGCTCGGCGGGACCCTGTCAGTCATCGAGCTCCGTCCTCACGGCACCAGGGTCGAGGCGGTGCTGCCATGCGCGTCGTGATCGCCGACGACTCCGCTCTCCTTCGAGAAGGACTCGCGCGGCTGCTGTCCGAGACGGGAGTGGAGGTGACGGCCACGGTCGAGGACGCGGCCGCACTCGAGGAGGTCCTGGCCACCCGCGAGGCCGACGTCGCGATCGTGGACATCAGGATGCCTCCCACATTCACCCACGAAGGGGCCGAGTCAGCTGTACGGCTGCGCGCCGCGTACCCCTCCCTCGGAATCCTTCTGTTGTCGCAGGCGATCGAGACCAGGTACGCCGCTCAGCTGTTGGAGCGCGACGCCTCACACTTCGGCTACCTGCTCAAGGACCGAGTCGTCGACGTTGCCACACTCCGCCGGGCTCTCGACACGATCATGGGCGGTGGCACCGTCCTGGACCCCGACATCGTGCGCAGCATGATGCACGCTCACGGCCAGCGCGACCCGTTGCACGCGCTGTCCGAACGCGAGCGCGCGGTGCTCGCACTCATGGCCGAGGGCCGCTCGAACACGGCGATCGCCGCGCGCCTGGTCGTCGCGGTGAAGACCGTCGAAAGTCACATCGCGAACATCTTCAACAAGCTCGGACTCGAGGACACGCCCGACGACCACCGTCGGGTCCTCGCCGTACTCAGCGCACTCCAGCGGACTTCCGATGAGGGCAGCCGGCAGGCATGAGGCTCCGCAGCCGACAGCCTTGGTGACCGACCACCGCCTGGCCGTTGGGAGTGCGAACGCGTCTGTACGACGCGAGCCGAACCCCGCCGGGGACGGCACGATCGAAGGGGTCACGACGACCTGCACCACTCGACCAGGAGAAGACGATGTTCATTGCCGTGCTCGACCTCTACACCACCGCCCCGGACCGGGCTGCAGCCTTGGCCCAGCTCGACGCAGAACGCGACGAGATCCGCGCCATGCCCGGCAATCTCGACTTCAGGGTGTACTCGGCACGCGACAACGAGGGAGGCGTAGCGGTGATCCACGAATGGGCTGACCAGCCGTCGTTCGCCGCCTATCTCGCCTCTGACTCGTTCGCACGGTCCAGCGCGGTCATCCGACCGTTGATGTCTGAGCCCTCGGTCAGCCGTCGGTTCCATGCGTCGCTGCTGGAGACGGTCTGACCCGCAGCCCCTCTAAGGTGAGCCGATGCCAGCGAGCCCGGTGAAGCGTGAGGCGTTCGCGTTCGCGCGGGAGTTCCCGATGGCCCCGTCTCAGGAGCTGAAGGTCGAGCAGCACTACTTGCTGTGCGCCTCTCGCGGCGCCTTGCGGCTCGAGGCACACGGCAAGGTCTGGGTGCTGCCCCCGGCCCGGGCCGCGTTGATCGCTGCTGCCGAGCCCATCCAGGTCGCCATCCCGCAGCCGGTGACGACCTCTTCGGTGCTGTTCGACCCGGGCTTCGCCCCGCCGCCACCGGCACCGTTGACGGTCTTCGACCTCACCCCGTTGGCCCGGGCCCTGGTGACCGAGTGTGTGCAGTGGCCAGACGCCGCGGACCCGCTTCCGCCGTACGCCCGCATCGTGTTCGGCGCCCTCGCGGCCGTGGCCTGGCGGCTGGCGGAGCACCCCAGCCCGGTCACGATCCCGTCCGGTCGGTCGCCGGAGCTTCGACGGGCCTTGGCCCTGACCGAGAACGGACTGGCCGAGGAGCTCACCTTCGAGGACATCGCCGGCCGTGTCGGGTTGGCGCCACGATCGCTCGCCCGTCGGTTCGAGGACGAGTGCGGAATGACCTGGAGCGCGGTGCTACGTCGGATGCGAGTGCTCCGCGCGATCGAGAAGCTCGCCACGAACGGGAGTTCGGTCACGACGATCGCTCACGCGGTCGGGTACACCTCCCTGTCAGCGTTCAACGTCGCCTTCCGCGACCTCACCGGACGAACCCCGACCGACTACCGTCGAACGTTCCGTCCATGAGCCTCGGCCGGGCCACACCTGTGGCTCAGACCTGAGGAAGCCGAGCTCATCGTCCACGGCGGTCCAGCCGATCCCAGGGCCAGTCGGTGGCGAGCCAACGTGCGACAGCCTCGGCGAGTGGTACGTCGAGGTCCGACCTGTCGGCCCTCACCCACGAACGCACCGTGACATCCCACTCCTCGGAGGCCGAGGGATACAGGTAGACGCACCCGATGACGCCCTGATCAACCGGATCGAGGACGGTGAAGGTGAACCCGGTTCGCCGCCTGAAGTCGTCAGCGTGCCGACGAAGGTCGGCGAGGTTCTCCTCGAGCGTCATGCCGTTGATCGGTGGCCACTCGCTCTCGGAGAAGCCGGGAGTGGAGCGGATGTGCTCGATGCTGGACGTCCAGGCGTCATGATCTGCCTGATTGTGCTGCGGCCCCAGCGGTTCGAGACGGAACTGGTCGGTCGTCAGGGCGGTCGGTGGGTCGAAGCCGACGGGCACGAACTCGTCCGAGGTCATGACCCGGACCGTACTGGTCTGACCTGACTCCGCCCAGAGCCCTCGTTCAGCGCGCATCCAGACTTGCCACAGGGATGACTCGTGCCGCTCCCCGAGTCGGCGTCCGCCGAACGCCCACTGAGCGGGGTGACACGGCGCGCCGGGAGGTACTCGGGCGGCTGGGAACGGCGAGCCCAACGCTCTATCCGGGGTCGCCCCGAAAAACCACCCAGAACACGAAGGCGTTGATGAGGGCGCAGACGGCTAACCCCGCCAGCATCCACGTGCCATCGTCCTGGAAGGTCAGCACGCCGAGGCTCACAGGCAAGGTGGCCAGGAGGGCTAGGCCAGCTGTCAAGGTGTCCCCATTGCTCTTCGGGATTGCGCTGACGATCACCACCAATGTCACCGCAAAGTAGACGCACGCCAATCTTCCGGCGACTCGGCCGTGCGGGTACTCACTGGGCGAGAAGAAGCGCCTCAACTCGCGGCGCATCTTGGGGTGCTGAGCGACCGTCCCTCGCCTGGCGGCGGCGAGTTGCTCAGCGACACTTCGCCGCCTCGACCGCTGGATGAGGTAGTCCTTCACCGTTCCGTGGCCGCGGCGTTCGGCCACTGATCCCGAGGCGGCGGAAGGCTGCCCGTCCGCTTCGTCTACGTCCGGTCGCAGCTCGGGCAGAAGTGGCGGCACGTGCCGATCGCCGTGCCACCTCAGGGCGTTCCCGACTCCGGACTGACCTGGCACGCCACCGACTCCGGACTGACCTGGCACGACACCAATCCGCCGATGCGCCCGGTACAGGGGGGTCCGGCGAAACCACAGGAACCAGACAACCGCCAGTAGGAAGAGCACGATGCAGACCACCGCGACCATTCCCGTCTCCTCCCCCCGAGACGGCCACCAACGCTACGCCGCCCTGCGGAGGTCTGCGAGCCCATCGGCGCCTCCGCTCACCGGCAGATGCGTTGCATGTCAGCGGCACGTGAGTGCCGGTGCGAAACGCGAGCGCCCTCATGCGGAGTTGGTCGCCGGGCCTTCCTACCTGCTGACCCGGTAGCGCTGCCCGGTGGGACGTCGCCCTCTTCGACTCGGTGGGTGTGAATGGTCCTCACGCGCGCACGCGGACGATCGTCTTTCCCTTGCGCCGCTCGGTGCTGTTGAGAGCTGCAACGGCGTCGTCGAGGGATGCCGTAGTACCGATGTTCGTGCGGAGTCGTCCGTCCCGCACCCGCTGCACGATCTCACCCAGCTGGGCACGATCGGCCTCGACAACGAAATCCACCGCCAGGCCGTCAGTGGGGCGGGTCTCGACAGGGCTGACGACAGACACCAGGGTTCCTCCAGGCTTGATCACTGCTGCGGACCGCTTCTGGACGTCGCTGCCGATGACATCGAAGACCAGATCGACTTGGCCGACGCTGTCGAGCGCGTCCTTCTCGAGGTCGAGGAACTCCTGCGCGCCGTAGTCCAGCGCCTTCTCACGGTCGGCGGCGCGTCCGGTGCCGATCACGTAGGCGCCGGCCTCGCGGGCGAGCTGGGTCACCATCGTCCCGACTGCGCCGGCGGCGCCGTGGGCGAGGACGCTCTGCCCCGGCTGCAGGCGGCCGTGCTGGAACAGTCCCTGCCAGGCGGTCAGACCTGAGATCGGCAGAGATGCGCCTGTTGTGAAGTCGACGTCGCCCGGCAAGGGCGCGAGGTTGCGTGCCTCTATCGCCACATACTCCGCCAGGGTGCCGTCGCGATGCCAGTCGGCGAGGCCGAACACTCGCTGACCCACTGAGAGGCCCGTCGTGCCGTAGCCGAGCGCGGTGACCACTCCTGCCAACTCGTGACCGGGGATGGACGGCGTCCGGTTGGCACCTGCACGGTCGGCCCAGGTCGAGGGCCACTCCAGCTCGGTCGAGACGAATCCCGCCGCGTGGATCTCAACGACGACGTCGTTGATCGCTGCCGCCGGCTCCGGTCGCT
>DASUFV010000054.1:0-10392 GCA_036274415.1 Actinomycetes bacterium
TCTCTTGCTGAGCCAGGGAGGCAACCGTTACGTCGAGATGATGCTGGGGCTGGGCGTCCGAGATGCCACTGGTGGCTACCGGGCGTACCGGGCCTCAGCGCTGAAGGCCATGAACATCGACGAGGTGGCGTCCCAGGGGTACTGCTTTCAAGTCGACCTCACGCGGCGCGCAGTCCGAGCCGGCCTCAGGGTGGTCGAAGTGCCGATCACGTTCGTCGAGCGCGAGGTCGGCGACAGCAAGATGAGCGGAGCGATCGTCGGGGAGGCACTCTGGAGAGTGACGTTGTGGGGCATCAGCGACCGGGTCCGCCGTGTCCGCCGTTTCCGCGGCGCCGGCCAGAGGGGGTGAACTGATGGCACTACTGATCGTGTTGCTCCTGATCGTCGTGCCGATCCTCGAGCTCTACGTGGGCTCGCTGGTCGTCGACGAGTGGGGATTCGGCCCTGCGCTGCTGGCCCTGCTTGGAGGTGCCATCGTCGGCATCCTCGTGATCAGGGCATCGTGGCGACGACGGCCGCGCGGCGCCGACAACGGCCTGCTCTTCCTGGCCGGCCTGCTCCTTCTCTTCCCGGGATACGTGTCCGACGTTCTGGGCTTGATCCTGCTTCTGCCTCCGGTCCGCGCAGTGCTGAAAGTGTGGATCGGCAGTCGAGTCGAGCGGACACTGTCGTCCATGAACCTCACGGTCCTTCGGTGGGACGACGCCACCGGGCGACTACGCCGCACCGACTATGGCAGGGGAGACGTCGTGTCGGGAGAAGTGATCGACGACCAGCCGCTGGACACAAACAACAGGCCCGAGCTGGACTAGCTCGGGCCTGACTGGTTCGGTCTTAGATCACGCGGACGCCTTGGGCGCGCCTCCTGACGCACGCAGCAACTCGAGTCGCTCCTCCAAGAGCTCTTCGAGCTCGGGGATCGAGCGACGCTCGAGCAACATGTCCCAGTGCGTGCGAGCCGGCTTCATCGCCTTCTCTTCCGGAAGCGGCACGTCACGGGCGATCGCAATGGATCCGCAGCGGCACTCCCAGCGGGCGGGCACTTCGGCTTCGACGGAGAACGGCATCGTGAAGGTGTGGCCTTCAGGGCAGTCGTAGATCACGTCGAGTCGAGCAGCAGGCTCCACTCCGTTGTCGTTCTCGTAGCTCGTTGCACCCAGTCGGGTTCCGCGAAGCGAGCGCTCAGCCATACCTGCCTCCTCTGCGTACCTACCCTGCGGTAACGCCTTACCCGTTCGACGGATTCCCCAATCCCGGAGTTCCTTTCGGGGGATTTCCCGGGCATGTCGTGGCCGGGCTGGCCCACTCAGCGGGGGAGTCCAAGAGTGGCCAGAAGGGGACCGAAGGGGAATTGTCCGATTTCCCGCGGACGCGGGGAACCGCCGTCCGGGCGATCTTGATCAAGCCCTTCGACAATCGACCCAGGCGGTCTCAGGGCTCAGAGGTTCCCGCCTCAGGAGAGGCCGACGATGTTGCCTTCCGCGTCGATGTCGATGCGCTCAGCGGCTGGGTGCTTCGACAGGCCGGGCATCGTGCGGATCTCGCCGCACACGGCGTAGATGTAGCCGGCACCGGCCGCCAGCCGCAGCTCGCGGACCTGGAGCGGCCCCCAGTTCTCTGGCGCACCCAACAACGACGCGTCGCTGGTGATCGAGAGGTGGGTCTTGGCGATCACGATCGGCAGGTGGCCGTAGCCAAGCTCCTGGTAGCGCTTGGCCTGGGCCGCGGCTGCCGCGGTGTACGCGACGCCCGTCGCGCCGTAGAGGCTCGTGGCGATGGTCTCGATCTTCTTCTCGATGGTTTCCTCGAGCGGGTAGAGGTAGCGGAAGTCGTTCGGCTCGTTCGCCACCTCTTCGACGACGCGGGCCAGGTCGACCGCGCCAGCTCCACCCTCAGCGACATGCGTCGCGACGGCGGAACGGGCACCCGCTTCGTCGGCGATCTTGCGAATGACGTCGTGCTCGCTGTCGTGGTCGGTGGGGAAGGCGTTGATCGCCACGACGGGCGTGATGCCGAACTTCTTCAGGTTGTCGAGGTGCTTGCGCAGGTTCGCGCCACCGATCGCCACTTCGTCGGGGTTCTCGGCCAGCAGCTCGGGCGGCAGCGGCTTGCCCGGCTTGATCGTGTGACGTCCCGAGTGTGCCTTGAGAGCGCGGACTGTGGCCACAACGACGGCCGCTGAAGGCTGCAGCCCGGACATGCGGCACTTCATGTCGAAGAACTTCTCGGCCCCGATGTCCGCACCGAAGCCCGCCTCGGTGATGAGGTAGTCGCCCGTGCGGATGCCAATGAGGTCGGCGACGATCGAGGACTGCCCGGTGGCGATGTTGCCGAAGGGCCCCGTGTGGATGAGGGCCGGTTGACCCTCGATGGTCTGCAGCACGTTCGGGCGCAGGGCATCGCGCAGGATGACCGCCATCGAGCCGCCCGCGTTCAGGTCTTCGGCGGTGATCGGGTCACCCGACTTCGTGTAGCCGACCACGATCTTGCCGACCCGGTCGCGCAGGTCCTTCTCGGACGTCGCGAGGGCCAGCAGGACCATCAGCTCGCTGGCGGCGGTGATGTCGAAACCGGTCTGTCGGGGGACGCCGTCCAGTCGAGCGCCCAGACCGATGACGATGTTGCGGAGCGCCCGGTCGTTCATGTCCATGACGCGGCGCCACTCGATGTTGTGCAGATCGATGCCGAGCTCGTTGCCCTGGTACAGGTGGTTGTCGAGCATCGCGGCGAGCAGGTTGTGCGCCGCGGTGATGGCGTGGAAGTCACCGGTCAGGTGCAGGTTGAGCTTCTCCATCGGGATGACCTGGCTGTAGCCACCACCTGCCGCACCGCCCTTGATCCCGAACGTGGGGCCAAGGGAAGGCTGGCGCAGCGCGAGGGTGGCGCGCTTGCCGATGTGGCCGAATCCCTGCGCCAACCCGATCGACGTCGTGGTCTTGCCTTCGCCAAGGGGGGTGGGCGTGATGGCAGTGACGAGGATGTACTTCGCCGGCGGTCGGTCGGCCAGTTCCTCGATGGCGTCCAGGCTGATCTTGCCGATATCGCGGCCGTACGGCTCCCACAAATGCTCGGGGAGACCCATGGTCTCTGCGATCTGGCCGATCGGACGGACGGTGGACGCGCGGGCGATATCGAGGTCACTGGGGATACTCACGGCAGATACCTTGACGTAGAGAGGCCGCCGCTGCCAGGGCCTTCCGGTGGGACACTCCGGATGTTCCGTGATACGGAACAACCCTCGGCGCAGTGTGGAACGAACCGGCTCGTCAGCACCTGTCAGCCGGACCGGGCAGCGATTTCGCTCAGCACACCTGCCAGCTCTCGCGGTTTGGTCCACATGGGCCAGTGACTCGTCGGCAGGTCGACGTAAGTGACGTCGTGCAGCTCGGCGAGGCCGCCGATCCACGCGTAGCCCTTGCGAGCGGCCGCCTGAATCTCTTCGGACGGCATGGTCGTGCAGATCACGGTGGTGGGGACGTCGAGCCTCGCCGGGTTGCGGAGAACAGGGGCATCTCGCATGGCTCCGGCTGGCTCTGGCACCGAACGGGTGCGGAACCTCTCGAGTTGCTCCGGGGTGAACTCACCGACGCTGTTGGCCTCGTCAGCCTCGAGCTCGTCCCAGGGCGGCAACGGGTACTCGTCACCCTCGAAGTCGGGGTCGAGGGCGCCGGTTGCTGGGCCGGAGTCGACGTAGACCGCGTTGGCGATCAGATGGGGGAGCCGGTCGGTAGCCATGTAGCCAGGTACGCCGGCGCCGCTGTGCACGGCCAGAACCACAGGCCTGCCTGCCGCGATGATGGCGTCGCCGATGGCGTCGACGTGATCTGCCAGCGTGATCCTTGAGCGGTCGGCGTCCTCGGACTCCAGACCGGGCAGCGTCAACGCCACCACCTCATGCCCGCGACCGCGAAGAAACGCGGCCACCTCCTCCCACGCCCATGCCCCAAGCCAGAACCCAGGGACCAGGAGGATCGGCGGTGAGGTCATGCGCTCACCGTAGGCGCGGACTACGACACTCGCGCTGAGGGACGAATCGGGGGAGGCTGCGAAGTCGGTGGGGCGAGCTGGAGCTCAGTGTGCAGCACGTCGATCCATTCGCCGCTCTTGAAGCCGAGGTTGTGGTGCACTCCGACCTCAGCAAAGCCAAAGTTCTCGTGGAATCGGACGCTGCGATCGTTGGGTAGCGCTATTCGCGCGAGGGCCAGGCGGAAGCCACGTGAGCGGAGTCGCTCCATGAGGGCCTCGTACAGCGCCGCCCCCGCGCCCTGCCCTTCAGAGCCGGGCCGGAGATAGATGCTGGTTTCACAGGACCAGTCGTACGCGGGGCGGGGGTTCCAGCGTCCTGCGTAGGCGAAGCCGTCGACGCGTCCGTTCAGCTCGGAAACCAGCCATTCGTGGGACTGCAGCGCACCAGCGATCCGAGTGGACATCTGCTCGGCAGTGGGCGCCTCGTACTCGAAGGAAGCTGTGGTGAACCGCACGTAATGCGCGTAGATCTCGGCGCACGCAGCAGCGTCTGTGCTCACGTCCGCGGTTCGCACTCGATGGTTGTCCCGGTTGTCCATGGCGCATTTTCTACCCGCTCATAGGATGAACCGATGGAGCGCTTGTGGCGCGGGATCGTGTACATCGCGACAAGCGCAGACGGATACATCGCGCGTCCGGATGGCGGCATCGGATGGCTGACCGAGCCGGACACCTCGATCCAGCACGCGGGTGAAGTCGCCGGACCCGGTATACGGACCGCCTACGACGACATGATCGCTCGCGTCGATGCGCTGATCATGGGACGCCGGACCTACGAGAAGGTGCTGACGTTCGACGAGTGGCCCTACCCGATTCCCGTGATCGTCCTGAGCAAGACCCTGCCGGAGATCGCAGACGATCGAGCCTCGGTCGTGCGATCGCTCGCTGAGGCGGTCGATGCCGCGAACGCGATGGACGCCAAAGGCGTTTACGTCGACGGGGGACAAACGATCCAGACCTTCCTGCGCGCCGACCTGATCGACGAGATCACGGTCACCCGTGCCCCAGTGCTCATCGGTTCGGGATTCCCGCTCTTCGGCGAGCTCGATCAGGACGTCAAGCTGCGTCTAGAGCACGTCGAGTCGCAGGACGGTTACCTCATGGCGCGCTACCAGGTCGTCCGATGATGCTCCACGTGACACGATCTGCAACGTGACCAGCACGTCCGAGGCAGACCGACTGCGCGACCTCGAGCGCTTACGCCGAGTGCGCGACCGGATCGACCGCGACTACGCCCAGCCGCTGGACGTCGAAGCGCTTGCGAGAGGCGAACACATGTCGGCGGGACACCTGAGCCGCCAGTTCCGCGCTGCATACGGTGAATCGCCCTACTCCTACTTGATGACCAGAAGGATCGAGCGGGCAATGGCACTCCTGCGCCGAGGGGACATGACCGTCACCGACGTCTGCTTTGCCGTGGGCTGTTCCTCGCTGGGAACGTTCAGTTCCCGCTTCACCGAGCTGGTGGGAGTCCCACCCAGCGTCTACCGCACCGAGGGTGCAGCAGCGACGGTGGGGATGCTTCCCTGCATCGCCAAGCAAGTCACCAGACCGATCAGGAATCGAGAAGCACCGGCGTCCGAGCCGCAACTAGCCTGAGCGACATGGACATCACCATTCACTCCAGCTTCCTTCCGCACACCGACCCGGACGCCTCGCTGGCGTTCTACCGGGACACGCTTGGCTTCGAGGTCCGCAACGACGTGGGCAGCGGCACGATGCGCTGGATCACGGTGGGGCCGCCGGACCAGCCCGGCACCTCGATCGTGCTCGATCCTCCTGGCGCCAATCCGGGGATCACCGACGAGGAGCGCCGGACCATCTCGGAGATGATGGCCAAGGGCACCTACGCCATGCTCCTGCTCGCCACGAAGGATCTCGACGAGACCTTCGAACGCCTGCAGGCGAGCGACGCCGACATCGTCCAGGAGCCCACCGAGCAGCCGTACGGCGTCCGCGACTGCGCGCTGCGTGACCCGGCCGGAAACCTGATCCGCATCCAAGAGCTCCGATAGTCCGTCAACGGTTCGCGACGAATCGCCTCACCGCAGCAGGGAGAACTCACCGTGGCTCAGACCACCGCCAGGACGACGAAGAAGACCGCCAAGAAGGCAACGAACAAGAGAGCAACGACGAAGGGCGCCAAGAAGGCGGCGTCACGGAGCACCCAGAAGCGCACAGGCGCGTCAGGCAGCTTCACCGCCGAGGAGCGGGACGCCATGCGCGAGCGTGCCAAGGAGCTGAAGGCCGAGGCCGCCAAGGCGGATGGCGAGAAGGCGCTGCTCGCGAAGGTCGCCGAGATGAAGGGCACCGACCGCGCGATGGCTGAGCGTCTCCATGCCATCGTCATGGAGGCGGCACCGTCCCTCGCGCCCAAGACGTGGTACGGAATGCCAGCGTGGGCCAAGGACGGGAAGATTCTCTGCTTCTTCCAAAGCGCAGCCAAGTTCGACGCCAGGTACGCAACGTTCGGCTTCAACGACGGCGCGCGTCTCGATCAAGGCACCATGTGGCCGACGTCGTGGGCCCTGACAGATCTCACTCCTGCTGACGAGAAGAAGATCGCTGCCCTGGTGAAGAAGGCCGCCCGCTGAGTATGGCGAAAAAGAAGGCTGACGCCCGACCGTTGGCGGTGGCGGACACACATGACGTGATCCGTGTGCAAGGCGCGCGGGTGAACAACCTCAAGGACGTCAGCGTCGAGCTGCCCAAACGCAGGCTCACTGTCTTCACCGGCGTCTCGGGATCAGGCAAGAGCTCGTTGGTCTTCGGCACGATCGCCGCTGAGTCGCAGCGAATGATCAACGAGACCTACAGCGCCTTCATCCAGGGCTTCATGCCCACACTGTCGCGACCGGAAGTGGACGCCCTCGAAGGCCTGACGACCGCGATCATCGTTGACCAGGAGCGCATGGGCTCGAACCCTCGGTCGACGGTGGGCACTGCCACGGACGCGAACGCGATGTTGCGGATTCTCTTCAGCCGGTTGGGGAAACCGCACATCGGCTCGCCCAACGCCTACTCGTTCAACGTCCCCTCGGTGAAGGCGAGTGGTGCCATCACCGTCGAGCGGGGGAGCAAGACGAAGACACAGAAAGCGACCTTCAACCGGCTCGGCGGCATGTGCCCACGCTGCGAGGGCATGGGCTCGGTGACCGACTTCGACTTGAGCGCCTTGTACGACGAGAACCTCTCGCTCAACGAAGGCGCTTTGACCATTCCCGGCTACAGCATGGACGGCTGGTACGGGCGCATCTTCCGAGGCTCTGGGTTCTTCGACCCTGACAAGCCGATCAAGAAGTACAACATGCGCGAGCGTCACGACCTGCTCTACAAGGAGCCAACGAAGATCAAGGTGTCCGGAATCAACCTGACGTACGAGGGGCTGATCCCGAAGATCCAGAAGTCGATGCTGTCCAAGGACGTCGACAGCTTGCAGCCGCACGTGCAGGCGTTCGTCGAACGAGCAGTCACGTTCACGACCTGCCCAGAGTGCGAAGGGACGCGACTCACCAAAGAGGCGCTCTCGTCCAAGATCAAGGGCAAGAACATCGCCGATGTCTGTGCGATGCAGATCAGCGACCTGGCCGAATGGATTCGCAAACTCAACGAGCCGACCGTGGCGCCGCTGCTCAGCGGGCTGCAGCATCTGCTCGACTCGTTCGACGCGATTGGTCTGGGCTACCTCTCGCTCGATCGGCCGTCGGGAACGCTGTCCGGGGGAGAGGCGCAGCGGACGAAGATGATTCGGCACCTCGGATCGTCCCTGACCGACGTGACCTACGTCTTCGACGAGCCGACGATCGGCATGCACCCGCACGACATCGAGCGCATGAACGCGCTGTTGCTGCAGCTTCGCGACAAGGGCAACACCGTCCTGGTCGTCGAGCACAAGCCAGAGGTCATCGCCATCGCAGATCATGTGGTCGATCTCGGACCAGGCGCCGGCTCCGGCGGTGGGTCGGTCTGCTTCGAAGGAAGCCTGGACGGTCTTCGGAAGAGCGACACGATCACTGGGCGTCATCTCGACGATCGCGCCAGTCTGAAGGAGTCTGTCCGCGAGTCTTCAGGTGCGCTGGAAGTGCGTGGCGCGTCCACGAACAACCTTCGGAACGTCAATGTCGACATTCCGCTCGGCGTTCTTTGCGTCCTGACCGGTGTGGCTGGTTCGGGCAAGAGCTCCCTGATCGACGGATCCGTGGCCGGTCGTGACGCCGTCGTGGTGATCGATCAGGCAGCGATCCGCGGCTCACGTCGCAGCAACCCGGCCACTTATACGGGGTTGCTCGACCCGATTCGGAAAGCCTTTGCGAAGGCCAACGGCGTCAAGCCCGCTCTTTTCAGTTCGAACTCCGAGGGCGCCTGCCCGGCATGTAACGGCGCCGGAATCATCTACACCGAGCTCGGCGTGATGGCCACGGTCGAGTCGACGTGCGAAGAGTGTGAGGGCAAACGCTTCCAAGCTGACGTCCTCAAGTACACCTTCGGAGGCAAGGACATCAGCGAGGTGCTCGTAATGTCGGTCAGCGAGGCCGCCGAATTCTTCGCCGACGGTGATGCGGCAACACCGGCTGCGCAGAAGATCCTCGATCGGCTGAAGGACGTCGGCCTTGGTTACCTGACCTTGGGGCAACCACTCACAACGCTGTCCGGCGGTGAACGGCAACGGCTCAAGCTCGCTGCCCAGATGGCAGAGAAGGGCGATGTCTACGTCCTGGACGAGCCCACCACGGGATTGCACCTGGCCGACGTGCAACAACTGCTGGCGCTGCTCGACCGACTCGTCGACGGTGGCAAATCAGTCATCGTGATCGAGCACCACCAGGCGGTCATGGCGCACGCGGACTGGATCATCGATCTCGGGCCAGGGGCGGGGCACGACGGCGGCCGTGTCGTGTTCGAGGGCACGCCGGCCGCCCTGGTTGCCAAGAAGAAGACCCTGACCGGGCAGCATCTGGCGGACTACGTCAAACGTTGACTCCCGCGCTTATATGTGGCTTCGTTGGGTACCCCAGGCGTCATGTCGAGCGCTGAGTATTTCCAGGTCGGGTACTCACCGGCCGGAGCAACGCACGCTGCCCAGACCTACTGGGGGACAGGCCTGTGCTCCGAACCACTGATGCGAGTTGACGATCGACATCGATTCCTCGCTGATCAACTCACCGGACGCGTCACCTGTCCGCTCTGCGTGGCATTGGTGCAGGCCCAGGACCCGGCACCCGAGCGGCAACCGCGCGCAAGTTGATTCGTTCAGCGCCTGGTCTCGTACCTGTTGAGGAGCACGCCACCGGGAAACGTCCTGGTCTCCACGAGGTTCAGGTTCACCCAGTTGTCCAGCGCCGTGAAGAACGGAGTGCCGCCACCCACCAAGACCGGTGCGGTGGCCAGAACGTACTCGTCGATCAGTCCAGCGCGCATGGCTGCTGCGGCGAGTGTGGCGCCAGCGATCTCCATCGGACCGCCGTCTTCGGCCTTGAGCCGGGTGATCTCGGTGACCGCGTCGCCGGTGCCCAGACGGGCATTCCAGTCGACGCTGCTGATCGTCGAGGAGAACACCACCTTGGGCATGCTCACCCAACGGTGAGCGAACTCGATCTCCGCCGGTGTGACGCCAGGCTGTTGCTCGGCGGTCGGCCAGAAGGAGCTCATCGTCTCCCAGAGCTTGCGTCCGTACAGTGCTAGCTCTGTCGCGCCAACGCGATCGGACCACCACTGGAACAGCTCGTCGCTCGGGTCGGTCCAGCCGATGTCGTCGCCTGGTGCAGCGATGTAGCCGTCGAGGCTCACGTTCATGCCGTACGTAAGTTTGCGCATGAACCCAGCCTCTCGTGTGGCGAAGAACCGCCGATAATCGACATTATGTCAATCCACGGATTCTCACCCCGCTGCCCCGACCCCTTTGGGCTTCGTCGACTCGAAGAAATCCGCTCCACTGGCTATCAACTGACGGTTTTGGCGTCGTCGCCGGCCTGAAATCGTCAGTTCAGAGCCATTCGTCGGTAGCGGACGCGCGGTGGCGTCCGCTCGGCACGGAGGAGCGCTGAAGGCATTCGCTGCACCGCCGCTGAAGCAGAAGCGTTGAGTGCGGCTGGAGTCGACATATGGTTGCTGGAGAGTAACGGTTGCTGTAGGGTAACGGTTATGGCTTCAGCGGACGCCGTGTTCGATGCCCTGGGCGACCCCACTCGTCGGGAGATCCTCCGAGCGTTGTCCTCGGGGGCACAGCCGGTGGGCGAGTTGGCCGAGCGCCTCCCCGTACGTCGACCCGCAGTGAGCAAGCACCTCCGCATCCTTGAAGGCGCGGGCCTGGTCACCTACCAGCCGCGAGGCACGCGTCACCTCTACGCGCTGGCGCCGGAGGGTTAC
>DASUFV010000055.1:0-6448 GCA_036274415.1 Actinomycetes bacterium
ACCTTGCCGTCCACATGAACAACGTCGGGGTCGTCGAACACCCGAATCACCTGGCAAATCGCGTCAGCCTCACGGATGTTGGCCAGGAACTTGTTGCCTAGCCCCTGTCCCTCGGACGCCCCGCGGACGATTCCGGCGATGTCGACGAATGACACTGTGGCGGGCAGTTGGCGCTCTGACCCGAACATCTCGGCCAACACCGGCAAGCGCGCGTCCGGCACACCGACCACCCCGACGTTCGGCTCGATCGTGGCGAACGGATAGTTCGCGGCCAGGACGTCGTTCTTGGTGAGGGCGTTGAAGAGCGTCGACTTCCCGACGTTGGGAAGACCCACGATGCCGATGGTGAGAGCCACAGGCGACCATCGTAGAGAGCCCCGTTCATTGCTGACGGCCGGTATCAACGGGGATTGTCAGACCCGACCTCCACCCTTGGGGCATGGACATTTCATCGGTCGTGGTCTTCGTGGGGCTCGTTCTGCTCGCTGCCATTGCCGGAGCCGGCGGCGCGACGTGGCTGATCGGACGCCGTGCCCAGCCTGCAGGGCGCCGCGGCGGCTCCGACCATCACGCGTCGATGACCACATCGTCTGACGCTGACCCAGTGCTAGCACCCGTCACGGCAGCGCTGCAGCGGGTCGAGCAACAGCTGGCGATCACTGAACGCCACCGAGCCGAGGCGCACGGCCAGCTGCAAGAGCAGGTGCGCGCGATGAACGAGGCGTCGCAGTTACTGCGCGGTGAAGCGTCCCTGCTCGTCCAGGCATTGCGAGCACCGCACACCCGCGGCCGTTGGGGTGAGCTGCAACTGCGCCGGGTGGTCGAGCTCGCGGGCTTGGTAGAGCATTGCGACTTCACCGAGCAGATGACCGTAACTAGCGCCGACGGCTACCAACGTCCCGACCTCGTCGTTCACCTCGCGGGCGGCAAGAACATCGTGGTCGACTCCAAGGTGTCGATCGCCGCTTACCTCGAGATGACCGCGGCGTCCGACCAGGTCGTCGCCTCCGAACGCCAAGCCGCGCATGCGCGACACCTGCGCACGCACATCGACCAGCTGGCTCGACGCGAGTACTGGGAGTCCTTGACGCCGTCGCCCGAGTTCGTCGTGCTGTTCGTGCCGGCGGAACCGTTCCTCGCGGCAGCCCTCGAGGGTGATCCGACCTTGCTCGAGTACGCATTCGAGCAGAACGTCGTATTGGCAACGCCCAACACCCTCATCGCACTGCTGCGCACGGTTGCCTACACGTGGCGACAGGACGCCCTGAGTCAGAACGCCCAAGCTGTGCTCGACACCGGACGCGAGCTGCACCAGAGACTGGGCACGATGAGCACGCATCTCGCCAGAGTGGGCGCTCAGCTCGAGGGCAGTGTCAAGGCGTACAACTCACTGGTCGGTTCGCTCGAGACACGTGTCTTGGTCACGGCGCGACGGTTCAACGACCTGAAAGTGTCCGACCACACCGTCGCTGCACCTGAGTCGATCGATCTGGCACCACGCGTTCCGCGGGCTGAAGAGCTCACCGATCCCCACGACCGCCCCGATCCGTATCCGGACGACACCGAGACGCGTGGCGAGGCGGGGTGAACGACCGCATGCTCTAGACGCCGTACGGTATGTGGAGTGTCCGCACCCCCTCGCACCGATGGGCCAGATCTCGCCGTGACCGCACCCGCTTCTCCATCCGAGCCAGAAGGCCGGTTGGTCAGGGCAAAGGGTCGTCCCGGCCTCACCGGTGTGGGAGTTGGAGTCCTCGGCAGCGCCGTGGCGGTTGTGGCGTCCATCCTTTCCGAACTGATCACGGACGGGCTCGGCTGGATGTTCGCTGTGCCCTTCGTCTTGGTCAGCGCTTACTGCGCGTTCGAAGTCGCCCAGAACTCACTGCGCAGCGCCATCGTCATGCCCCCGATCGTCACGCTGCTGGTGGCGCTCATCAACCCGATATGGGGCAACACGTCGGGCGTTCGCGGCTGGACGGTCAAAACCCTCACGACACTGACCACGCTCGCGCCAACCATGGTGATAGCAACGGTGGTCGCTGCCGCGATCGTCGGGTGGCGTTACTGGCGTACCCGTCGCTGATCGGCGGCCTTCAAGTCGCGCCGCAACTCATGCGGGAGCGAGAAGACCAGCGACTCTTCGGCCGCCGTCACCGTCTCTACGTCACCGAACCCGGACGCGGCGAGCCGCTCGAGGACGCCATTGACGAGCGACTCGGGCACGGACGCGCCGCTCGTGACGCCGACCGTCGTGCATCCCTCGAGCCAGGCCTCTTCGATCTCATCGGCGTTGTCGACCCGGTAAGCGGCCCCGGCACCCGCGTCCAACGCCACCTCAACGAGCCGCACCGAGTTCGACGAGTTGCCCGACCCGACGACGATCACAACGTCGGACTCCGCCGCCACCTGCTTCACCGCAGCCTGACGGTTCTGCGTTGCGTAACAGATGTCGTCACTCGGTGGACTCAGCAGTCCGGGGAAGCGTTGGCGAAGACGATCGACGGTCTCCATGGTCTCGTCGACCGAAAGCGTCGTCTGCGACAGCCAGACGACCTTGTCGGGGTCTGGAACCTGTACGGAGTCCGCGTGCTCGGGGCCGTCAACCAGCGAGATGTGTTCTGGCGCTTGGCCGGACGTACCGATCACTTCTTCGTGACCTTCGTGGCCGATCAGGAGGATCTGGTAGCCCTCGTCGGAGAATCGCCGCGCCTCGTGGTGCACTTTCGTGACAAGCGGGCACGTCGCGTCGATCGTTCGGAGGTTGCGCTCGGCTGCCTCGTCGTGGACGGTCGGCGCCACACCATGCGCCGAGAAGATCACCAGCGCGCCCTCGGGCACTTCCTCGGTCTCGTCAACGAAGATCGCCCCACGCCGTTCGAGATCCTCGACGACGTGGCGGTTGTGGACGATCTGCTTGCGCACGTAGACCGGTGCCCCGTACAGCTCGAGGGCCTTCTCGACCGTGATCACCGCGCGATCGACCCCTGCGCAGTAGCCACGCGGGGCCGCGAGCAGCACCCGGCGGCGTCCTGACGTCATACGGCCATCGTAGGCGGGGGGCCAGCCTGTGCACGCCGGCCGTTGTTGCCACGGCGTCAGACCGTGCACGTACGCTCAGCGCCGTGGCACCCCTTGAGACCTCGCCGGAGCATCCAGCCCCGGTTCGCACCGTGAGTCAGCTGGTCGCGCGTTGGATCGATCGACTCGGCGCGATCTGGGTCGAGGGGCAGGTCGCCCAGCTCACCCGTCGTCCCGGCGCCAACACCGCGTTCCTCACGCTGCGCGACACCGCCGCCGATCTCTCGGTGTCGGTCACGTGCAAGCGACGAGTGCTGGACGGCGCGCTCCCGCCGATCACCGAGGGCGACCGAGTCGTCATCTACGCCAAGCCGTCCTTCTATCCCTCACGCGGAACGTTCTCGCTTGCCGCCACTGACATCAGGCACGTCGGCCTCGGCGAGCTGCTCGCCCGGCTCGAGCGTCTCAAGGCGACCCTCGCCGCTGAGGGGCTCTTCGATGTCGACCGCAAACGATCACTCCCGTTCCTGCCGCGCGGCATCGGGTTGATCTGTGGTCGCTCGTCTGCGGCCGAACGCGACGTGGTCGAGAACGCCAGACGGCGGTGGCCAAACGTCACGTTCCACACGCGCGAGGTCGCGGTACAAGGCCCGACGGCGTCCGCTGCAGTGATTGAAGCGGTCAGAGAGCTGGATGCCCATCACGCCGTGGACGTCATCGTCATCACACGCGGCGGTGGCTCGGTCGAAGACCTCCTGCCATTCTCCGAAGAGAAGCTGATTCGCACGGTTGCGAACGCGGCAACGCCCATCGTGAGTGCGATCGGCCACGAGCAGGACTCGCCGCTGCTCGACCTCGTCGCCGACGTCAGGGCGTCCACTCCGACCGATGCCGCGCGCCGCGTCGTCCCTGACGTCATCGCCGAGCTGCGCACCGTGTCAGCAGCCCGCGAGCGCATGCACGAATCGATGCGCTCTCGGGTCGCGCGCGAGCAGCACCTGCTCGACCAGCTGCGCAGTCGTCCGGTCTTGGCGGCACCCACCTCGATGGTCGACGCTCACGAGCAGTGGCTCACCGACCTGCGGCAACGTGCGAAACGAGCCGTGACGACGAGGCTCGATACCGCCAGCAACGAGCTCATCCACACGAGAGCCCGCGTCCGCTCCCTCTCTCCACAAGCCACCCTCGACCGCGGCTACGCCCTTGTACAGTCCGACGACGGGACGGTCGTGCGCCGCGCTCCGTCACCTGGGACAAGACTGCTGGTACGAGTCGCAGAGGCACAGTTCACCGCCATCACCGACGAGGAGTCATGAGCGCATCGACCGAACCGGACAACGACGGCGACATCGCGGCTGCGCCTTCAGTCACATACGAAGCGGCGCGTGACGAGCTGATCGAGGTGGTCAAGCAGCTCGAAGGTGGCGGTCTCACCTTGGAGCAGTCACTGACGCTGTGGGAACGCGGCGAGCAACTGGCCGAGATCTGCCAAACCTGGCTTGACGGGGCACGCGCCCGTCTCGAGGCCGCTAGTCCGCCAGAAGACGACGACTGACGCGAGCCTGCCTAACGAAGCGACGCCGCGAGGTCTTCCAGCTCGACCGCTTCCGCCTTGCCCGTCACGACGACGGTGGTGCCGGCGACCGTGGTGACCAGGCCTTGCTTGCCAGTCTCCTCGGACGCCACCACGTCCCACTCCCGGTCCCCGATGGTCACATCGTTCACGACTGTCGCGTCATCGACCCATTCAGCGATCGCGGCCTTCCGCTCGCCGTTGGTCTCGCGCACTTCGGCATAAGAGCCGTCCGGAGTGAGGTAGCCGACGTGCAGCACCCCACCGTCGAGCTCGCTGTTGACTGACGCTGGCTCGAACCACGCGCTGGTTGGCTCCCACTCCCCCGAGAGATCAGTGGGTTCCAGCACCGGGAATGGGTCGCTGACGCGAACGTCCCCGAAGAGCTGGGCCACATCCACGTCAGGCCGTACCGGCCCTTGAACCTCAGGCCGCTGCCATGCCACCACCCAGAAGACACCCAGCACGACCAGGCCGACCAGGGCGATCGACAGCACCATGTCGCGCAACGACTCGAACCCTCTGCGGGGTCGCTGGGGCGGGTCCGGTTCTGCGGACACCGGCGGTGGAGGCGCGGTGGTGGACACACAGACATCGTCCCCCACCACTGGGCGCGGCCCGCGCCGGGATGCCGCCCCGTGGGCGGATGCCGCAAATGCGTCTGAGCCGTGGGATATTTGCTGCAAATGCGCATGGATTCGCTCTAAGGTGGCGCATATGAGCACCCACAGCTACTCGCTGAGCCATGCTGGGCGGCTGCTCGGAGTCAGCAGCGACACCGTTCGCCGATGGGCAGACGCGGGTCGGCTGCCGAGCAGCAGCGACAACAAGGGCAGGCGCGTGATCGACGGCGCCGACCTCGCCGCGTTCGCCCAGTCACTCGCCGACGAGCCGGAGGGTCGTGGCACGTCCGCGCGCAACACCCTGCCCGGCCTCGTCACGCGAGTTCAGGCGGACGGGGTGGTCGCCCAGGTGGACATCCAGGCCGGGCCGCACCGCGTGGTGTCACTCATGACCCGTGAGGCCGTCGAGGAGCTCGGCTTGGCGCCCGGCGTCGAAGTGGTTGCTCTTGTCAAAGCGCCATCGGTGATCGTCGAACTGCCGTGAGCACTCGTCCCCTTTTCGCGTCAACCCTCGTGGTTCTGTTGGCGAGCGCAGCTGCATTGACCGGCTGCAGCGACAAGTCGGCGTCGAGCGATGGGTCAGAGGGCACAACGCTGACGGTGCTTGCGGCGTCCTCTCTGACCGACGCCTTCCCTGAGATTGGTGAGGCATTCGTCGAAGAGCACGACGGCGTCCAGGTGCAGTACTCCTTCGCGGGCTCGCAAGAGCTCGTCGCGCAGGCAGACTCGGGCGCACCCGCGGACGTGCTGGCTCTCGCAGGCGCAAGCAGCCTCGAGGCCCTCGAGCTGCCGGTCACCGATGCCGTCGACTTTGCCAAGAACCGGCTCACGATCATCGTCCCCGAGGGCAACCCGGCACATGTCACCGAAATCGAGGACCTCGCCAACCCGGACGTGAAGGTCGCGCTGGCTGGCCCCGAAGTACCTGCTGGCGCGTACACGCTGGAAGCGTTCAAGAGCGCTGGAATCACCGTCGACCCGGTGTCGCAGGAAACCGATGTGAAGGCGGTCGTCACGCGAGTCTCCGTCGGCGGGGCGGACGCCGGGGTCGTATACGTCACCGACGTCAAAGCCTCCGATGCCGACATCGAGGAGATCCCGATTCCTGCGGCAGTGAACGTCATTGCGACGTACCCAGCCGTATCGATAGCCGATAGTTCCAACGCTCAGCTCGCCGATGAGTTCATCCGGTTCCTCCTGACGAACGAGGCACAGACGATTCTGCAGAGCCATG
>DASUFV010000056.1:0-8307 GCA_036274415.1 Actinomycetes bacterium
CAGACCAGCGGCCTGAGCTGGATGATCTCGTCGCGTCCCGGCCCGACTCCGATCGCCGAGATGGGAGCGCCTGACATCTCCTCGACTGCTTTGACGTAGTTCTGCGCGTTGACCGGCAGGTCGTCAAGCTTGCGGGCTCCCGTGACGTCCTCATGCCACCCAGGCAGAAACTCGAACACCGGCTTCGCGTGGTGGAAGTCGCTCTGCGACATCGGCATCTCGTCGAACCTGCGACCGTCCACCTCATAGGCGACGCACACGGGTATCCGATCCCAGCCGGTCAGGACGTCCAGTTTCGTGAGCACGAAGTCGGTCACGCCGTTGATGCGCGCGGCGTAACGCCCGATCACCGCGTCGTACCAACCGCATCGGCGCGGACGGCCAGTCGTAGTGCCGTACTCGTGCCCCACTTCGCGTAAGCGCTCCCCGTCCTCGTCGATCAGCTCGGTCGGGAAGGGCCCCTCGCCCACTCGACTGACGTACGCCTTGGCCACTGCGATCACTCGTTCGATCCGATTGGGACCGATGCCACTTCCGGTGGACGCGCCACCGGCGGTCGCGCTGGATGACGTCACAAAGGGATAGGTGCCGTGGTCGACGTCGAGCAGAGTTGCCTGCCCACCCTCGAGGAGGACCGTTCGCCCTTCGTCGAGCGCGTTGTTCAGCAACAAAGAAGTATCGGCCACGAGTGGACGCATCCGATCGACGAATCCCAGAAGCTCCTCGACGACTTCATCCACTGCAATCGCGCGACGGTTGTAGACCTTCACGAGGAGGTGGTTCTTCTGCTCGAGTGCCCCTTCGACCTTCTGTCTGAGGATGTGCTCGTCGAACAGGTCCTGCACGCGGATGCCGATGCGGTTCATCTTGTCCGCGTAGGTCGGCCCGATCCCGCGTCCGGTGGTGCCGATCTTGCGGCTGCCGAGGAAGCGTTCAATCACTTTGTCCATGGTGCGGTTGTAGGGGGCGATCAGATGTGCGTTCGCGCTGACGACGAGCCGTGAGACGTCCACGCCGCGAGCAGTCAGCCCGTCGAGCTCGGCGAACAACACCTCGGGGTCGATGACGACACCGTTGCCGATGACCGGCGTCACCCCCGGAGTCAGGATTCCGCTGGGCAGCAAGTGCAGCGCGTACTTCTGGGGGCCATCAGCCGTCGGTATGACGACGGTGTGCCCGGCGTTGTTGCCGCCGTTGAACTTGACGACATAGTCCACCTGCTCACCGAGCAAGTCAGTGGCCTTGCCTTTGCCTTCATCGCCCCACTGGGCACCAACCAGTGCGATCGCGGGCATGCGAAACTCCCTCGAGGTGGGGGGTTGACACCCCACCCTAGCCGATCGCGGACACGTGCCTCCTCTGCTCCGGTCAGCGCGACAACGTTGCTGCGCGATGGAATCGTTGCAGCGGTGAGCACCGGATACCTCCTCATCGCGAACGCAGGGGCAGGGTCTGCTGACGTCGAGAAGCTGCGAAGGGCTCGCCGCGTGCTGCAGCAGTCCGGCGGTGTGGAGCTCCGCGAAACGTCGTCGTCCGACGAGCTCGATGAGGCGCTCGCAGACGTCGGGGGGCGCGTGCTCGTCGTGGCCGGCGGTGACGGCTCGCTGCACGCCGCCGCAAACGCGCTGCATCGTTCGAACTCGCTCGTGGACACAACCGTGGGGCTCATTCCACTTGGAACTGGCAACGACCTGGCACGCACCACCGGCATTCCCCTGGATCCGGTCGCAGCGGCCGGCGTAGTCGTGCGGGGCAGTGCGCGTGCGCATGACGTGTTGCTGGGATCTGACGGCACCGTCACGATCAATGCAGTGCATCTGGGTATCGGTGCTGAGGCGGTGAGGCTGGGCGCCGCCCCCAAGAAGCTGCTCGGCCCAATCGGGTACCCGGTCGGAGCGGCCGTTGCCGGTGCACGGTTCCCCGGGTGGCAGCTCAACGTGGTCGTCGACGGTCATCCGCAACCACGCGAGGGCCGCGTGCTTATGGTGGGCGTCTCGTTGGGTCGGACCATCGGGGGTGGGGCTCCACTCGCGCCCGATGCGGACGTCGGTGACGGCTTGGCAGACATCACTGTCGCGTCGGCGACCGGAATGATTCGACGCGTTCGCTTCGCCGCGCGACTGCGGCACGGCAGGCATCGCGAGCTGCGCGACGTCCACACCTCGCGCGGCAAGCAGATCGACGTCAGCGGGGACGCCGTGCGAGCGAACTCCGATGGAGAGTTGGTCGGGCCACGCGCGCAGTGGTGCTGGAGTGTCGTGCCCCGTGCCTGGCGTCTCATCTCCCCGCAGGAGTCGTGAGTCGCGCCCCGGGCTGGGGACTTACAGCCAGCGCCGGATCGGCTGGACCGCCGACTCCAGCACCTTCTGAGTGGGACGCCGCTGCCGCCATCGGTCGAGGTCGATCAGCCGACTGCGCTCGAGATCGTCCTCGAAGTGGCCATCCAGGATCCCCGTCACCTCGTCGTCGAAGATCGCCAGGGCGATTTCCTCGTCGTGGTTCATGCTGCGCCGATTGAAGTTCGACGATCCCACGACTCCCAGCGACCCATCGACGGTCATCACCTTGGCGTGCAGCATCGACGGCATGAAGTTCCACACCTCAACACCGCCATCGGTCAGCTCTGCGTAGATGGACTCGGACGTGAGCTGACAGACGCGCTTGTCCGCTCCAGGTCCAGGCAATAGGAGCTGCACCTGGACGCCTTCGGTGACCTTGCCGATCAGCAGGTCGATGAAGTCGCGACTCGGAGCGAAGTAGGCAGTCGTCAATCGAAGGCGTTCGCGCGCCGACGAGATGACGACGTGAAAGAGCGTCTGCATGTCGTCCCAACCGAGGGACGCCGACCCCCTGATGACCTGGATCGTCGAGTCGCCGTGTTGCTTCTGCTCGGGAAACCGATCCACCTCATCGAACATCGGCTGGCCGGTCTCTGCCCAGTTCTGCGAGAACCCGGCAGACACTCCGTCGACGGCTGGACCCTCGACCCGAATGTGCGTGTCACGCCACTCGTCGGGGTTGCGGGCATCACCAGTCCACTCCTGGGCAATACCAACTCCACCCGTGAAGGCGACCGACTCATCGACGACGAGAACTTTGCGGTGGCATCGGTGGTTCTGCTTGAAGGGTGACTTCACCCATGGCTTGCGGAACCACTGGACGTTGACCCCCGCGTTCTCCATCCGTTCGACGAGGCCCTTCTCGATCTTGAGGCCGCCCACTGCGTCGATCAGCAAGCGAACCCGAACCCCGCGCCGGGCGCTGGCCGAAAGAACATCGGCAAACTGCCGAGCGATGTCGCCCGACCAGTAGACATACGTCATCAGGTCGACCGTGCGAGTTGCCCCCTCGATCGCCTCGATCATGGGCGGGAAGATGCGGTCGCCGTTGCGATAGACGGTGACCTCGTTGCCCTCGGTAGCCGGCGTCCCGAGCAGAGCCTCCAGTTGGCGTCGGAGCGGCACGGTTTCGGTCATGACGCGAGAGTCGCTGCCGCTGTGGGGCTGGAGTCGGCGAGGAACTGGCGGCACCGCTCAGCCTCGGGCTTCTCGTCGATCGCCGCCGCGGCCTGGGCGAGCGCGTTGAGACAGCGCAGGAACCCCCGGTTGCCCTCGTGCTCCCACGGCACTGGCCCATGACCCTTCCAGCCATTGCGACGAAGCTGGTCCAGGCTGCGGTGATAGCCCGTGCGAGCGAATGCGTACGCGGTGACGTCGTCCCCTTCACGCAGGGCCTGTTCGGCAAGCATGGCCCACGCCAAGGCGTAGTCCGGATGAGCTGCTGCCACATCGCGGGCAGGCGTTCCGGCGTCCAAGGCCGCACGAGCAGCATCGTTGTCGGGCAGCAAGGTGGGAGGTGGCTCGCCAAGCAGGTTCTCGGTCACGACCCCTTTCTACCCGCTGGACGGCGGCTTGGCGTGTTGACGGATCCAGCAGTGCATGGCGATGGCCGAGGCGGCGCCTGCGTTGATGGATCGTGTCGACCCGTACTGAGCGATCGAGACCGTGACGACGGACGCCGCACGCGCGGCTTCGGACAGCCCTGGCCCCTCCTGGCCGAACACGAGAACGACGTCGCGCGGCATCGCGTACGTCTCGATGGGTACCGATCCCGGAAGGTTGTCGACTCCGACGAGCGGAAGCCCGCTGTCGGACGCCCATCGCACCAGATCGTCGACACTCTCGTGGTGCTCCACGTGCTGGTAGCGGTCGGTGACCATGGCACCGCGTCGGTTCCAGCGCCGCTTGCCGACGATGTGCACCTTTGCTGCGAGGAACGCGTTAGCGGTTCGCACGATGCTGCCAATGTTGAAATCGTGTTCCCAGTTCTCGATCGCGACGTGAAACGGGTGACGCCTCGCGTCGAGCTCCGCGACGATCGCGTCGCGCTTCCAATACCGGTAGCGATCCACCACATTGCGACGATCGCCCGATGCCAACAACTCAGGGTCAAGTCTGGGATCGTCCGGCCACGGTTCGGGATACGGGCCGACGCCAACCACATCCATCCTGCGCAGCCTAGGCGGGCCACTACCCTGGATGGCTGTGCGCCTTGCGACCGAGCTGTTGACGACGCGCGCGCTCGGTCCGGAGTGGCTCGATCCTCAGCAGATCATCGAGGGCTTGGGTCCGTGGGCGATGATCGGCATCACGGCCATCATCTTCGCCGAGTGCGGCCTGCTCATCGGGTTCTTCCTGCCGGGAGACTCGCTGCTGTTCGTCGCCGGCCTGCTGATCGCCAGTGGCTTCATCGACACCCCCGTCGCCCTAGCGTGCGTGATCTTCACGGTTGCCGCGATCGTCGGCAACGTCGTTGGCTACTGGATCGGTTACAAAGCAGGACCGGCGCTCTTTCGGCGTCCGGACTCACGGCTGTTCCGTCAGGAGTACGTCGACAAGACCCAGCACTTCTTCGACCACTACGGAGCCAGGGCGATCGTGCTGGCACGTTTCATTCCGATCGTGCGCACGTTCATCACGGCGATGGCCGGCGTCGGCCGGATGAACTACCGCACGTACTTCACGTTCACTGCGATCGGCGGCATCCTGTGGGCGACCGGGCTCACGTTGCTCGGCTACTACTTGGGCAACGTCGAGTTCATCGCGGACAACATCGAAGCAATCGCCATAGGGATCGTCGCGCTCTCGATCATCCCGATCTACTTCGAGCTACGACGGCACCGTAGGGCTGACCCGAGCGCCGAGGCCAGCGACCGCTAGAAACGCACCTCGGGAGCTGCACGCACGGTCGGGTCTTCTGCTTCGAAGTACTCCGCCTTCGAAAAGTTGAAGAGGCGAGCGACGATGTTGGGCGGGAAGGTCTCGACCTTGGTGTTGAACGTCCGCACGTTTGCGTTGTAGAAGCGCCGGCCAGCGGCGATACGGTCTTCGGTCTCGGCGAGCTGGTTCTGCAGGTCGAGGAAGTTCTGGTTGGCCTTGAGGTCGGGGTAGGCCTCAGCGACCGCCAACAGCTGCCGAAGCGCCGCAGTCAAGAAGTTCTCCTGTGCCGCCTGCTCGGCCGGACCAGAGCCGGGGGACACTGCGGCGGCGCGGGCAGCGGTCACATTCTCGAAGGTCTGACGCTCGTGTGCCGCGTAGCCCTTCACGGTCTCGACCAGGTTGGGAATCAGGTCATAACGACGGTGCAGCTCGACGTCAATCTGACGCCAGGACTCCTCGACGATGTTGCGCAGCTTCACGAACCCGTTGTAGGTGGCGACGACCCAGATGCCGACCAGCACGACGAGAACGCCGACCACGATCCAGATCCACACAGCGGGCTCCCAGGGCAAAAGAAGAGGTTTCCGAGTCGCGATGGTAGACCTGCAGCGTGGCCCCGGCGAGCACCTGACGGCTGACACGATGATCTTCAGCGTTCAAGCAGGCGCAGGAGGTGGGAAATGCAGCATGAGCACGTGCCCGAAGACGCGGCACACATGGCACACGCGGCGCCGTCGCCGCTCCGGCTGGCCGTCTCCGCAACGCTCCACTGCCTGGCCGGTTGCGCGATCGGTGAGGTGCTCGGTCTGGTGCTGGGCACGTGGTGGGGCTGGTCGGACCTTTGGACCATCGTGCTAGCGATCGTCCTTGCGTTCTTCTTCGGTTACTTGTTCTCGATGGCGCCACTGTTGCGGGGTGGCCTCTCCCTTCGCAGCGCCATCGGCATCGCACTGGCCGCGGACACCATCTCGATCGCCACGATGGAGATCGTCGACAACGCTGTGGTGCTTGCTGTCCCCGGCGCCATGGACGCCGGACTGACCGAAGCCCTGTTCTGGGGATCACTGGCGTTCGCACTCGCCGTGGCGTTCGTCGTGACGGTTCCGGTCAACCGGGCACTCATCGTGCGCGGCAAAGGGCACGCGGTCGTACACCACCTGCATCACTGACGCGGTAGGTCCGGCGAATCAGTCCAGGCCGAGATCAGAGCGTTCGAAGGCGGCGCGGTACTCGAGCCCGGCGTTCTCGATCGCCGCTCGCGCGCCTCGGTCGACGATCACAACGACGCCGACCACTTCAGCTCCCGCAGCGCGGAGCGCTTCAACTGCGGTCATCACTGATCCGCCCGTCGTCGACGTGTCTTCGACGGCGAGCACTCGGCGTCCGGTCACGTCAGGGCCTTCTATGCGCCGCTGTAGACCGTGCTGCTTCTCGGACTTGCGGACCACGAACGCGTCCAGCATGCGGCCTCTGGCTGCTGCGGCGTGGAGCATCGCCGTTGCCACGGGATCAGCCCCCAACGTCAGGCCACCAACTGCGTCGAACTCGAGGTCGGCGGTCAGGTCGAGCAGTACTGACCCCACCAGAGGCGCCGCGGTGCCATCCAGAGTGACCCTCCGGAGGTCGATGTAGTAGTCGGCCTCCTTGCCGGACGACAAAGTGACGCGGCCATGCACAACGGCCTTGTCCTTGATCTGCTGCAGTAGGGCGTCCCGATCGGTCACGGGCGCGAGCCTAGTGCGCGGCTGCATCAGGGCTTCGGGTCGGTATCACCCTGAAACCACCCTGAACTCGCCCGCGCGAAGGGTGAACAAGCCGGTCGGTCGTGTAGACATTGCGCCATGCCAGTCATCGACGCCATCGGCGTCCACAAGACCTATCGGCGACGAGGCAAGCCGCCAAAGGCCGCGCTGGACGGCCTGGACCTGCACGTCGAGTCCGGCGGGGTCCACGGGTTCCTCGGCCCGAACGGCTCGGGGAAGACCACGATGCTGCGTTGTTTGCTTGGGCTGGCGCGAGCCGACTCGGGAACGATGACGTTGCTCGGCCAACCCGTCCCAACCGCGCTCCCCTCGGTGATCGGTGACGTGGGCGTGCTGCTGGAAAGCCCGGCCTTCTTCCCACCCTTCACCGGACGTCTCAACCTGCGTCTGCTCGCGCAAGCGGCCGAGATTCCTGACGAACAGGTCGACGCCGTCCTCGAGGTCGTGCAGCTCAGCGACGCCGCGGACGAGCGCGTCAAGGGGTACTCCCTAGGAATGCGTCAGCGCCTCGGCATCGCCGCAGCCTTGCTCAAGGCGCCGTCGGTCCTGATCCTCGACGAACCGAGTAACGGTCTAGATCCAGCTGGCATGCGCGAAGTGCGGCAACTCCTGCGTGCACTCGGGGACTCAGGCGTAACAGTGCTGCTGTCCTCGCACCTGCTCGGCGAGGTGCAACAGATCTGCGACACCGTGACGATCGTGAACCACGGCAAAGTCGTCACGTCTGGTGTCGTCGCTGACGTCCTCGCGGCGCGTTCGACCGGTGCCATCGGCATCGGCATTGCTGATGCAGCAGCTGTGCTTCCTCTCTTGCAGTCCGATGGCTTCGTGGCCCACCTCGAGGGCGAGACGATCTATGTGGATGGCGTGCCCGACGGCGCGAGCATTGCGAAGGCCCTCGCTCGTCACGATCGATTCCCGTCATGGCTGATGCCGGTGCAAGTAGACCTGGAGCAGGCCTTCCTCGAACTCACACAAGACGAGGGAGAGCCCGCATGAGTACCCCCACACTGGAACGCCGCCCGACGCACAAGGCCTTTCCTCTACTGCGCTCAGAAATCTCAAGGATCAGTCACCGGCGACTCTTCCGAGTCCTGAGCATCCTGTTCCTGCTCGGCATTCTGCTGGTCAGTGGAATCGCATTCCTGGCTCACCACGAGGCGCCCGAGGCATCTGGCGACGAGCTCACGCAGGTCTATGAAAAGAGCCTGCAGCGGTGGGAGCGATGTGTCGACCAGCTGCCGTCCGACCTGACAGCCGAGGAGTACTGCGGACCGGAGCCGACGATCGACACCGTCGATCCGTACGTCTTCCGTGAGGACACC
>DASUFV010000057.1:0-27986 GCA_036274415.1 Actinomycetes bacterium
GCTGTCTGGCGGCAGGGACGTCCCGGGCTTCGGCTGGGCCCGCATCACCACACCCTGCTCGACGGTGGTGGAGTACTTGCGGTCGATGTCGCCAACCTTGAGATTGCGGTTCTTGATGCTGCGCTTGGCGTCGGCCAAGTCACTGCCGACCACACCTGGGACGTCGTAGCGCTCGGGACCCTTGGACACGATGAGCGTCACCGTGCCGCCCGAACGAATGTCCGACCCTTGCACCGGGTCGCTCGTGATCACTTCTCCGGCCTTGACGATCTCGCTGAAGCGCTCTTGGCCGTATTCGACCTCGAGCCCCTGTTCTTCCAGCGCGGCTTCGGCGGCCTTGGCGGTGAGCCCAGTCACTCGGGGAACTGTCGTGTAGCGCCCCGTACCGAGCCACCAGGCGAAGACCCCTGCCGCTATGGCGAGCAGAACCACGATTGCGAGTGCAATGAATCCACGGCGCCGGCTGCGTCGCTTGTGTCGCTCGGGGTCACTCGACTTCTCGTCGCCAGGCGGAGCCGACGAAGCGCCGTTGGGGGAGGGCGGCGGTGTCACCACCACCGGCGGGGCGACCGCCGTTGCGGGGGCGGCGCTCACGGCGGTGTCGTGACGGGTGGCAGACGTGGCACCAACGCCGACCGCCACGGGCACGACGAGCGTCTGCTGAAGGTCGATGGGGGCGTTGCTCTTGGGCACTGCACGAACGAGCTGCAGCAGCGCAGCCGCGTCGGAGGGACGCCGGTTCGGGTCTCTCGACGTGGCAGCAACCACCGCGTCGTCGAGCTCGACTCCGATCTCAGGCCCCGACTGCGACGGGGGAGGCACGTCTTCGTTGACGTGTCGGTACGCAACCGAGATGGCTTCGGTACCCGTGAACGGGGGAGACCCGGTGAGCATCTCGTAGAGCACGATTCCGGCCGCGTAGACGTCCGACCGTTCGTCGGAGACTCCAGGCTTGACCTGCTCGGGTGACAAATACGCAACGGTGCCGAGCAGCAGACCTGAGGTCACGTGCTGCGTCGACGTCGAGTTCGTGGCGCGCGCCAAGCCGAAGTCAGTCACGTAGACGTGGCCGTTCGTGCCGATGAGGACGTTCTCGGGTTTGACGTCGCGGTGCACGACGCTCTCGGCATGTGCCGCGGCCAGCGCTTGCAACACCGGGTCGATGATTGCGAGCGCCTCGTCGACCGGGAGGCGTCCACGCTGGGCAAGAACGTCGCGCAACGTCCGACTCGGGACGTACTCCATCGCCAGGTAGACGATGTCGCCGTCGTGGCCCTGGTCGAAGACGCGAACGATGTGTGGGTTGGCCAGGCGAGCAGCAGCCCGAGCCTCGCGCGTGAACCGGGCGACGAAGTCGGGATCCTCGGCGAACGAACGATGCATCACCTTGAGCGCGATCGTGCGGTCGAGGCGGGTGTCGGTGGCGCGGTAAACCGTCGCCATGCCCCCGCGCGCCACTCGCTCGTCGACCCGGTACCGGCCGTCGACAAGTCGCCCGATCAACGGATCGGCACCCTCGGCGTTCACAACCGGCAAGTTTACGTTCGGCGCGGGGTCCCTCGGGGCAACAGAACCCGCGCGCCGCCCGCCCGTTTGTCGTGACCTGGCTCACCGGACGCGTCGGGTTCGCTGACTGGTGAGTCAGTGAATCCATTAGGGTTCGGCCATGCAGCGAATCGTGATCGTGGGGGCTGGTTTGGCCGGATTCGAGGCCGCCCGAGCACTCCGCACTCAGGGGTTCTCGGGCGAGCTGATCATGCTCGGGGCAGAGAAGGAGCCACCGTACGACCGGCCGCCGCTGTCCAAGGACGTCCTCGCCTGGCGCGACGTGTCCTTGCACTTCGACCTCTCGGTCATAGCGGATCTGCAGGTGCACCTGAGCACGCCCGCGACCGGAATCGAGCCTGGCGTGGTATTGGCCAACGGCTCGCGATTCGAGTGCGACGGGATCGTCCTTGCCGTCGGTGCCGACCCGATCGCTTTGCCCGGTACGAGGACGCTCCGAACCCTGGACGACGCGCAAGCGCTGCGCGACTCCCTCGAGATGGGCGCCGAGATCGTCATCATCGGCGCGGGATGGATCGGTGCAGAGGTCGCCTTCGCCGCGGCCGAGCAGGGATGTGCTGTCACGGTCTACGAGGCGGCTGACACGCCACTGTCGGCCGCGTTGCCGGCTGACCTGGCCATGCGGACGGTTCAGTGGTACGAACAGCTCGGTATCGACCTCCGGCTCGGGGAGCGCGTCGACGACACGTCTGCCCTCACTGCCGACGTCGTGCTGGCTGGCCTCGGTGCGCGTCCGGCGACGCAGTTCCTCGAAGGCAGCGACATCGAGCGACGGCCCGAAGATGGCGCGGTCGTCGTCGACGCCTACCTGCGGTCGTCCATGCCAGGTGTCGTGGCGGCAGGTGACTGTGCCGCGTGGTGGTCCGGCCGGTACGGCAAGCAAATGCGGGTCGAACACTGGGATACCGCCCTGCACGCCCCCGAAGTGGCCGCATCGTCGCTGCTGGGGTCCGATGGCGAGCCCTACGACCCGGTTCCGTACTTCTGGTCCGACCAGTTCGGCCACACCATCCAATACCTGGGCCATCGCTCGGACACCGACCGCCGAGTCGACCGGAGCGACGGTGCCGACTGGGCGGTTGGCTGGTTCGCCGACGGTGAGAACGGCCCGCAGCTCACTGCGTTCACCGTGGTCGACCGGCCACGCGACTTCAGCCAGGCCCGCAAGCTCATGACCGCTCGCACTCCCGTCGATCCCGAGAAGTTCGCCGACCCGGACGTCCCGGTCAAGGCCGCAGCGCTGGGCTGACGCGGCCGTGGCAGGCTGGACGTGTGAGTACGCATGCCAGTCTCGACACACGCGCCACCGAGGACGTCGACCAGCTGGTCGGCTCGTGGCTGACCCTCCCAGAGGTCGCTGAGGCGCTCGACACCGACGTCGTTCATGCCCGCCAGCTGCTCAAGGACGGGCACCTGATCGGTGTCCGACGCGGTGAGCGTTCGGTGATCGGCGTCCCTGCGGCGTTCATCTCCGATGGTGAGGTGGTCAAGAAGCTTCCGGGGCTGCTGACCTTGCTGCGGGACGCCGGATACGACGAGAACGAGTCCCTGCGCTGGATCTTCACCCCGGACGATTCGCTCCCGGGGACACCCATGCAGGCCCTCGTGGAGAACCGTCACACCGAAGTGCGCCGACGCGCCCAGTCACTCGCGTTCTGACGCGCGCCCGTGGAGCATCTTTCGTACGCCGGCGTCCTGCTCGGCATCATCATCGGCTCTGCCTGGCTGGAGTTCGCCGTCCGCACCAGGGTGCTGCGTCGCGCACGCCGACTCGCGCTGTCCGTTGCGCCGGTGCTGTTGCTCTTCGTTATCTGGGACGTACTCGCGGTTCGAGCCGGGCACTGGTCATTCGACCCTGACCGCGTCGTTGGTGCCGAGCTGGCCGGCAGGCTTCCCGTCGAAGAAATCGCGTTCTTCGTCGTGATCCCGTTTGCAGCCATCCTCACGCTCGAAGCGGTGCGGGCGGTACGCGGATGGGCAGTAGGCGACGAGCCGGAGTCCGAGAAGTCGGGCGCGCCGTGACGTACACATCGACCGCCTTGCTCGGAGTCGTCGTCTCCGTGCTCCTCGATCTGGTGGTGCTGCGCACGCGTCTGTTGACGCGCAAGTCGTTCTGGACCGCCTACGGGATCATCGTCGTCTTTCAGCTGATCTCGAACGGTGTCCTCACCGGCTTCTCGATCGTTCAGTACGACGGAACAGAAATTCTCGGCAGCGACGACGTCGTGTTCGTTGGCGACGGACGACTTGCGTTTGCGCCAGTGGAAGATCTGCTCTTCGGGTTCGCGCTGGTCACTCAGTCGCTGGCGTGGTGGGTGTGGTGGGGACGCCGGGGCGTCCAGTACGAACCGGTCGCCGGGCCTCCGCGGTGGCGAGGGACGGACGAGAGCGGTTCGTCAGCCTCATGAGCTTTGGGTGAGGCCGCGCGCGAACCGCACGCAGCCACAGCGGGGCAGCCACCCGGAGTCGGGTCGGAATCGGCACCGTCGCTCTGCGGTCGAACACCTGGTAGTCGATCCGCTCGACGGCATCGACGATGCCGCAGTACAGCTCACGCGCAGCGTCGATGCAGGGACGTGACTCCGGAGCGAGCAGGGCGGTGCCGGGGGCCGAGGCTCGCGCGAGTCGCCGCACCCGGGCGATCTCGAATGACAGCAGGGCGCGGACGCGGTCGTCGACCACCCGACGCTCGAGGTCGGCCCGCGTCAGGTCAAAACGTTCCAGGTCGCTGAGCGGTAGATAGAGCCGGCCTCGGTCGAGGTCCTCACCGACGTCGCGGATGAAGTTGGCCAGTTGGAAGGCCACCCCGAGGTCGATCGCGTACCCAGCGGCGGCAGGCGAGATGGGCTCGAGAATGGGGAGCACCTCCAGCCCGATCACTGCCGCCGACCCGTACATGTACTCGAACAGCGCGGGATAATCGCGGTACTCGTAGGTCGACAGATCCATCTGCATCGAGGCCAAGAAGGCAACGAAGTACCCGGCTGGGATGTCCCAGGTGGCCGCGGTGTGCACGACCGCGCGGCATACCGGGTCGTCGCTCTGCCCAGCGTCGAGGTCGCCCAGGAAACGTTCGCCCCAGTTCGTGAGGCGGCGCCTCCGCTCGTCGATCGACAACCCGTTGTCAAGATCGTCGACGATCTCGTCGGCGTACCGCGCAAAGGCATAGAGCGCATGCACGAACGGCCGTTTCTGAGCCGGCAGCAGCAAAGTTGCCAGGTAATAGGTCTTGCCGTGTGCGGCGTTGAGCCGCTGACACTCCTGGTAGGAGCGCCGCAGTTCGGGCTCGACAATCCCGGCCGCGTCGAGTGCTGCGCTATTCACTCGTCATCCGATCGCCAGGGATCCCGAAGCGACGGCTCTGCGAGTAACGTGGCCTCGAGTCCGACCCCCGGTGTCGCAGAGCATGACCGGGCTAACCAGAGGGTGGGTGCGATGACCACGGAGCCTCTCGACGAGCCGGTTGATCTTGACGATCCTGAGCTCTTCGGAGACCTCGATGGTGACGATGTCCCCGAGTCCGTTCGGGACGCATTCGACGGACGCCGCGGCGTCTTCGTGTTAGTCGACAGTGTCTCGAAGGTTCGATCTGAAGCCACCGACCACGACTGGCACACCGTCACGCTCGACACCTCTGACATCGATGACCGAGCGGGATTCATCTCTGCGCTCTCTGATGCACTCGACCTGTCTGTCGAGATTCCTTCGTGGGACGTCATCGACGAACACCTGAGAGCTCTCGAACTCGACGAGCCCAACGGCCTGCTCATCCTGTGGGAGGGATGGGGGACTGTTGCGGACGCCGACCCCGACTGTTTTGAGATGGCACTCGAGGTTTTCCAGGACGCATGCATCGCGTGGCAGGCCGACGACTTCCAGGCGGCAGTGCTGCTGGTCGGAGAGGCGTCGGAGACCGATCTGCCCACCTGGTAGGTCATCATCGGCGGCCCTTGTAGACGCCCGTGATCCGTTGCGTGGCGAGACGCCCCGAGATGAGCACCATTGGAATCCCCACACCCGGGATCGTCGAGCATCCAGCGAACACGATGTTGTCGCCCCAGATGTTCCGCGGCCGGAAGGGCCCGGTCTGCCAGAACGAATGCGCCAGCGAGAAGGGCGAGCCGTCCGGCATGCCGAGGCGCTCCCAGTCGGCGGGGCTGATCACGTGCTCGGTCTCGATGGCGTCCGCGAAGCCGACGTATCCACGCTCTTCGAGAGTCTGGATCACCCGATCCCGATAACGGTCGGTTTCGGACGTCCAGTCGAGCGACGCCGTCGTGTTCGGTGTGGGGAAGAGCGCGTAGTAGATCTCGCGGTCTGGTGGAGCTAGCCCCGCGTCCGATGCAGTGGGCCGCGACACGAGGAAGCTGGGATCTGACATCAACTGTCCGCGGCTGATGACGTCGTCGAAGATGCTCTTCCACTGGCCCCCGAAGTGAATGTTGTGATGCACGGTCTTGGAGTAACTCGTTTGCGACCCCGCCAGCAGCAGCACGCACGAGGGCGAGGAGCGCAGTCTTCGTCGAGGCTGCTCACCAAGCAGGTCGTTGAGTGCGTGGGGCAGCTCGCTGTTGACTACGACGGCGTCACAGGCGATGCGTTCGCCATGCGCTGTGTGTACTGCGACTGCACGTCGTCCCCGGCGCTCGATGTGGACGACCTCGGTGTCGTAACGGAAATCAGCGCCATGCTTCTGCGCAGCGTCCGCCATAGCGGCGGGGACCGAGTGCATCCCGCCGAGCGGTGCGTAAACGCCCTCGATGGTGTCCATGTACGAGATGACGCAGTAGATCGCCAGCGCATCGAACGGTGACATTCCTGCGTACATCGCTTGAAAAGTGAACAGCCGTTCGAGGCGCGGGTCGTCCAGGTACTTGTGGGCGGTCGGTGCCATACGGCCGAACGCGCCAAGCACGGCGAGTCGCGCCAGGTTGGGTGTCAACAGCGCGAAGGGCGAGTCGATGTTGCGGTCGATGAAGTCACCGATCTGGTACTGGTACAGGCGAGAGACGAACTCCACGTACTTTCGGTAGCCCTCTGCCTGTCTCGGCCCAAGCGCGTCGGCGATCTGATCGGCCATGGCGTCGCGGTCGCTCAGCACGTCCAGCGACGAGCCGTCGGCGAACCACGCGCGGTACAGCGGATCCAGGGCTCTGAGGGTCACCCAGTCGGCCATGTCCTCACCGATCGACGCGAACGCGTCTTCGATGAGTCGCGGCATGGTGAGAACCGTTGGGCCCGTGTCGAAGCGATAACCGGCGTCCTCGATGAGTCCCGCGCGACCTCCGGGGCGATTCGTCTGCTCGCACACCGTGACGCGGCGACTCGATCCGAGCAGTTCCATGGTGGCGGACAGCCCACCGAGACCAGCACCAATGACGACGACGTGGTCCGTTCGACCCGTGACGGTCCGCATCCTCAGTGGACGCGTTGTGTTGCGGCTTCGGCCAATGAACGAAGCACGTTGGCAGCGGGATCGGGTATGTGTTCGACAGCGACCTTTGCCATCGTGACGCGCTCGTCGATCAATGACTGGACGTACTCGAGAGCGCCCGTCTCGGAGATGACGTGCCTCAGTTCGTCCACCTCGTCGTGTCCGAGTCGCGCATCGCCCAGGTGGCGTCCAATCAGCTGTCGCTGGGCCGGTGTGCTGCGCTCTTCGGCAATGGCGACAAGAACGGTGCGCTTGCCTTCACGAAGGTCGTCGCCAGCCGGCTTGCCAGTGACCTCGGGGTCGCCGAACACACCAAGCACGTCGTCGCGCAGCTGGAACGCCTCGCCCACAGGTATGCCGTACGCGGTGTACGCCTCGAGCAAGTCGGCCGGCGCATCCGCCAGCACACCGCCCAGGTGCAGCGGTCCCTCGACGGTGTACTTCGCCGCCTTGTAGCGGGCCACCCGCAAGGACCGTTCGACCGACGTGCTGCCTCGCGCCTGTTCGAGCAGGTCAAGGTACTGGCCAGCCATCAGCTCGACGCGCATGCGGTCGTACACCGGCTTGGCTGCCCTCAGGCGAGGGGCCGGAAGGGGTGCGTCGAACAACATCTGATCGGCCCAGACCAACGCCAGGTCGCCGAGCAGGATGGCCGCCCCAGCACCGAACGCCTCCGGCGGCCCGACCCAGCCGGTACCGCGATGCAAGGACGCGAACTGCCGGTGCACGCTCGGGCCGCCGCGCCGGGTGTCCGAGCCGTCCATGAGGTCGTCGTGGATCAGCGCACATGCCTGCAGCAGCTCGAGGGCAGCCACCGCCGGGATGATCTCGTGACAGTCCTCGCCCCCTGCCCCCCGCCAGCCCCAGTAGGCGAACGCCGGACGCATCCGCTTGCCGCCGGACAGAAGCGTCGTCGCGGCCTCCAGCATCGGGAGCACGTCGTCGCCGACCGCATCGATCACCGGCTGCTGACGCTCCAGGAACGTCTCGAGCTCCTTCTGCACCCGTACCCGCAGGTCCTCGACGTCGAGGGGACTGCTCGTGTCGGGTGTCGGCATGCTCGGAGGCTAGTGGGCACCTTGTGGGCGCGCGCGCCGAGCCGACGGATGGGCTCCAGCGGGCATCCCTGCTGGCAACTGGGGGGCGGTTCCAGATCGTGGAACACGCTGCGTAGGCTCTCGGCTCATGTCTGTCGGATCTCTCGGAATCTCAACGCTGCCATCGGCTCGAGCCAGGGCCGCCGTTCTCGCGAGCGCACCGACCGTCGCGGAGATGTTGCGGATGGGCGAGCGTTCGTGGTCGCTGGAGTTCTTCCCGCCGAAGACCGCCCAGGGTGAGCGGCAGGTGTGGCAGACGATCCGCGAGCTCGAGTCGTGGGCCCCGACCTTCGTCTCCGTCACCTACGGGGCGGGCGGGTCAACGCAGGACCGGACGGTGCGCCTCACCGAGCAGATCGCCAGCGAGACCACGCTCAACCCGGTCGGCCACCTCACGTGTGTGGGCGCCAGCCGAGCGGAGCTGCGCCATGTCATCGGCGCCTATGCGGCGTCCGGCGTCCGGAACATCCTGGCGTTGAGGGGAGACCCGCCTGAAGGCCCAGGCGCACCTTGGCGGCCGCATCCCAGTGGGCTACGCAACGCCGACGAGCTGGTCGCTCTGATCCGGTCGCTCGGTGATCTATGCGTCGGGGTAGCGGCCTTTCCCGATGGGCATCCCGAGTCGCCCGATCGCGAAGCGGATGCGCTGGCGCTCGCCCGCAAGGCGGACGCCGGCGCAGAGTTCGCCATCACGCAGTTCTTCTTCGAGGTCGCCGAGTACGAAGAACTCGTCGCCAGAGCGGCCCGGCATGGGTGCACCATCCCCGTGATCCCAGGCATCTTGCCGGTCACCAACGTCTCGCAGCTGGTGCGATTCGCCGAGCTGTCGGGGACGCCGGTGCCGGATTGGGTGCTGCGGCAGCTCGAGCCGGTCGCGGACGACCCGCAGGCTGTCCACGAGGTCGGCGTCGCGCTGGCAACCGAACTGTGTCAGCAGCTGCTTGACGCCGGTGCCCCCGGATTGCACATGTACACGCTGAATCGGTCGGCGGCGACCAACGAGGTCTTCGTCAATCTCGGGGTCGTGCCGCGGAATCGCAGCCGAGCGCACGCGTCTGAAGTCATTTCGACTTGAGGTGCCTGGTAAAGAAACGCATCGCCTCTTCGGCCGCATGACGCGGGACGCCGGTGTGTCCGCCCATGTTGGCGTTCAGCGTCTTCTCCTGTGAGCCGAAGGCGTCGAACAAGTCGAGAGCCCTTTGGCGGTCGTTTCCGTCGTCGTCCCACTGCAGGAGGACGTACAGCGGAATCTCGACCTGTCGAGCATCTTCCATGATGGCGGTGGGCACGAAGCTGCCGGCGAACAAGACCGCCGCCGAAACGCGGGGCTCGATCGCCGCGAGCCGGACGGCTATGGAGATCACTCCTCCCGAGTAGCCGACCCGATCGCCGATCTCGGGCAGCGCAAGGAGCGCATCCAGAGCGGACAGACATTCCGGCACTGCCTGGTCGACGAGTGGCAGGACGAGCCGGTCGACGATGTCGTCGCTGACTGGCTCGCCGGCCGTGACGGCTCGACGCAGCTCTGCGCGCGCCTGCTCGACGTCGTTCAGAGGCGGCCGGTCGCCGCTGCCTGGGGGTTCAAGCGTGGCGGTGGCGAAGCCGGCTCTCGAGGCGTGCTGAGCCCGTCCGAGCAGCAGCGAGTACGTGCGGTCCATGCCGGCAGAACCACCCGGTTGGCCGGCCAGGATCAGCGGGACGGGTTCAGAAGAAGACGCGGACCGGGACGTCCAGAGGATGCCGGGGACCTCGCCAAGCTGGAACCTGCGTTCGATGACGTCGTCGACGTGCCGCGTAGAGGTGAAGCGCATGGTCAAGGCTAGGCAGGCCCGATCAGCCCGGCGACGATCGCCGCCGACATCCCCACGAGCGGCAACCCGCCACCGGGGTGCACCGAACCTCCGACGAGGAAGAGGCCGTCGATCGGGCTGCGGTTGTTCGGCCGGAAGAACGCCGATCGGCGGCTGTTGCCGGACGTGCCGTAGATCGCGCCCCCTGGTGACCAGGTGGTGTCGGCGAGGTCGGCGGGTGTGCGCACCTCGTGCCACAGCATCCGCTCGCGCACGTCGTACCCGCGTTCGGCGAGCCGGTCGAGAATGCGTTGGCTGTACGCCTCGACGAGCGTCGGGTCGTGCCAGTCAATGCCCCGCTCAGGGTCATGGCCAGGCACGTTCACCAGGACGGTCCATGACTCGTGCTCGTCTGGACGCATCCCCGCGTCGTCCGGTGACGAGATGTAGATCGCAGGGTCGTTGGGGGGCATCGGGATCTGGCCGAAGATCGCATCGAACTCGTCGTCGTAGACCTCGGGGAACAGGACGTTGTGGTGCTGGATGCCGGGCGTCCTTCCTTTGAGCGCGAGCAGCAGGCTGAAGCCGGACAGGGACGCCGTGGAGCGCTGGAGGCGCCGACGAGGCGCCTTGGCCTGAGGTCCCGTCAGCAGCTGGTCGTAGAGCTGACGTGCATCGACGTCCGAGACGACGATGTCCGCCTTGAGCTGTTCGCCGTCGACAAGTCGGACGCCGACGACACGCGAGCCTTCGGTCATCACGTGATCGACGGCAGCCTCGAAGCGAAACCTGACGCCACGCCCGACGCAACGTTCGTAGAGGGCGTCAGCGAGGCGTCCGATGCCGCCGCCGACGTGCCACGCTCCGAACGTCTGCTCGACGAAGGGGATCACCGCCAATGCGGCGGGTGCCTTGCGGGGGTCTGAGCCCGTGTAGGTGGCGTAGCGATCGAGCAGGGTGACGAGCCTCGGGTCGTTGAAGTACGAACGTCCCAGTGCCCGAAGCGACTGCCACGGCGCGACCGCTCGCATCGCGGCGAGGCGTCCTGGACGCCGAAGCAGCTCGAGCGG
Source organism: Actinomycetes bacterium (assembly GCA_036274415.1). GTDB lineage: Bacteria > Actinomycetota > Actinomycetes > JAHEKZ01 > JAHEKZ01 > JAHEKZ01. Next base: position 10,958 of record DASUFV010000057.1, read on the forward strand.
CCCCGAGACTGGCGACTCGAGGAACGGCACGCGCGTGGCCGCCCAGATGTCCGCGCCGCGCCGGCTCAGCTTCTGCCAGTCCGCTTCGGCCGTGCCACCCAGCGCGTCGCCGAGTGCCGCAGCGACCCGGTTGCTGTTGCTTCCAGGCAGCATGGCCGTCGTGCCATCAGCCCACCGGTAGCCGAAAGCCCGCTCCAAGCCGCGCAAGTCGATGTTGTCCTCGAGTGCGGCGCCCTTGCGCTTGATGGGCGTCTTCAAGAAGAGATCGCGATAGACCGCTGGAAGGGTGAGCAGCGATGGCCCGACGTCGAACGCGAATCCGTCGCGGCGATACGTCTCGACCTTGCCTCCGGGGCGCGCGGCCTGCTCTGCCACCGTCACCTGATGACCCTGTGCGGAAAGTCGCGCGGCGACAGCGAGCCCGCCCATCCCAGCACCGATCACCACAACGGACGCCACGACCGGGAGCGTAGGGGTCACTAGGGTCGACGCCATGAGCAACCCGACCGACTCGGACGACGATCCCCTTGAGCTGCGTGATCACGCACCGCTGCTGGACGGCTGGCTGAGCTACCGAGCGATGGGATCGACGCCGTTCGGCACTCCGGGGCACAAGCAACGGCTGGATCTGGTCGGACCGGTCGTGCGTGATGACATCCCGCTCTACGGCGGGGTCGACACCATCCGGCAGCAGCGCGGTGCCATCGCTGAGGCCGATGAACGTCTGGCTCGTGCATGGGGTGCTGACTGGGGTCGAATCTCGGTCGGCGGGTCTACCCACGGCAACCAGACACTGATGCTCGCGTTGTGTCGCCCTGGCGACGTGGTTGTCGTAACGCGCACACTGCACCGATCGCTGCTGTTGGGAATGGTTCTTGCCGGGGTCACGCCGGTATGGGTGCGGCCTGACGTCGACGAGACGACCGGACTGCCGACGAGAGTCCCGGTCGACCGAGTCGAGCGTGCGCTCGATGCGCACCCCGAGGCGAAGGCCGTCTTCCTCGTCGAACCGACCTACGTCGGGACGGTCTCGGACGTCGCGGCACATGCGCAGGCCGCGCATGCGCGCGGGCTGCCTCTGGTGGTCGATCAGGCGTGGGGGGCCTACTTCGGCTTTCACCCTGATCTGCCTCCGCACGCACTGCAGGCCGGCGCGGACGCCATGGTGACGAGCGCGCACAAGACACTGCCGGCGTACACACAGTCGGCGTTCGTGCTCGCCCGGACCGATCGGATCGATCGTCACCGCTTGGACCGTGCGTACGAGGCGACCGCGACAACCAGTCCGTCGGGAACCATTGCTGCAAGCGCGGACGCCGCAAGAGCACTGATGGAGCGCGACGGTGAGCGCCTACTGGGACATCTGATCCGCATTGTCGATCACGCGCGCGAGCGCCTCGGTGCTGTGCCGGGTGTGGTGCTGCTCGACGACGTCGTCGGGTCGGACGTCATCGTCGATCGGGTCAAGCTCGCGATCAATGTGAGTGGCACGGGGGCGTCCGGACTCGCCGTCGAGGAGGACCTGGTTGCCAAGGGCATGCCGGTCGAGCTGGCGGACCTCGACACCGTCGTTCCGATCATCTCGGTCAACGACGACATCGTGTCGGTGGACGCATTCGTCGACGAGGTGCACGCCTCGGTCGACCGTCAACGCCGCGAGCCACGTCCGGTGCTCCCGTCAATCTCGTGGACCGTTGACCCCGACGTCGTCATGTCGCCCCGGGACGCCTACTTCGCCGAGCACCGCACTGTTTCAGTCGAGGAGGCAATCGGCCAGGTGTCGGCCGAGCTCGTGGCGCCCTATCCGCCTGGCATCCCGGTGTTGGCTCCTGGCGAGCGGGTGACGGCGGAGGCCGTCGCGGGCTTGCAGGAGGTCATGTCGCATGGCACCCAAGTGCGATACGCGGCCGACCCGACGCTGAGGACGCTTCAGGTCGTGTCGGGGTCGATGTAGCGACCCTTCCAGGTGAGGCTGCCGCGACGGCGACCCCACCACGAGCGCAGCAAGAGGTAGTCGAAGGACGCGATCGAGACGGGATGCAACAAGGAGTCGGGCCACACCCGGCCGCCCACCCGTCGCGCCACCACTGCGCGTCCGGCAACCGCAGCGGCGTACCCGACCAGGCCAGAGCGAGAACCACGCAACGCTGCGACCGGAGGAACGACATACGCCAGGCTCAGTGCACCGGCCAGTGCTGCGGAGCGACCGGGCGACACGGTCGCGGCCCAGAGCGACTTGCTATATCCCTCGCGAAGTGTCGGCCAGTCGTCATACATGCGGCACGACGCCACGTCTGTTCCGTCGGCGAGCACCGGCCGGTGTCCGGAACGCTTCAACTGCCGGAACAAGGCGACGTCGTCCAATACCTCCCCACGGATCGACGCGTGGCCACCCGAGGTGTCATAGGCGTCTCGCGTCACGGCCAACACCTGTCCGTTCGCGGCGACGAGCGACTCCCGTGTGCTGGTCTCGGCGAGTCTCAGCGGCAGGAACGTCGCCCATGACCACTGCAGCAGTGGTTGCACGATGCGTTCTGGCCAGGTGTTGCTGACTTGGCGCGGATAGGGGCAGATCGCGTCGACCTCGCCGGTGCTCATGGACGCCGCGATCCGTGCGACCGCATCGGGTGCCAACACGACGTCGGCATCGACGAAAAGCAGGAGCTCGCCGCGAGCGACATCGGACAGCTGTTGGCAGGCCCAGGTCTTGCCGAGCCACCCATCGGGCGGCTCGTCCTTGGCCTCGATCAGGCGGACCTTGGGGTCATCGAGGTGGTGCCGGACGACATCTGCGGTGCCGTCGCTTGACCGATCGTCCAGCACGACGATCTCCAGGATGTGGTCGCCGACCTGCTCGTGCAGCGCGGCAAGGCATTGCCCGATCGATCCCGCTTCGTCGCGTGCCGGAATCAACACCGACACGCGCGGGTGATCGTCTGAGTTCTCACCCTCTCTGGGTGACTGCTTCGGAAGGACGCGGAGCTGCCTGAGGTTCCACCAAGCGTGCACTGCGCCGGCAATCGCGAGCGTCGCACCAACGTCGAGTGCGATCTGAAGTGGACGCCGTGAACGCCGCCTCATGTGCGGTCGAGCCACAGACGCCAGGCGAACGGCAGCGCGATGACGCCCATTGCGATCCCTCCTGCGATCGCGACCCCCGGCTCGTCGAAGAACACAGCAGCGGCCAGGACCGAGGACACATAGACCCAGAGGAACAGCGTTGCTGGTTGGGCGAACGGGCGACGATCGGTTCGGAGCACGAGCATCACGATGCCGATCAGGAATCCGACCGCGAACCACCCGGCAAAGTTCACCAAGGGCACGCCCTCGACGCCCGGCAGTTCCGGAGTGGTCGTGGTCCACCGCCATGCACCGAGGTCGACCATCATCGGATCGAGGAACAGATCCCACGCCATCAGCGCCCACGCGGTGACGAAGGGGACCAACCAGCGCCGCCACACCAGCGTCGACGCTGCAACGTGCGCGGGATACGCCATCATCGCCCACGCCAGCGGAATGACGACGGGGACGCCACCCACGCTGGGACCTAACACGTCGGTGTAGGTGTAGTCACCGAACGGGACTCCATAGGTCGAGCCAAGACGCTCAGCACCCCAGCCGATCGCAGGCACGACAATGCCGACCACGACGAAGCCGCGCCACCGATGACAGGCTGACGCATGCACAAGTGAGGCAAGGAAGAAGACGAGCACTGTGACGGCGGCGAGATCTGCCTGAGTCGACTCGTCGAGGAGTGGGTAGGCGATCTGCAGCGCGATCGTTCCCACGGCGAGCACCCAGCTGAACCCCAGGGTGAACGGCGAGGGATAGACCGTCGGCGCTGGGCCGGTGTAGCTGCGAAGACTCATGGTTCCTCAGGTGCACGACGGCGTTGTCGGAAGCGACGGTAGCGGGTGGTGTTGATGCAAGACATCGCGGCCAGAAACGACCGTTCTGATGGCCGCGTCACCACTTTCGTAGCAGTATGTGGATCTTGAGGGCAGGGACGGCTATGGGCAAGCGAAACATATGAAGCGACGACCAGCGGTCGGCTCTGCCCTTTGCCTGACGCTGGGCACGCTCGGACTTTCGCTTTTCAGCGCGAGTGGAGCGAGTGGGGCGACGAGCGGCGCGCTCTCCGCAACGGATGCCCTGGAGAGCACAGGTCCGAATGTCGTGGTGATCCTCGCCGACGACATGCCAACAGGTGTGCTCGACGCCATGCCGACCGTCAGTGCCGAGATCGGCGGCAAGGGCATCACGTTCGAGAACGGCGTCATACCCACGTCCGTGTGCTGCCCTTCGCGCGCTTCGCTCCTCACGGGCAACTACGCGCACACAACGGGTGTTTACACCAACCAGTCAGACAACTACGGCGCCTGGCCGACGTTCCACGCGCAGGGAGGCGAGCAGTCGACACTGGCGACTCACCTGAACGACGCTGGCTACTACACAGGGCTGATCGGAAAGTACATGAACTCGTGGACAACCGACCACCCTGACGGCTTCATCCCGCCAGGATGGGATGTGTGGGCCACCGTTGCCCCGATGACCCCGGACGTCGACAGTGCCTATTACGACTACAAGTTCTACGGAGATTTTGTCGACCCCGACAAGTACTTCGGATTCGCCCCCGAGGACTATTCGACGAGAGTGCTCGGAAGGGTCACCACTCGGTTCATACGTGGGGCGCCTCCCGACATGCCCTTGTACCTGCACTTCGCCCCTAAGGCCGTTCATCTACCGGCCGAGATCGAGCCAAAGTACGAAGGCACCTGGCCGCTCGAGCCTGGTTCGAACATCCCTGCCTTGAACGAGCGAGATGTATCTGACAAGCCGGAATGGGTGCAAACCCACCGAAGGCGCGCCTTCCAACAACGTGAGGCACTCACGGCGGTGCACGAAATGGCACGCAGCCTCGACGACGCGGTCGCAAGGATCCTGCGAGCCCTCGCTGACACCGGACGGCTGGACAACACGATCGTGGTATTCCTATCTGACAACGGCTACCTGTTCGGGACACACCGTCTGGTCGGAAAGAACGTGCCCTACGCCGCCAGCACCGACGTGCCGATGATGATGCGACTGCCGGGAACAACTGAACCGTCAATCTCATCGCGGCTCACCCCTCAGATCGATCTGACACGCACCATCGCTGATCTCACAGGCGTGGGGACCGACTGGGCGATGGACGGTCGCAACATTTTTGATGACGGGCGCACCGGCACTGTCCTGGAGCAGGTGGCGATCGGCGATGGACGACAACCCGCCTACTGCGGATATCGCACTGCTCGTTATCTCTACGTGCAGTACGACATAGGGGAGGGCGCTGAGTTCTACGACTACGCCAAGGATCCCGAGGAGCTCTCCAACAAGATCGATCGAGAACGGTATGCATCGCAGATAGCAGAACTCCGTCAGAAGTCTCTTGACGCCTGCACCCCGACCCCACCTGGCTTTGAGTGGAGCTGAGCTGAAGGGGCCAGCGGTCAGCTCATGAGTGGGCGTCCCCGGTATGAGCCGGTCACCTCGACGACTCGCAGGTGGGCAAAGAGCTCCTCTGCGAACCACTTCTCGCGGCGCGCCGCGCGCGCAGCGTCGACGTGACCGACCGATTCGTACGCGTACTGACGCATCGCGCGCATATCACGCCACATGCTGAAGGTTCCCTGGAAGCCGATCGGCGCTTCGCCGATCCCCAGAGACCAGATCAGGCCCGCTTGCGAGGCAAGTGGTGCTGTTGCTCGCGGAAGTGCTCGCCAGAAGGCCGGTAGGTGGCGTGGATGTATGCGAGCTCGCGTGATGGCCGCCACAGGATCGGACGTGGTGGTCGGTTCGACGTCTCGTGAAGCCAGTGCGAAGGGCTCGCGTCGTGACCACTGGCCGGTACTGGCGATCGGCGTCATGGTGATGTGAGCCTGCTCGGTCGAAGCGGCGTCCCACCGTCGCACGGTGCGCGACTGCGTGAAGGCGTGGGCGGCTTGGGGAGCGTCCCAGCAGGTGAGCAGCGCCCAGTGGCGTGGATCGGCGTGCTGCGGGGCGAAGGTGGTGCCGCTGCCGGTACCGAGCACCTTGGCGAAGACCAGCCCTGGAAAGTCGCGAATGGCGATCGTGTCACGGGCGACCCTGCCCAGCGCCGCGGGAATGCCCGAGGCCTCGATACCCCAGACCCGGAGGGAGACCAGTGCCGTCGCGCGGGTGGAGGGCTGAGGGCGGCTCGGCATGAGTCGACGGTAGGGGGTTGACCCAACCGGCCCAGAGCGGTTTACTTCAGGTATTCGAACATATGTTCGAACCTGGTGGCCGGGCGGGACGGTGACCTCGACCCTCGCCGTTCCGCCCGTTCACCGATCAGTTCTCGACAGTTTCCCATCACCACAAGGGGGTCGTCGGTGCGACGGATCGACGAGTCGATCGAGTCCTTGACTCCACTGGCTGCTGCCGACGCCGAACTGGTGGCACCGATGGCCTTTCGGTGGCGAGGCCGGCGCTACGTCGTCGACTCGGTACTGGCCCACTGGGTCGAGACCGGCGCCTGGTGGCGGCGCACCGACCAGAACCGTTCTGAGTGCGACCTTCAGCCACCAGCTGATCCTGAGCGGTGGCTGTGGCGGGTCGAGGCGGGCACCAGAACCAGTCACACCGGAGTTTTTGACCTCTGTCTCGAACGCGACCCAGGTCGCTGGTCCGTGCACGCGATCTATGACTGACACCCGTCTTCAGAGGAGGACATCTGACATGGCGACCGCACCGCTCTCTGCATCGGCTGCTTCTGCGTCGGGCACTTCGCCACGCGGTTCCTCCGCCGGAGTCCTCGACCTGCTCGCAGCAGCGCATCGCGGCTTGACCGAGGCAGCGATCGAGCCACGCGCCAGCCGGCGCTACGCCCTGGCGCATCTGGCTGCACTGCGTGCTGCAGCGGCTGTGCTGGCGACCCGGGCGGCTCCGGGTGGCCGTCGCGGGCCACGCAGTGCGTGGGAGCTCTTGTCTTGTGCCGCTCCCGAGCTTTCGGAGTGGGCGGCCTTCTTCGCAGCCGGCGCAGGAAAGCGGGCGGCCGCAGAGGCGGGCATCGACGCGGTCACCACTCGCGAGGCCGATGACCTGCTGCGAGATGCCGACACCTTCTTGGCGTTGGTCGAGACGACTGTAGGCGTCCCGCACCAGACCTCGTTGCCACGCGTCAGCTGAGCTCGTCGGTTCGGTCAGCAGCGGTTCCGAAGTGTCCTTTCCCCACCTTCATGTTGCGTCTGGTTGGTCGCTGCGTCACGGCGCCTCCAGCCCCGAGCAGCTGGTCGAGGTCGCCGCCGAGCGTGGGCTGACCCTGCTCGGGCTCACTGATCGAGACGGTGTTCGAGGTGCGGTGCGTTTCGCTCGGGCAGCGCTCTCTGCAGGAATCGCCACCGTCTTCGGTGTTGACCTGGCGCTGGACGGATCTCTGGGATCTCTGACTGCAGCTGACCCAAAGGGACGCTCACGCACCCCCGTGCGCGGTGGGCGCGCCGTCGATCCACGTGCTCCGCGAGTCACTGTGCTGGCTCGCGGTGAGCGCGGGTGGGGTGCGCTCTGTCGGCTGGTCTCGGCAGCACACGCTCGCGGCGAGATCCTGGCAGGTAGGGGCAACCCGGTGATCGATCTGCCGCTGCTCGCCGAGCATGCCGCTGACGGTGCGTTGGTGGTGCTGCTCGGTCCGGACTCCGACCTCGGGCGTCTGCTGGCCAGGCAGCGGCTCGATCTGGCGACCGCCACATGGCGAATGTGGCGTGAGCAGATTCCTGAGCTGTGGTGCGAGGTGGTCAACCACCGTGGCGCAGACCCGGCCGGCCGGTCAGCAGCATTTGCCGGTCGCATGCTGCGTTGGGCGCATGAGCAACAGGCACCGGTCCTCCTCACCAACGCTGTTCGCTACGCCCGCAGAGAAGACGCACCGGTTGCCGACGTGCTCGATGCGGCGCGACGACTCGTTCCGCTCGACGTGCGACACATCGACCGGCGCACCGGTGAGGGCTATCTGAAGTCGAGCGCTCAGATGGCTGAGGTCGCTGCCGAGGTGGCTCGCCTCTCAGGTATTGGCACCGAGCGGGCGACCAGCCGATGGCTGCTCGCTTCCACCGCTCATCTGGCTGAGCAGTGCGTGCTCGACCCGATTGCCGACCTGGGGCTGGGGTCGGTGCACTTTCCTGAGCTCGAGGTGGTCGATCCGGCGGCGGTGGCGTCCGGGACGCCGTCCGACATCGTGCTGCGACGACGGTGTGAGGGCGCGTGGGCCAGTCGTGGTCTGCCGAGCGGGGGAGCAGCTGCGCGAGAAGCCAGAGAACGACTCGAGGACGAGCTGGCCGTCATCGCTCAGCTGGGTTATGCGACGTACTTCCTCACCGTCGCCGACGTGGTCGACCTGATTCGTTCGATGCAGGTGAGAGTGGCTGCCAGGGGTTCGGGTGCTGGGTCGTTGGTCACCTATCTGCTCGGCATCTCCGGAGTCGATCCGCTTCGACACGACTTGTTGTTCGAACGGTTTCTCTCACCTCTGCGTCGGGCACTGCCCGACATCGACATCGACGTCGAGTCGGCGAGGCGCACCGACATCTACACACAGATCTTCGAGCGTTACGGAGCTGACCGCGTCGCGTGCGTCTCGATGGCAGACACTTACCGCGTTCGGCATGCGATCCGTGACGTCGGGGCGGCGCTTGGCCTGCCACCGTCCGAGATCGACACCTTGGCGAAAGCCTTCCCACATATCCGGGCCCGTGATGCGCAGAACGCGCTGCGTGAGCTTCCCGAGCTGCGGGCGAGCCGCATCGCCGACGACCCGCGCACTTCGCTGCTCTTTTCATTGGTCGAGCGGCTCGATGGCCTGCCTCGTCATCTCGCCCTGCATCCCTGCGGGGTGTTGCTCTCTGATATCACCTTGCTCGATCGCACCCCCGTCGAGTCGAGTGCCATGGGGTTCGCCATGAGCCAGTTCGACAAGGACGATGTTGAGCACCTGGGTCTGTTGAAGCTCGACGTCCTCGGCATTCGAATGCAGTCGGCAATGGCGTACGCGCTCGATGAGATCGAGCGCGTCGAAGGGGTCGAGCAGCGCCCCGACCTCGATGCGTTGCCGCTCGACGACCCTGCGACCTTCGACCTGGTCCGCTCCACGCACACTCTGGGGTGCTTTCAGATCGAGTCACCTGGTCAGCGTGAGCTGATCGGCAAGTTCGCCCCCGAGACGTTCGACGACCTGATCACCGACATCTCGTTGTTCCGTCCTGGGCCGGTGAAGTCGGACATGGTCGGGCCGTTCCTGCGTGCCCGTCACGGATGGGTCGAGCCGCAGTACCTGCACCCTGACCTCGAGCCGGTTCTGAAGTCGACGTTCGGTGTCGTGGTCTTCCACGAGCAGGTCATCGACATGCTCCACGTCATCACCGGGTGTACGCGAGCCGAAGGTGACGAGAAGCGTCGCGCCCTTGGCGACCCTGACGGGCAAGCGGAGACCAGAGAGTGGTTCTACCGTCGGGCGTCTGAACGCGGATACGACCTGCCGACCATCGAACGCATGTGGGAGGTGCTCCGCGCGTTCGGGTCCTTCGGGTTCTGCAAGGCGCACGCTGCCGCGTTCGCTCTGCCGACGTACCAGTCGGCATGGCTGAAGGCCCACCACCCCGCGAGCTTTCTTGCCGGAGTGCTCACCCATGACCCCGGCATGTACCCCAAGCGACTGATCCTCGACGACGCGCGACAGTTCGGCATCACGGTGCTCCCGGTCGACGTCAACGCCTCGCAGGTGGGATACCGAGTCGAACGAGTGCAGGCTCTCGATACCGAAGGTGCGCTCCCGCCGCATCGGGTGGCCCCCCGGGTTGACCCGGCGTTCATCCGGAACCGGGGAGTACTCGACCAGCCTCAGCTGCCCGATGCGAGAGGGTACGGAATTCGCATTGCGCTGTCTGAGGTCAAAGGCATCAGTGAGGCAGAGGTCGACCGGATCGTGGCGGGTCAGCCGTACCAGTCGTTGACCGACTTCTGGCATCGCGCAGCGGTCTCGCGTCCAGTGGTCGAGCGTCTGGTCCTGGCTGGCGCGTTCGACGCACTGCATGACATCGATGTGTCGCTTCCCGTTGCATCAGCACGGCGTCGGATCACCCGCAGAGATCTCCTCCTGCAAGTCGCAGAGCTTGATCGGTGGACGGCGATGCCTGCTTCCCGCCGCTCTCGATCAGTGGCACCTGGGTCGATCGACACCCAGCTGTCCTTCCCACTCGGGCCGTCCGACGAGCAGATCGTGCCGTCCGGGCTGCCGGAGATGACCGGGGCCGAGCAGGTGCGAGCCGAGCTCGATGTGCTGGGTCTGGACGCCAGCCGACACGTCATCGAGTTCTACGGTTCGTTGTTGCAGGCGATGGGTGCCGTTCGTTCTCAAGATCTGCTGACCTGTCGATCGCGGAGCGAGATCGTGGTCGCCGGGGTGAAGGTCGCCACTCAGACACCCCCCATCCGGTCCGGGCGTCGAGTGGTGTTCGTGACCCTCGACGACTCCACCGGGCCGGTCGACGCCACGTTCTTCGAAGACGCCCAAGGGCCCTACGCCGCCACCTTGTTCCACTCCTGGCTGCTCGTGATCCGCGGCGAGGTGCGCCGCACCGGGCCTCGCGGTGTCTCGCTGCGGGCTACCGGATGTTGGGAGCTGTCGAGCCTCTACGACCTCTGGCAGCAAGAAGGCATGGACGCCGTCCGCGACCACATGGATACGCCACCGCCCGGGTTCGGAGCCGAAGAGGTCGCAGCACCTGCGGCGGTCGCGCAGGACGACCAGCCCTCCGGGTATACCGCTGGTGGTATGGGACGCCGCCGCATCCTGGTCCATCCCAGCGGCTTCAAGCAGTCGCCGTATGCCGACGTCAAACCGGCCGGTGGTGATGTCAACCGGGGAGCGCCACCGCGCAAGCTCTGGCACGCCAGTCCGGGCAGCAGCGGTAGATAGGAGACGAGGAGGAGAATGCACCCGTGAGTCGACAGCAGCTCGGCCGCGGTCGTCCGGGCGACGTGGACAACAGCGACAGGGACGATACCGGTTGTCATGTCCTGCACGTCGACATGGATGCCTTCTACGCGTCAGTCGAGCTGATCGACCACCCCGAGCTGATCGGCACTCCCGTGGTCGTCGCCGGCGGAGGTAACCGAGGCGTCGTGTTGTCAGCCACCTACGAAGCCCGTCAGTTCGGTGTGCACTCGGCCATGCCGACATCCCGTGCTCGTCGGCTGTGCCCGAACGCGACGTTTCTCGAGCCGCACCACCGTGAGTACTCGCGCATCTCCGACAACGTCATGGCCATCTTCGGATCCGTGACGCCGTCAGTCGAACCGCTCAGCCTCGACGAGGCATTCCTGGACGTCAGCGGTGCGACTCGGCGATTCGGGTCTCCGGCAGAGATCGGTGAGCTGATCCGCACTCGGGTGCACGACGAGCAAGGGATCACCTGTTCGGTAGGTGTGGCGTCCACCAAGTTCGTCGCCAAGCTCGCGTCCGGCATGTGCAAGCCCGACGGACTCCTGGTGGTCCCCGCCGACGAAGTCATCGACTTCCTGCACCCATTGCAGCTGGGGGCACTGTGGGGGGTCGGTGACAAGACCGAGGAGAGCCTGCACCGACTCGGCCTGCGCACTGTTGCCGACCTGGCGCACACCCCGGTGGGCACCCTCGAGCGCGCGCTCGGCCCGGCCGCCGGTCGGAACCTTTGGGAACTGGCCTGGGGACGCGACGAACGCGTCGTGGTGCCCGATGTCGCCGAGAAGAGCATCAGCCGCGACCGAACTTTCGATGTCGATGTCGACGACCCGGTGATCGTGAAGCGTGAGCTGCTGCGGCTGTCGCAGAGCGTCGCGTCCCAGCTTCGGTCGCACGATCTCGCCGGCCGCACCATTGCCCTCAAGATCAGGTTCGCTGACTTCAACACGATCAGTCGGTCCCGAACGCTGTCGCACCCGACTGACATCTCCCACGACATCTACGCCACCGCGGTGGGATTGTTCGAGGCGCTGGGGCTCGACCGAGCCCGCTTGCGGCTGGTCGGTGTGCGCGCAGAAGGCCTGGTCGACAGTGCTGCAGTGGCCAGGCAGCTCACCTTTGACGAGCAGCCGGAGGCTTGGCGTGACGCCGAGCGGGCGGCTGACCAGGCCTCTCGCCGCTTCGGTCGGGGCGCGGTCCGTCCCGCCAGCCTGGTCGAACCCCGCGCTCCCACCGACCGGCAGCGGGGGTCTTGATCACTGCCTGGCTCCAGCGTCGAAGTCCCCGTGCCGATGAAGAAATGGGAACGGTTCACCACTGATTCCCCTGTGGTGTTTCGCTACCGAGCTCAGGGATTATCCTGGACTCGGCGACCAGCCATTCCGACCGCGAGGAGGGGCCATGCCGCTCTCCGAGCACGAGCAGCGCCTGCTCGAGCAGATGGAGCGTCAGCTCTACGCCGACGACCCGAAGCTCGCCTCGACGCTGCGCGGCACTGGTCGTTCCCTGCGTTCGCGCCACCAGGTCATCTACGGGGTCATCGGCATCCTGGTCGGGCTCGGCCTGCTCATCGGTGGCGTCGCCGCTCCGGCGTGGCCGCTCGGTGTTGCCGGGTTCCTGGTCATGCTCGCCGGTGGTTGGTGGGCGAGCTCTGGCTGGCACTCGGGTTCAGCCGCACGCGGCTCGAGTTCTGGTGCTCAGGGCAGTCCCAAACCCGACCGCCGCTCCGGTTTCATGAGCCGGATCGAGGACCGGTGGGAGCGACGGCGCGAGGGCGACGCCTGAACCATCCGGAGACCGTCGACCACGCTCGGCTGCTCGCGTTCCTCACTTTCTCCCCGGCTGTCTCGCTGAGCGAAGTCCACGCGTCCGCCAACGCACGGCGTCCCGACGCTGGCCACCAGTTCACTCGCCTACGGTCACGCGGTGACAGGGCGTAGTACATCTGCGTGCGTACCCGCTCGGCGCTGACGCGAATGTCGGTGACGCTGGGCAGCGTGACGCTCGCGCTGCTGTAACGCAGACGCTCGACCCAGTCGGCCAGCTGGCGTACGTCATCGGCTGCCTCCGCTCCCAACCGGCATCGCTCAGGAATTCGGGCAGCAATGTCGCGTGGAGTGTCGGTGAGATCGATGGCGACCTCGATGTCCACCGCGGCGTCCAGCACATCAGCCCACGCGGCCAGTACGGCCTGATCGGACGCCTCAGCAGAACGCCAACGCTGCATACGGCGAATGCGTAGGGCCATCGCCGGTGCGAGTGCCGCGACCACCGCGATCGCGAGAAGCGTGAGCACCAACCAGACGCGCGAACCACCCGTAGAGCTGTCACCGGACGCCCCACTTGGGTCGCTGGTGGCGCCCAGCCCACCGATGTTGCGGTTCGCCTTCAGCACCTCGCGAGGCAACACGCTCTTGCGCCCCGGCCCGCCAAAGTCGAGGGTGCCGCCTCCGCGTCGCAGCGTCACTGGTGGTGGCACTCCGCCGCCTCCATTACCGGACGGCTCGCTCCGCTCTTCCGGCGTAGGTGCGTACACCGGTGTGGCGCCACCGTCACCGCCTCCTGGAGTTGGCTCGAAGCGGGTCCAGCCGACCCCTTCGAACCAGAGCTCGGGCCATGCGTGAGCGTCGTGCGCGGTCACCTGCCATACGCCGTCGCTGGTGTACTCGCCCGGGGTGTAGCCAACGACGACGCGTGCGGGGATGCCGAGGTCACGCGCCATCAAGGCCATCGTCGCTGCAAACTGCTCGCAGTAACCCGAGCGATCTTGCAGGAAGTCGCGAAGAGCGCTGTCGTCGTTGCCGCTCACCTGGTCGAGGCTGTAGTCGAACTCGGTGCGGAACCAGTTCTGCAGAATCAACGCCTGCTCGTACGGCGTCCGGGCCCCCTCGGTCACCTGGAACGGCAGATCGCCCAACACCTCAGACGTCGCGTCGGGGATCTCAGTGAGCGTGGACGCCGGCGTCTCAGGTTCGCCGGCGTTCTGCAGCTGTTCGATGGAGGGAGCAACCGCACGCTGGCTGGCGGTGTAGCTCTGCCCCAAGGTGCTGACCTCTTCATTTGGGGTGAACACGTCGAACGAGTCGGCGTCATATCGCCAGTCGCCGTCGATGTCGACCGACGACACGGGATACGGCACGGGCAGCCGCTTGGAGTAGAAAGATTCGATGGTGATGTCATAGGTCGCCGTCGTCATGACGACTTCGTCGGCGATGCCGTCCGGGGTGGGCACGCCGTCGGCGACCTGCTGGTCGCTGCCCGCGCTGAGTTCCTCCAGCCGCCAGGTGTACCCGTCGAAGGCGTCCAAGGTCGCGACCCGGAAGTAGTCGGGGTTCGGTGTCGTCGTGGTGTAGGTGAACGTCAGCGAGTCTTCGCCGCGTTTGAGGTTGCGCTTCAGGTCGGTGATCGGGTTGAGCGTCGTCACGCGGTCTTCGCTGGGATCGCCACTGCTGCTGTCACCGTCGCCTGACCCCTCGTCTCCGCCACCGAAGCCGAAGCGTCCGTCATCGAGGCTCGGCAACACCACCGGCACGATGACAGCCACCGTGAGGGCCGCAGCTCCGAGGCGGCGACCGGTGCCCCCGACCGAATGCAAACGGTTGGAGCCGTGGTCGTCGACCGGCCGTCCCCACCGCATCAGCTCGCGGCGCCCATCGGTCAGGAGTAGCAGCAGCCAGCCGGCACCGGCCACGAGGAACAGTGGCCATGGAACACCGTCGGGGAGCACGATGGCGGGTACGAGGTAGAGGGTCAGAAGCGGAATGCCGGCCATCGTCGCCTGTCGCCACGTCACGGCCACCGCATCGACCACCCATGCGATGAACGCAACACCAATCACGACGAGGAACTTCACACCCTCGGTCACCGGCACGGGCGCAACGTCGTTGTTGATGACGTCGGAGCCGCGTTCGGCAAGGGTGCCGAACGCGCGCCACACATCGGGATCAGGAATGAAGCCGAACCGGGCGACGGGACCGGCGAACATCCACGTGATGATCAGGAGCAGCGCCACACCCTGAGCGGCAGTGACCGCCCATCCCGGCCAAGCGAGTGTACGCAGCAAGGTTCCGATGACCGCCACTGCGGCCACGACCAACAGGGTCGACATGAACCAGGGCCCGTCGCCAAGAGTTGGCGCCAGAGCGAAGGACGTCAGGATCACCGCACCAGCCGCCGCGGCACTGGGTCCTGCCTGCTCGAGCAGGTCGCGCCGGGTGATCACGCTGACACCTCCGGCGTCAGAGCGGCACTCGCGAACGTCAGGTCGCCCCACGCGTCGGCGAGTGCCTGCCCTTGCCGGAGCGTGACGACTGCCCACCCCGCCGCTCTGAGGAGCTGCAGTGCGGGTTCGTTGTCCGCACGAGCATGACGTTCGCCCCATGAAGCAGTGTCGAGTGCGATCGCGACCGTCGTGCCCATGCCATGCCTGGCTCGCGCGAGCTGGTCGGCTTCTTTGAGGGTGACTGACCCCAGCACCAGCACCAGCAAGCCGTCGCTACCGTGCCGAACAGCGGTGGCCAGCCGGTGGATGCTGCTGCCTCGGTCTGGCTCAGCGACCGCGAGCGCGTCGAGCAAGAGCCCTGTGGGGTCGCCACCGGAGTCACCGTCGACCGCGCTGTTGGTGCTGACTTCGCGCCCTTCGGTGACGAGCCGGACGGCATACCCTCGATGCGACAAGTGCATCGCGACCGATGCCGAGGCCTCGACAGCGCGCTCGAAGGTGCCCGTGTATGGCGAGTCGCCGACATGGGCGACCGGGCGGTCGTCCAACAGCACCGTCGCCCGGCTCTCCCATGGCTGCTCCTCACGACGCACCATGAGCGACCCGGTCTTGGCGGTGGCGCGCCAGTGGACGCGGCGCAGCTCGTCTCCGTGCCGGTAGTCGCGCACTGCCACGTCGTCTTCGCCGGAGGCCGCGACGGACCTGGCCCGACTCTCGCCGGTGCCGGTCCAGTCTCCAGTCAAGGGAACTGTTGGAAGTGGTTCGACCTTCGGAGTGACGAGCAGGTGACGTTGACCTCGGAACGAGCGGTCGAGCCGACAGAAGCCGAACGGGTCGGCAAGCCGGACCGACATCGGACCGATCGGGTAGCGACCGCGCCGGTTGCTGTGCACGGGGTAGGTGACCGAACGCGAGCTCTGCGGCGAAAGACGGTCAACGACGAAGCGCGGACGCGGACCGAGCGACGTTGGAACGGCGTCCTCGATCATCAACAAGCCGGTCGGTAGGTGCGATACGTTCTCGACCCGCACTGTGACGGTGGCTGAATCCCCTGCGGGGATCCGGGCGGGTTCGACGGTGCGTCCGGATGCCAGTCGGAATCGAGTGCGCGCCACGCTGGCCGCCGACAGCAGCGGCAATGCCGCGGCCAGCAGACCCACGCGCATGATGTCCTGCTGATCGAGCATCGCGGCCAGGATGAACGCAGTGAGGCCGGACGCCAGGAGCGCTCGTCCTCTTGGCGTCAGCCCCGACAGCGCGGCTCTCATGTCATCTGGCTGGGATCGGTGTGCTCGACACGATGGTCTCGATGACAGCACGACTCGTGCGTTTGGCGATCTGAGCCTCAGCCGTCAGCAGCACGCGGTGCGCGAGAACGGGAACCGCAAGCGCCCTGATGTCGTCGGGGATCACGTAGTCGCGCCCGTCGAGCGCAGCCGATGCTTTCGCAGCCCTGACCAGCTGGAGCGTGGCGCGAGGCGAAGCGCCGAGTCGCAGGTCGGGGTTCTTGCGCGAGGTGGCTACTAGGTCGACTGCGTACCGATGCACAGCCTCGCCGACGTGGACCTCGCGCACCTGGTCGATCAGCCCTGCGACGTCCTGGGCCGATGCGACTGGCTTGATCTCATCGAGCGGGCGGCTCGACCCGTGCGACGAGAGCATCGTGATCTCGTCGCTGGCTTCCGGGTACCCCATTGACAGCCTGGCCATGAACCGGTCACGTTGCGCCTCCGGCAACGGATACGTGCCTTCCATCTCGATCGGGGTCTGAGTGGCGACCACCATGAAAGGCGTCGCCAATGGGTACGTGGAGC
>DASUFV010000058.1:0-6630 GCA_036274415.1 Actinomycetes bacterium
CTTGGTGGACGGCACGCCTGACACACGGGGGTCAACAGCAACGGCATCACGCAACGCACGCGCGACTGCCTTGAACTGGGCCTCGACGACGTGGTGAGCGTTTCGGCCGGCCTGCACCTCGACGTGCAGGGTGATCCGGGCTTCGGCCACGATCGACTCCCAGATGTGTCGGGTCAGCGTCGTGTCGTACGTGCCGATCAGTTCGACGAGTTCGGGCTCGGAGTGCACGAGGTAGGGTCGTCCGGACAGGTCGACCGACGCCAACACCCTGGTCTCGTCCAAGGGGACGAGTGCATGACCGAATCGCGTGACACCGGCCTTGTCTCCCAGCGCCTCGCGGAGTGCCTGACCGACGGCGAGCGAGGTGTCCTCGACCGTGTGGTGAGCGTCGACTTCGATGTCACCTGTCGTGTGCACGGTCAGATCAAGTAGCCCGTGCTTGCCCAGCTGCCCGAGCATGTGGTCGAAGAAGGGCACACCCGTGTCGACGTCGGTGCGGCCGGTGCCGTCGACGTCGAGCTCGACCTTGACCGACGACTCCTTCGTGGAGCGCTCAACTCGGGCTCGACGGCCGGGTTGTGATGTCATGCCGCGGGCTCCCTTGTGATGGCGCTGATGGCGTCGATGAACGTGGAGGTTTCTTGGGCGGTACCTGCCGTCACCCTCAAATGACCGCTGATCCCCACATCACGGACCAGCACGCTCGCGTCGAGCAACGAGCGCCACAGCTGCGACTCGTCCGCGACTCCCCCGAACAAGACGAAGTTCGCTTCCGACGGGTACACGACGTACTCAAGCTCTGCGAGGGCTGCGGCTATTCGATCACGCTGGGTCTTCAGCTCGTCGACCCACTGCAGGAGGCTCTGCCGGTGCTCCAGCGCGGCCAGACCGACGGCTTGGGTCATCGCCGAGAGGTGGTACGGCAGCCGCACCAGCTGCAATGCGTCCACCACTGAGGGCGCCGCCACGACATAGCCCAAACGCGCTCCCGCGAGTTCGAGCGCCTTACTGAGAGTGCGCACGATCACCAGACGCTCTCTGCCTGGCAAGAGCTCGATGGCGCTCGGCGATCCGCTGAACTCGCCGTAGGCCTCGTCGACCACCACCATGCCGGCGCAAGCCGCATAAGCAGCTTCGATGACTTCCGCTGTGGCAACGTCGCCGGTGGGATTGTTCGGCGAGCAGATGAACAGCACATCCGGTGCGTGTTC
This sequence comes from Actinomycetes bacterium, assembly GCA_036274415.1. Classification (GTDB taxonomy): domain Bacteria; phylum Actinomycetota; class Actinomycetes; order JAHEKZ01; family JAHEKZ01; genus JAHEKZ01. The sequence continues at coordinate 1,212 of DASUFV010000058.1, forward strand.
GGTGATCGCGGACATCACCAACTCGGGCGACAGTGCGAACCCTGACGGACGACTGACCGCGACGTACTCCGTGGACGTCCCGCGACTGATCAGTCGATGCATCGAATACGACGGTTCGAACGCGAGCGCTCGCCGGCCAGGACCGCCAAATGCCTGCAGCAGCTGTTGCAGCACTTCGTTGCTGCCATTTGCCGGCCAGATCTGGCTGCGCTCGATGGGCGATCCGGTGAGCTCGCGCACGTACTGCGCCAGCGACCGGCGAAGCTCCTCAGCGTTGCGATCCGGATAGCGGTTGAGGCTGCCTGCAGCAGCAACCACCCGTTCAGTGATCGACTGCACGACTGCGTCCGCGGGTGCGAACGGGTTCTCGTTGGTGTTGAGCTTTACGGCAACATCGATCTGCGGTGCACCGTACGGTGACTGACCCCGCAATTCGTCTCGTAAGGGAAGGTCCGCGAGCGCCATCATTCGTCCCTTGGGACGCGTACCCGGATCGCTGCGACGTGGGCCTGCAGGTCTTCAGCTCCCCCGAGCGCAGCGATGAACGGCGCCGAAGCCGCCAGTGCCGACTTGTCGTACTCGACGACGTGGGTGCCGCGCAGGAAGGTCTGCACTGACAAGCCCCCGGTGTGCCGCGCGGTGCCTCCGGTCGGCAGCACGTGGTTCGAGCCGGCCAGGTAGTCACCGAGCGAGACCGGTGAGAAGGGGCCGACGAATATCGCACCGGCGTTGCGAACGCGCCGAGCGCGTTCTGGAGCGTCCGCGGTGATCACCTCGAGATGTTCGGCAGCCCACTCGTCGACGACGTCGAGGCCGTGGTCGAGGTCGTCGACGAGCACAGCAGCACTCTGCTTGGTGAGCGCGGTCTCGACCCGGTCGCGGTGCTTGGTGGTCGTGAGCTGCCGTCCGATCTCAGCGTCGACAGAGTCGATCAGCGCCTCGCTGTCGGTGACGAGCAGACATGAGGCGTTCTCGTCGTGCTCGGCCTGCGCAATCAGGTCCGCCGCGACGAAACTGGGGTCGGCGGTGGAGTCGGCGAGGATCGCGATCTCAGTGACACCTGCCTCGGCGTCGATGCCGACCACGCCCTTGAGGAGCCGCTTGGCCGCAGCGACGTAAACGTTGCCCGGCCCGGTCACCATGTCGACCCGTTCGCAGCCTTCGACGCCGTAGGCAAACATCGCCACCGCCTGGGCGCCACCGACGGCGTACACCTCATCAACACCGAGGAGCCCGCACGCCGCCAGTACCGCAGGGTGCGGTAGTCCGTCGTTGTCTCCCTGCGGAGGAGACGCGACGGCGATCGAGTCGACGCCCGCAACCTGAGCAGGCACGACGTTCATGACCACGCTGCTTGGGTAGGCGACCAGACCCCCTGGCACGTAGAGCCCTACGCGGCGGACGGGAATCCACCGCTCGGTTACCGACCCGCCCGGCACCACCTCCACCCTGGCGTCCGGGCGTCTCTGTGCCTCGTGCACCACTCTGGCTCGGGTGATGGCCTCCTCGAGGGCGCTGCGTACGTCCGTGGGCAGAGCATCCACTGCCGCGCGAATAGCATCCGAAGGAACCCGCAACGAATCGAGCGCGACGCCGTCCAGCTCGGCAGTGATCTCTCGTACGGCGGCCGCACCACGCTGTCGCACCGCTTCGCAGATCGGCCGAACGCGTTCAGTGGCAGCCTCGACACTCATCGCAGCTCGGGGCAGCACATCGCGATCGACCGATACCCATGCTGCACCGGTGAGGTCGATGCGGGTGATCATGGTGGCCCAGTCTAGGAAGGACCCCGAGTGCTGGGTTGTTGCGGTACCCATGCACCCGCCCAAGCAGAGGCAGAGGCGTCAGGACTTCCCAGATCGACGTGATCGCTGACCCGCACCATAGACAGCAGCAGCGCGAGCATCGCCAGCGCTGTGACAGCGGGTGCTGCCAGGACGCCCATGGCGCGCAGACCCAACGGCCCGTCGACCACAGCTCCGAGAGCCAGCGAATCACTGGTCGGCTCGGGATCGGGTGGGCCAAGGATCCCGCCCAGTGACCAGGCGACGACTGCCAGAAGTGCCGCACCGGCAAGGACGCCGAAGAACAGGCCGATCGGATGCCCGCGACCCCTCAACCACGCGAGACCAGCAAGCACCAAACCCGCCACCCCGCCGAGGATCAGGAACCAGCCGTCGGCGGCGAACCATTGCGACGAGCTGAGCTCGGCAGGGCCGAGCCCGTTCTCGAGCTTCATCCAGGTCTCGGTGGGCGTGATCCACCACCAGAGAACGCCCATCACGACTCCGAGCACCACGCCACCCAAGGCGGTTCCGACCGCCACGAGCAGTGCCGGCCGCACCCGTTGGCTGGTGTTCGTCATGAGTCGGTGAAGACCAGCCGGGCGCGCATCGTCGAGCCGCTGTCACTCGATGTGACTGACACTCCGAGGCTGTCCAGCGGGTCGATGAGCGCGGCGGACTCTGGCTCGGCAAGGGCCAGCAAGCTCGCCACCGCCGAGAAGTCGAACCACATGACGACGCTGGCTCCATCGGCGTCGGGGACCGCTTCTTGGAACGCCGCCTTGGTGCCGAGATCTCCCCCTCCCCCGGTGAGGACATCGGCGAACTCCGGTGTCGAGGCGATCACCATGCCGTCATCGGTTCCCTCGGCCGTGAGCCCGAATCCACCTGACCACGTGGCCAACGTCCGCTGGAGACGCCGGGCGAGGTCAGCGCCCTCGGCCGGGTCGGTCAGAGAACGCGCACCGATCCCGGGCACTCCGGTGAGCAGTCCGTCACCGTCGACAGCAAGCACCAGGTCATCGCCCAACAAAGTCACGACGTCGTCGGGCAGGCGAACGCCGTACTGCGCTTCGATCTGTGCCAGCGAGCGCTCGAACGAGCCCGCTGGCATGTCGTTGTCGACGCCCTCCTTCAATGCGTCCCACTGCTCGGCGAACGACTCCGCGCCACCGGTGAACTCGAGGGCAAACAACGTGCTCTGCGGCAACTCGTTCACCAAGGTGACAGGTGCAGACCCGTAGGGAGACTCCCCACTCATCCAGCCCGCCACTTCGATGGCGTCCGGTTCGGCACGAAGCACTGCCGCCATCTGTCCTGAGCGGCCCAGTTCGCCGAACGGGTCTCCCACCTGTGCGTTGTCCAAGCCGAGGAGGGTCGCTACCTCGTCACCGGCGGCAGCGACCGCATCGCCATCGATGTACACCGTCGCCAGACCCTCGTCGAGATGATCGAAAGCGCCGCTGAACCCAGCCGCATCTGCCAGGGACTCTTGCTCGCCGGCCGCCACGATCTCGGCGGCACTCTGGCTTGACAGGAGTGGTTGCCCGCCTCCGGTACCACCGGCTTGCTCGGCAAAGTCACTCGCGTCACCAGTCACGACGACATATCCGTCAGCCGCAGCCACTTGGTCAGCAGGCACCACGTCGCGCAGGTCGTCGAGGGCGGCGGACTCATCGGACACCTGGATCGCAACGACAGGCGTAAGTGCGTCTACCTCGTCGTCCCAGGCGACGCCGGCCCCGACCCGATCACCTGCCCACTCCAGCACGTCGTCAGAAGCCAGGTCGGAGTCTTCGGTGAGCTGCTCGACCAGCAGCTCACGTACGTCGGGCTCAGGCCCGTAGTCGTCCTCGACTTCGGGGAACCGGCCCAACAGCCGCACGAGGTTGAGCTTCTGGCTCGCGGCGGGGTCGAGGTCGAGGTCGGCGTACATCACCACGGTCGAGGGCAGCACGTCCTCCGGTTGGGCTCCCCCTCCACCGATCATCGATCCGACGGCGAAGCCAGCACCAGCGGCCACTAGGACCGCGAGCGACGCCCCGCCGACGATCCATGGCCTCCGTCGAACGGTGCCCGCCTTCGGTTCGGTGCCGTGGCTGTCGAGCAGCTCACCATCGACCGGTGCCGCCCGCTGGGTGCCGTCGCCGATCGGCGCGTCATCCCCCGAAGAATCCCCCTGAAAGCTCATGAAGCAAGGCTAGTGGCGAAAGTCCCGAACGCGGTGCATGCGACCGGGTGACGTCGTGCCCCTTCTGGCGCCCGCCTCTTGTGGCGCTTCTGGACGGCTCAGGCAACGCTCCCCTGGCCCAGCAGCGCCTTCACGTCGCCGAACAGGGCCGGCGACGGCCGCACGCGCAGGCCATCGTCCAGCCGCATCACCGTTGTACGCCCACCGGACTGCAGCTGCAGGTGTACCTCGACCGTCCCCGGGTGCGCGCCCAGCACCTCCTTCAGCCGATCCACCACGGGCGGCACGCATCGAGCGACCGGCAACGTGATGACCACAGGTCCGCGCGCCTCGACCGCCTCGAGCTCTGGCAGCGACAGCTCCATCGCGATCAGCTTGGGAATCTCGTCCCGGCGGTCGAGCCGTCCCTTGACGAGCACGATCCGATCCTCATGGAGATGGGCAGCCACCTGCTGGTACGTGGTCGGGAAGAACATCACCTCTATTGCGCCTTCGAGATCCTCGAGGGCCGCGACCGCATAGGCGTTGCCCTGCCGGGTCACCTTGCGCTGCAAGTTGGTCACCAGGCCACCGACGGTGACGATCGTCCCGTCCTGGCGCTCCTCGTCAGCCATCAGCTCTGCAACCGAGCAGTCAGACTGCGAGCTGAGCACGTGTTCGACACCGAACAGCGGATGGTCTGACACGTAGAGACCGAGCATCTCGCGTTCATGGGAGAGCAGGATGGACTTCTCCCACTCCCCGACTGGAATCGTGAGCTCGCTGGTGAACGTCGCCGCCTCGGCGTCTTCAGATGCACCGAAGAGATCGAACTGGCCAATCGCCTCGGCCCGCTTGGTCTCGAGGACGAGATCGATCGCTTCGGCGTGCACGGTCATCAAGCCACGACGCGTGTGCCCCAGCGAGTCGAACGCCCCTGCCTTCACCAAGGACTCGATGACACGCTTGTTGCACACCACCTGGTCGACCTTGGCCAGGAAGTCGGCGAAGTCGGCGAACCGCCCTTTCGACCGGCGCGCTTCGACAATCGCCCCAACCACGTTGTGGCCGACGTTTCGCACAGCGGCAAGGCCAAAACGGATGTCTGAACCGCGTGGCGTGTAGTCGGCCTCGGAGTCGTTGACATCCGGTGGCAGCACCTTAATGCCCATGCGACGACACTCGTGCAGGTAGAGGGCGGACTTGTCTTTGTCGTCACGCACCGACGTCAGCAACGCCGCCATGTACTCGGCCGGATAGTTCGCTTTGAGATACGCCGTCCAGTACGAGACGAGCCCGTAGCCGGCTGTGTGCGCCCGGTTGAACGCATAGTCGGCGAACGGCACCAAGATGTTCCAGAGCGTCTTGATGGCGTGGTCGCTGTACCCCCGTTCGCGCATTCCTTCGGAGAAGGGGACGAACTCCTTGTCGAGCACCTCCTTCTTCTTCTTGCCCATGGCGCGGC
>DASUFV010000059.1:0-10745 GCA_036274415.1 Actinomycetes bacterium
GAACGACGGGGCAGGGTCGCTCAACATCCGAGCATTCGATCACCGCAATTCCGGCATTCGGGTGAGTGCTCGATGACCGTCGGACGCGCAGGGAGCAGTTTGTGTGACGATTCGGCCTGTGATCGCCGACGGAGAACGATCGGCGCTGGCGCGTCCCGGACGCGTCAGCGCATTCGTGATCACGCTCGTTGTCGCTTCTCTCCCGTTCCTCGCCGCTCCCGCGGCGTCCGCCGTGGACGACGGCATTGTCAGCGGCTTCGCCTACCGCGACCTCGACGACGATGGCATTCACGACGGCAACGAACCGGGCCTTCCCGGAATCGTGATGCGGTCAGGCACGCGGTCCACCATCACGGATGCAACCGGCTATTACGAGTTCAGCGGCGTCACCAGCGCGATACACATCAGAGCAGACGCCGGATGGTTCCGGTCGCAGTGCCGCTCGGCATTCTCCGGTCCGTCCAACGGGTCCTCGTACACCGACGCCTGCCCCGACCCGGGTTCCGGTGCCGGGGTTGACCAAGACTTTCGGGTCGACAACCAACTGCTGAGCGCGACCGCAGAACCGGGCACAGACACATCACTCGGCCTCACTCCGGACTGGAAGGGTCGGGGCTACCGGGGTTACTCCACGGACCCCGCGGCCGCCGTTGCGAAAGATCCTGCGCTGCGCCTCTCTCCTGGCTATCGCATGTCGGGCGCGGACGTTGTGTGCCAAAACCTCGTCTGTCGCCCAGCCGAGACCCAATGGGTACTTGGCCAATGGCTCAACCAGGGCACGAAGACCCTGCGGGGAATCCGGAGCGTGATCGTCGCGCCAGCAGGATCAACCATCACGCAGGTGACGCCTTACATCGGTCACAGTGCAACGTCGGGTCACCCGGTGACGGGATACACGGTGATCGACCCTTCGACGACGTCGCGGGTACGCATAGCGGCCGATGGCACGCTCGCCGTCCCAGAGAGGCGAGTCAAGATCCGAATAGGGGGCCAGCTGCTTCCGGCCAGCGAGTACCTGTTGGCAGTGGCGTTCACGATGGATGACGACGCGGCATTCTCTGACGGCAACTTGGACGGGATACCTGACTGCTCCGCTGACACGGGCACAGCCAACCCCGGACAAACCTGCAAGCTGGGTATCGACTCAGCTCTCGGCTCGTACGTCGCCTGGGGTGCCGTCACTGCTCTCAAGCGCGGCAAGGACGCCGACGCTGCGTTCTGCCCCAACATCCCGAACGACTGCCCAGCGCTCGGCGTCCACAACAAGACACAGCCCGGTGACTCGAACGACTCCGGATCCTGGAAGGTCGATTCGGAGTTTGCTCCGTAGTCTCGACCGCATGGCAATCCAACGCATGGACAACGTCGGCATCGTCGTAGACGACCTCGACGCCGCCGTCGCCTTCTTCACCGAGCTCGGCCTGGAGCTGGAAGGTCGGATGAAGATCGAAGGCAGCTGGGCCAGCGACGTCGTCCGACTGGACGACATGCGCACCGAGATCGCGATGATGCGCGTCCCTGATGCTCCGGGTCGGCTGGAGCTCGCGGTGTATCGCAATCCGCAGGCGATCACTCCAGAGCCAAAGGTGACTCCGCCGAACACGGTCGGGCTGCACCGCGTCATGTTCGCTGTCGACGACATCGAAGACACGCTCACTCGACTGCGCTCGCACGGTGCTGAACTCATCGGCGAAGTGAGCCGCTACGAGGACAGCTACCTGCTCTGTTACCTCCGGGGACCGAGCGGGATCATCGTCGGGCTTGCCCAAGAACTGGGCTGAAAGGACGCCGCCAGACACGAACGAGCCGCCGCGCGACGACGAAGCAGACAAACGCAGTAATCGCCGAAAGGAAACCGAGGAAGACCCAGGGCTGTCCCACCTTCCAGAAGGACCAGTCCTCGTAATCGCCGATGCACTCACCAAGTGCAGGCGAGTTCACGCAATGCTCACGCGCCCAAGCGACAGGGTGCTGCTCCCGCTCGTAGATGCGCGCAAGCCCCAAGGCACAGCTCGCAATGGCCAACGCCAAGCAGGCGAATCCAACCGTCGCGTACCGACGCATAGAGCCAGTGTCGCATCAGCAAGCACAGGAGGTGTTCGGTTCGTGAAGACCTTGCCTGCATGACCGGAATGATCGACAACACCGGCTTCACGAAAGAGATGGCGGTAGCGGTGGGATTTGAACTCCTACGGCCTCCGTGGCGGCCTGTCCTTCCGCGTCCGGATGTGTCCGGTTCGCCATGCTAGCCGTCCTCCTCGGGCGCACCTGGATCGGAGTTGTGTCGTCGCGTCCGACAGGGTTCGTTCGCACTTTGTTAGTGCCACCCCCCGGGATACCCGGGCGATCTGACCCAGAGGTCGGAGCCATCGGCAACGGCTCTTTCACGATAGGTCTCCACGGCCGCGCAGGGAGTGAGCGGACGTCCGTTAGCAGACATACGAGGCAACGCCACCGTTCGAGTCAGCGCCACACGAACGGCACACCGGGCGAGTCCGCTGGACGGGACAGCAGCCTTCCGCAGTCTCCGGTGGTCACGTGACACCCCACAATGATGGCCTCGTAGCGGTGGCTCGGCGTGTTGTCGGTAGCACGTCGGAGGTCGACCGTGAATGAGAAGAACGCCTTGGGCGCCACGTCGTTCTGTACGTTGCCACGCCACCACCCCCCGTACTCCAGCTCGATGGCCTCGCCGAGCGCAGTCACGCCGTCGGGCAGATCAAGAGACTGCACCAGTTCTCCGGACTCGGTGTCGTACACCTCACCATCGGCAGTGAGTGCCAGCCTTGCGCCGGGGGCCCATCCAGGGCTGAGTGTGACGATCGGTTGTCCACAGTGCTCGAAGGCGGTTTCGACAGTGCCAGACGGACGAAGCCGTCCGACTTCAGAGCAGTTGCCCGTCGAGGTGATGGTCCAGCCATCTGTGTTGACATCGTCAAGGTCCGGCAGGGGAGTTTCATCGTTGCTCTGCGGGTCCCACAACCACATCATCCCGCGGACGTCGGAGTACACCAAGCCCACCGGCGTCCATGCTTCGGTGGAGGCGATGTTCGGTGGGAGCGACCCGACGCGCTGCCCACGTTCATTCAAGAGGGAGTCGCCCATCGCGATGTATTTGCCGTCTCGCGAGGCCGCGAACACGTCAGGGTTCGACAGATCCTGATCGGCGAACGGCTGGAAGGTACTCCCCTTCGGTTCGATCCGCCCGCCAACAAGATCTGGTCGTCGGAGTTGGACGACCCATCCAATGTCGCGACCCACGACGACGTCCTGGGCGCGAAGGGCCCCTGGAATTCCCTGCATCATCGAGTAGAGCCCGTACCAAAGTCGACCATCACGCACATAGGTCGGGGCGTTGTCTCGTGTGCTGAGGTGGGGCAGCGTATGAACGCTCTCGTAGAACGCCGCCAACTCTGGATCCGCAACCGTTTTCGTGGGGAGTTCGCTCGGTGACGAGATCGCGGACGGAGACGGACGGGGTGACGGGGTTGTCACGGCATCCGGGGCAGGATCCGACGCCGGGACGACAATCGCTACCGCTATGACGACCACGCCTGTGGCGATGACGACACCGCCCAACACGCCCACAACTCGCCATCGGTCGCGTCGCCTTCCTCGCCGCCAAGCTTCCCGAGCCAGGTCAGGTTCGGGGATGTCACGCGCAGCGTCAGCAAGGGCACCACGCAAGTCCGCGTCGTTCATCGCTCGCTGCCTCCTTCCTGTGGTGCGAGGGAGAACTCGGGTCCAAGGGTGCGAAGCCGGGCGATCGCTGCGGACGTCTGGCTCTTGACCGTCCCAACGCGGACGCCGAGGAGGTCGGCCGTCTGTTGCTCCGATAGGTCCTCGAAGTACCGCAGGACGATCACGGCGCGCTGTTTTACGGTCAGGGTGGCGAGCGCTTGCATCACGACCTGCCGCCGGGCCACAAGTTCGCTGTGATCCGCGTCCTCGGTGTCAGGGAGTGTCTCGGCCAGGCGTGGTCGCTTTCGCCGCCACCAGGACACGTAGTCGTGGTAGATCACGCGACGGACGTATCCCTCAGCGTTCTGATCCTGCAGACGCGCCCACCGTTGGGCCAGCTTCACCAGGGCGTCCTGCACGAGGTCCTCTGCATGGTGGATATCACCGGTCAGGAGGTAGGCAGCACGAACCAGCCGGTGCTCCCTAGACCGCACCCATGCGTCAAAGGACTCCCAGTCGTCCGCCACAGATCCCCTCCCACCTGTAGAACGCGCTGAGGGTCCGATCTGGTTGGGCCGAATGTTGTACCAGTCGCATCATCCGCTGCACAGGTAGCGCCGTGACCAGTGCTTCTGCGGGAGATCAGTGGCGGTAGCGGTGGGATTTGAACTCCTAAGACCACCGTGTCGCCCTCTTCCACCTCGTCCTGGTGCGTCCGGGCTGTCCCGCTCCTCGAAGGCATTCGGAGCGCGCCGATCGGAACTCGTGATGTCGTGTCCGATCCCGTTCGTTAGTGCATTGTTAGCACCATCCCCCCGGGTATCCCGGAGGGATGTGACGTCACCATCGCGGCCATCGGCAGGCACGCTCTCACGATAAGTCTCGGTGGAGCCGTAGGTACTGCCCAAACGTCCGTTGGCAGACACCTCCGGGCGCGGAGGGAACAGCCTTCATTGTGGTCGAACCGGAACCCGCCCCCTCATTGCCCGTATGCGAGGAGGGCTTGGATCGACCGCGATAGTCGTTCGGATGTCGCCGCGGTGTCCACGACCCTAGGGTCCGGTGGGCGCCGTTCAACTGATGGTCTCCGCCCGGAGGAAGTCGCCAGTCGTCGCGTCAACGACGACGATCATGTCGGCGGTGTAGGTCGAGGGTCGGTCCTCTGACCCTTGAATCGGGCCAGACAGGAAGACCTCGGTGTCTGGGTAGAGACCGATCCAGGCTAGGCGGTTGTCAATGATGCGTTCGTTGGCGTGGTTGAGGTAGTCATCGACAGTGACGCGAGCCAATGACATCTCAGCGGGTTCGGCGTCCCGAGCGTCATCGTTCATCGCCGCTAGTGCCTCGCTCACCGAGATTTCTGGCTTCGTGTCCAGTGGGTCCAGCAGGGACACATGGATTCCCTGATGCTCCAGGGCTGTGATGGTGTCGTCGTTGAGGGGGTTCACGTCGGGACCAGGCATCGGCAGGGCGTCGCCGGTGTGGCTGGTCAGTTGGCTCCTGAGGTCGACGATCTGCCCCCAGAGTTCGGCTTCCCTGTCGGGGTCATGTGCAAGGGATGAATGGTTTCGGTAGTTCCATTCCAGGTAGGCGGCTAGGTAGTCAGCTTCGGCGGCGGTGGGGGCGTGACCATTTATCTGCGCTCCGAGAATGAGGCTGGCGAACTTGTCGTGGCCGGTGAGGTCCTCGTAGCAGAACCCCGAGCCGTTGACGTACTCGGCGAAAGCCCAGCAACCGGGTTGCTCTGAGGTCTTCATGGGCGCTAGTCCGAGTTCGTTGCCGACCGCTTCTCCTGTCAGTCCGCGGATGTCATCGGGTACGTAAACCAGGTCCGGCTTCAACTCATCTTGCTGTTTCTGATAGGGCTCGATCGCGTCGGTGCCTTTGCGATAGCCCAAGTCGTGGAGTGTCTCGGCAATCTTCACGTCCAGTTGGGCGTACTGGACGAGCGCGTCGTTGCGGGCATAACCCTGAATCTGCAGGGCAATGATGCGTCGCTGGAGTGGATCATCAGAGACGCTGTCGAGGCAGTAGGCGATGTCGCCGTGCCCTGTCGCATCACAGCCGTGGGTGGTGCCGTCGAAATGTGGTTTCAATCCCAGCGCATTGGCCAGGTCGATACCGGTCATCTCGGAGATGTCCGGTCCGTCCGCGGGCAGGTCCGAGATGACCGGGGGCCGAGTGTCGAACCACGCGAAGGCACCGACAAGCGCGGCAGCCACCGCGATCCCGGCCAGTGGCGCGATGAGCCTCCACCTGCGCCCATGCTCGGGCCGCATAGCGGTGAACTCCGGTGCCGCGGTCGCATAGTCGTTCAAGGTGTCGCGCACCAACTGCTCAATGTCTGTCATGTCAGGGTCTCCTCGGAGAGCGTGTCGCTGCTTTCGCGCAACGACCTCAAGGCTCGGGTGGCGTGGGAGCGCACAGTCGCCTTCGAGCAGTCGAGGACTTGGGCGATCTCGTCATCCGTGAGATCGAGGTAGTACCTCAGCACGATCACTGCTCGCTGCCTCTTGCTCAACGCGGACAGGCGTTCCCAAGTGGCGTCCCGGCGAGCGATCGTGTCGGCGTGATCGCTTGCAGTCCGATCGACGGACAGAATCACGTGAGCGTCAGTGACTACCTCGGCGGTGTAGTGGCGCCGCCTCCAGGAAATGTGCTCGCGGGCGATCATGGTGCGCACGTAGGCCACAGGGCGCTCGATCTCAGAGATTCGCGCCCACTTCTTGTGGACATTCAACAGAACGCCCTGGACGAGGTCCTCCGCATGGCCACGGTCGCCAGCAAGGAGGAACGCCAGCCGGGCGAACTCATTTCCATGCTGGCGCACGAAGGCGTCGAAGTCGTCCACATCAGCTCCCACACTCAGTACAACGCATCGAGTCGTCCAATGTGAGGAGCCAACCAACGCAACCAGTCAAGCGACCGGGTGGGTGGCCCCGGCTGCGACAAGTGCTGGCACGAAGGCGACGACTCAGTTAGAGCTAGTGTCAAGAGTGCTGCGTCATTGCGGCAGCGCCGGACAGCGCGACGCTGCAGGTCATGGCCGGCGGCCTAGGGGGTCTCTCACGATGCACCTCGCGGACAAGTTAGTAGTGCGTGAACGGACGTTCATTGACACCTGTTGCTACGCTGAGCTCGCATAACGCTGTTCCACTGGCTGCGCGACATGGGACCGAAGGCGCTCCCAGCACCAGAGTTCCTTGACGCGGTCATCCTGCACCAGTCTGGTACGAACGACCTGCACCTGGTCTACGAGCGACCATCTGCTCACCTGCCGTGGCACGACGTCTGACACCGATCTCGTCGCGGCGTTTGCAGCATGTTTGTACCACTGCTCGCGCCAGACATCGCGGACTCCGTGTGACCTGGAGCCTTACCGAGAGGTGGTGGCGGTAGCGGTGGGATTTGAACCCACGGAGGAGTTGCCCCCTCACACGCTTTCGAGGCGTGCTCCTTAGGCCGCTCGGACACGCTACCGCGGTCGAGGTTACCCGATGCCGGGACGCCGATCGGAATCGCGGTGCTGCGCGAAGAACGCTTCCAACAGAGCGCCACACTCGTCTGCGAGGACGCCGCTGACCACCTCGGGACGATGGTTCAGTCGGCGGTCGCGTACGACATCCCAAAGGGTTCCTACCGCGCCCATCTCCGCATTCCAGGCGCCGAAGACGATCCGGCCCAGCCTCGCTTGCACCGCGGCCCCCGCGCACATCGTGCACGGCTCAAGCGTGACGACCAGGGTGCAGTCGTCGAGTCGCCAACTGCCGCGGGCAGCTGAGGCAGCGCGCAGTGCCACCACCTCTGCGTGTGCGGTTGGGTCCGCTGTCGCTTCGCGATGGTTGCGGCCTTCTGCGATGACATCACCCGAGGGACCAAGCACGACCGCGCCAATCGGCACTTCACCTTCAGACATTGACTTCTGTGCGAGCGCCAATGCGCGGCGCTGTGCAACCTCGTACTCGGTCTCACGAGCGTTCATGCGAGCCGGAACTCAAGCAACGAGCTGGATGGCGGCGTCGTACTGCTCGCTGAATCCCATGTGCTCGGCGAGCTGCCCGAACACGTCGTCGGGATACAGGTCGAGGTCGTCGCACAACTCGGCCATCAGCAGCGGGCTTACGCCGAGGTCTTCGAGCAAGTCGAGGTCTCCTGCTGGCTCGATGTCGTCTTCATCGTCACCGTCGGGCATGGGCAACTCGAGATGGTCTAACACCTGGCTCGCGAATGGCGCATCGAACGCGGCGGTGACGTCGCTCAGCAGGATTCGTACGTCGTCACCGACCAAACGCAAGATGACGAAGAAGTCCTCCGCGAACGACACCAGCCCGATCGCTCCCGCGTCGCCTGGCTGTTGACGGAGGGCGTGAATCATCTGCTTGAGATCGTCAGCGGCCGCTGGCGGCAGTGGCGTCACCGACCAGACGCCGTCCTCGCGAACCGCACTCAGGGCGAAGTCGGCCGCCATCTCGTCACCCATGACGACACCGCCTTTCACCATTCTCCGTCGTGATGGTCGCAGACGGACGTGCGCCTTGCCTAGACCTGATCTTGGTTACAGGGACTTCAGCGCGGTAACCGTCTGTCCCAGCGAGTCCTTGGCATCGCCGAACAACAGCTGGGTCTTGGGGTCGTACAGGAGCTCGTTCTCGATACCGGCGAACCCTGGGCGCATCGAACGCTTGAGAAAGACCACCGATTGCGCTTGATCGACGTTGATGATCGGCATCCCCGAGATCGGTGTGCCGGGCGTACGTGCCGCGGGATTGACAACGTCGTTGGCTCCGACCACCAGGGCGACGTCCGTGGTCGGCAGCTCGGGGTTGATCTCGTCCATCTCTTTGAGCTGCTCGTACGGGACGTTGGCTTCGGCGAGCAAGACGTTCATGTGACCCGGCATGCGGCCGGCCACGGGATGGATGCCGTAGGAGACTTCCACTCCACGCTCACCGAGCAGATCGACCAGCTCCTTGAGCGCCCCCTGCGCCTGCGCCACGGCCAACCCATAACCGGGAACGATCACGACGCGCTGCGCGTAGCCCAACATCACAGCGACGTCCGTCGGGCCGACCGACTTGACCGGACGGTCGGACGCCTCGCCACCTCCGAGGGTCGACCCACCCAGCAGCGCACCGAACAGCGTTGAGCCGAGAGGTCGACCCATCGCCTTGGCCATCAACAAGGTCAGCAACGTTCCGCTGGCGCCGACCAGCGTCCCCGCCACGAGCAGGAGGACGTTCTCGAGGACGAATCCGGACGCCGCAACCGCCACACCAGTCGCAGCGTTCAGCAGCGAGATCACGATCGGAACGTCCGCTCCGCCGACCGGCAGAACGAACAGCACACCAAGCAGCAGGGAAACCGCAGCGAGGCAGTAGGCCAGCGCGATCGACTCGGTGGACAGGACCGCCACCGCCAGGCCAACCGCTGCTACCGCGGTCACCGGCAGGAGGATCTGCATCCCCACGAAGACGACCGGACGCGACGTCATGGCGCCCTGCAGTTTCAGGAAGGTGATCACCGAACCGCTGAACGAAACCGAACCGATCAAGATGGTGAAGGTCGACGCGGCCAGCGCTCCCACACTCAGATGCTCGACTCCTGCGAGAACCTCGATGAGAGCGACGATCGCTGCGGCTCCACCACCGACGCCGTTGAACAGGGCTACGAGCTGAGGCATGGCGGTCATCTGGACCCGCCGTGCAGCAGGAACACCGAACGCGGTACCGACCGCAACCGCTGCCAAGATCGCGGGCATGTGGTCGTAGTCCTCAGCGAACAAGGTGACGACGACGGCGAGCATGGCACCGATCGCGCCGATGATGTTGCCGCGCCGGGCGAACTTCGGCGACGACAGGCCTTTGAGCGCGAGGATGAAACAGAGCGCTGCGACCAAGTAGGCCAGCTGAACCCACGTCTGGTTCACGCGTCTGTTCCCTTGGTCGCGGACTTGCGGCTCGTGAACATCTGCAGCATGCGGTCGGTCACCACGAAACCGCCGACCATGTTCACGGTTGCCAGAACCACAGCGACAAGGCCGAGCCACAACTCGACCTGCGTGTCCGCATGACCCGTGACGATGATCGCGCCGACGAGGATCACACCGTGGATCGCGTTGGCGCCCGACATCAAAGGTGTGTGCAGAACGGTCGAGACCTTCGACACGACTTCGTAGCCCACAAAGATGCTCAGAACAAAGATCGTGAGCAGCGCGACGCCATCCATCAGCTCTGTGCCTCCAACGCCTCTCGGGCCGGTTGGAACCGGACGGTTCCCTCGTGGGTCACGCACGCACCGTCGAGGATCTCATCGGTGAAGTCCAGCACCACCGCACCGTCCTTCAGGAACAACTGGCCGAGTGCCACCAGGTTCGCCGAGTACAGCCGTGATGCGGCAACCGGCATCTGAGACGGAACATTGAGTCCACCCCACACCGTCGCACCACCCACGACGACTTCTTCCCCCGGCACGGACCCTTCGACGTTCCCGCCTGTTTCAGCGGCGAGGTCGACGACCACCGAACCAGGCGCCATCGTCTCGACCATTTCTCGGGTCACCAGCAGCGGCGCACGGCGTCCCGGAACGGCAGCGGTGGTGATGACCGCGTCAGCGCCGGAGATGTAAGGCGTGAGCAGGTCGCGTTGCCGCTTCGCGCGATCCTCAGTCATTTCGCGGGCGTATCCGCCTGCGCCTTCGAGCGAGTCGAGATCGAGCTCGATGAACTTCGCGCCCATGGACCGAACCTCGTCAGCAGCTGCGGCACGGACGTCATAGGCCTGGACAACGGCTCCCAAGCGCTTTGCAGTGGCGATCGCCTGAAGCCCCGCCACGCCAGCGCCCAGCACGACGACCTGCGCGGGCTTGACTGTTCCCGCCGCAGTCATGAGAAGAGGGAAGAACTTGGGCAGGCGGTCTGCTGCGACCAGCGCGCATCGGTAGCCCGACACCAAAGCCTGGGACGAGAGCGCGTCCATCGACTGAGCGCGGGAGATTCGCGGCACCAGTTCCATGGACAACCAGGAGATGTCCCCCGCTTGCGCCGCCTTGACCTTGTCGAGGTCGGC
>DASUFV010000060.1:0-2545 GCA_036274415.1 Actinomycetes bacterium
AATCCTTCACCACTCGCGTGGAGAGGACGGTGTGAGGTGCTGACGGTGTCAGGTCCGGACGGTTTCACCCGATGCGGCACTGGATCGCGCCAGCATGGCGGCTCCGATCGACGAGCCGAAGATTGCGAGTGCGTTGAGCCCGTGCAGCAATCCGAGGTAGGCGTTTTCGTGGCCAAACAGACCAAGGAGCACCTGCAGCACGACCAGTCCGAACACGATGGCCGCCCGGGCGACGCCACCTGGAATCTTGGCGAAGAACGAGACGATCAGGAGGATCAGTGCAATCAACGGAATGATCATCATTCCGTTCATGCCGTGAATCATGAACCCGACGGCGCCGGTGAAGTCAGGCTCAGCCTCGAACGTTGCCTTGTCGAGGACGCCACCGTCCTTGTCGATCCAGATCCCTAGACCTGCCACGGCGAACGCCATCGCTGCTGCTTGAATCGCCACTTCTATGGCGATGATGATCGCCAAGACGCGATACGCAGTTCTCATCGATACCCCAACCTTGCTCGTCGCAGCACACGGCTGCGCCCCCACCAATGGTCGGACGGGTGACACGCTAGGGGCGATTCCGCGGTGAGGCAATCGCCTAGCGATGACTCAGCCGACGACGGCGGGGATCCGGCCACCCATCACAGTGGCCAGGTCGGTGACGAGCTCCAGATCCTCATGCGTGTACGGCGGCTGTCCCTTGGTTCTGGTCAAGAAGAGCTCTCCGAATACTTGCCCTTGGGCCACGATCGGCACCCCCATGAACGACGAGGGCACTTCGTACGGCGAAAGTCGGGCGTACTCCGCAGCCGCCAGTGAGTCCTCGCTGCTGAGGTAGCCGTGATGCGAGAGAAGGCACTTCGTCGTGTGGGGGTAGTCACTGAGCGGGTAGTACTGGTGCTCGGGGTAGGTCACCATTCCGGGAGCCAGGTCCCCGACGTTGACGATGTCGCAGTACTGATCGTCCACGATGAGGGTCACGTGCGCCGTAGCTGCGGCCATGACTTCCGCGATGGACAGCGCTGCGCCGTGAGCCAGCGGAAGCAGCTCCTCGTACTGGTCGATCGACACGACCAGATGCCGGATGACGTCTGAGCGCCCGGTGCCGAACCACCCGCGGTGGTACCGCGCCGCTGCCGACTGGGGTGGCGTCCAGCCCACAGCGAACCTCCCATCACCGGCTTCCCCAACGGTGGGGGGCATCGGTCGATTCTCCGGGAACCTTGAGGTCCGTGCCCAGGCCGGGTCTACCCGGGGCTGCCCGGCGCCGTGTAGGAGGTCTTCAACACGGTGAAGAAGTCTCGCGCGTAGGTGCCCTGCTCACGGGGCCCGAACGACGATGCCCGACGTCCGCCGAACGGCACGTGGTAGTCGACGCCCGCCGTCGGGACGTTGACCATCACCATTCCGGCGCCGGAGTGCCGCCTGAAGTGCGAGGCCGCCGCCAGGCTGGTGGTGACGATCCCGCTCGACAGCCCGAACTCGGTGTCGTTGGCCACGGCCAGCGCCTCGTCGTAGTCGGCCACTTCGATCACTGATGCAACGGGCCCAAACACCTCTTCCCGGTTCACCGTCATCGCGTTGTCTGTGCCGACGACCAGGGCGGGGGCGAGGTAGTGCCCGGACGTCGAACGCTCGAGACGTTCACCACCGATGACGTCTCCCCCCTCGTCACGCGCGATCTGCAGGTAACGCTCGTCCTGCTTCAGCTGGACGTCGTCGACGACCGGCCCCATCTGCGTGTCGGACGCACGCGCGTCACCGACCGTCCACGCCTTCATCGCACTCTCTAACGCAGCGACGAAGCGGTCGTGAATGCCGCTCGTGACGATCAGGCGACTGGACGCGGTGCATCGCTGCCCCGTCGATCCGAACGCACCCTGCAGCGCCACATCGACCGCGATGTCGAGATCGGCGTCGTCCAACACGACCAAAGGATTCTTGCCGCCCATTTCGAGTTGCACTCGGGTGCGCTGCGGTGCGGACGCCGCCAAGATCCGCTCGCCGGTTTGTACCGACCCCGTGAACGACACACCGTCGATGTCTGGGCTGCCGGTGAGGGTGTCGCCGATCTCGTGTCCCGAGCCCATGACGAGGTTGAGCACACCGTCCGGCAAACCAGCCCGTCGCAGGATGTCGACCAGCTCCCAGGCACAGCCCGGTACCAGCTCAGCTGGTTTGAACACGACCGTGTTGCCGTACGCAAGCGCGGGTGCGATCTTCCACGCCGGAATGGCGATCGGGAAGTTCCACGGCGTAATGACGGTGACGACCCCGAGCGGTTCACGCGTCACCGTCACTTCGAGACCCGGCCGAATCGAGTCGAGCACCTCGCCGGCATTGCGAACGGCCTGTCCGGCGTGGAACTTGAGGATCTGCCCAGCCCTGACCACTTCGCCCCGAGCCTCTGGCAGCGTCTTGCCTTCTTCTCGCGCGAGCAGGTCGCCCAACTCGTCGGCACGTTGCAGTACCTCAGCCCCTGCGCGGTCGAGCACGTCGGAACGTTCCTGCGGCGTTGCGAACGCCCATCGCGGCAGAGCCTTACGCG
>DASUFV010000061.1:0-9276 GCA_036274415.1 Actinomycetes bacterium
CATGCTTCCTCCTCGTTCAGGACGCCCCGGCGGCGTCCAGCTCGATCACTGCGGTCAGGTGTCGGGGATGGTCGGGATCAAGGCCCTTTGCGAGTGCGCGCTCGAGCGCGAGCAGCTGCAACGGCAGCAAGTACAAGGACGGCGCGGCCCAACTCGGGATCTGCGACGGAATCTCGTCGGAGGCCCCAATGGTCACCTCGCGCGCCCCGAAGGGCGCGATGTCGTTCAGCACTGCCCGCTCGAGTTCGGACCTTTCCCGCGACAGCAGCGCGATCACTGCGGCGGACTCGTCGCACATCGACATCGGTCCGTGCCGAAATTCCATTGCGTGATAAGCCTCGGACGACGTCAGCGACATCTCTTTGAGCTTGAGCATTGCCTCCGACGCGATACCGAAAAGTGAGCCCGACGCCAGGAAGTAGAACGAGGTGAGGGACTCGTCGCGTGCGAGGTCGGCCATCGGTGTGCGCGACTTAGCCAGGATCGACGACGCCGCTGGCGGCAGGTGTTGCATGACCGACAGATCTGCCCCATGAAGGGCCCCGGCGAGGGCGGACGTGATCAGCTGCATCGACGTGAATGAACGTGTCTGCGCCACCGACTGTTCCGCGGCGTCCGGCGCCGCCCACACGACGTCTGCGGCGTCAGCGAGCGGCGACTGCGGATAGCACGTGATCACTGCGACTCGTCCACCGCCGAGGTTGCGGAAGCTCTCGACGGCACGTGCCGTCTCGGTGGTCGTGCCGGAACGCGAGATCGCCAGCAGCATCGTCCGCTTCGGATCGATCAGTGGTGGCCTTGCTTGCTCCAGAAGCTCCGACGCCGGCAACGCCCACGCGCGACGTCCGGCGTCCCGCAGCAACGCCGCCGCGGTCATCGCGAGGTAGTGCGTGGAGCCGCATCCGGTGATCAGGATGTCGGTGATGCCCTCGTCGGCGCGGCGCAACGAGTCGACGTCGAGCCCGCTCAGTGTCTTCTGCCAGACGTCGGGCTGGGAGAGGATCTCGCGCTCGGTGTGGCTCATGGCGACAGCTCCGCGACGATGACCTGCGTGCCAGCCGCGCTCAGCTCGTCGATCACCGACGGCGTTGCACCCGGGTCGGTGATCACCGTGTGCAGAGCGTCGAGCGGCACAACCTGCCGCGTGCTGACGCGTCCGAGCTTGGTGTGATCAGCCAGGACGACCGTTCGCTGTGCCATGTCAATGAAGGCGGAGTCGGTGGCAGCCTCGACGTCACCGTCCGCGGTGAAGCCGTGCTCGCTGTCTAGCGCTGGGACTCCGAGGAAGGCGATGCCAGCGCGGTACGAGCGAATGCCGTCGACGGCTCGTGGCCCGATCAGTGACAGCTCTGGCGTGCGCACCGTGCCGCCGACGACGATGACCTGCCCGTTCCGGTTGCGCGCCAGCTCGGTGGCGACCGGGATGGAGTTCGTCACGACCGTGACCGCGGCGTCCACGAGCAGCTCGGCGAGACGCAACGTCGTGGACCCGCCGCCGATGAAGATCGTGTCGCCGGGGTTCACCATCGCCGCGGCCGCGCGAGCGATCGCCTTCTTCTCGAGCACTTGCAGCGTGTTGCGAGCGGGGTACGGCAGCTCGTGCACCGTCGAGACCGCACCGCCGTGGGTGCGCTGGACGAGGCCCGAGCGCTGCAGCGCGTCCAGGTCGCGGCGGACGGTGGCCTCGCTCACCCCGAGCCGCTCGGTGAGCTCACCGATCGTGACCGCGTCCGCGCCCTGCAGCATCTGCTGGATCTGGGCCAGCCTGCTGACGCGCAGGGTGGAGCGACTCACCATGGGCCGATGCTGCTCGCTTTTGCGTGAAACTGTCAAGAACCTTCACACAAGTTGTGGCGCAGCGGACGACGTATGCGGCAGAATCGCCAGCACAGTGAGCGTTTCGCTCACTCGCGACCGTGTGCTGGCAGGGAGGTGGCATGGCACCGATCGTGCTCGAGGGCGTCACGAAGGTGTACCCGGACGACACCACCGCCGTGCGCGACATCGACCTGACGGTCGGGTCTGGCGAGTTCATGGTGCTCGTCGGGCCGTCCGGATGCGGCAAGTCGACGCTGCTGCGCATGATCGCCGGTCTCGAAGAGACGACCGAGGGTCGCATCCTGATCGGCGACCGTGACGTGACGAACGCGGCGCCCCGCGACCGCGATGTCGCCATGGTTTTCCAGAACTACGCGCTCTACCCGCACATGTCGGTGCGCGACAACCTCGGCTTCTCGCTGAAAGTGACGGGAACGCCGAAGGCCGAGCTGCGTGAGCGGGTGGACGCGGTCGCCAAGATGCTGGGTCTGACCGACTACCTCGATCGCAAGCCCGGGCAGCTCTCCGGTGGCCAGCGACAACGCGTGGCCATGGGCCGCGCCATCGTGCGCGAACCCACCGCCTACTTGATGGACGAGCCGCTGTCGAACCTGGACGCGAAACTTCGGGTGTCGATGAGGGCAGAGCTCACGAACCTGCACAAGCGGCTAGAAGTCACGACGGTGTACGTCACGCACGACCAGGTCGAGGCGAAGACGCTCGGGCAACGTGTAGCGGTGATCGACGACGGCCGCGTGCAGCAGGTGGCGCACCCACAGGAGCTCTACCGGCGTCCGGCCAACGTCTTCGTTGCCACGTTCATCGGGTCCCCGTCGATGAACGTGGCGCAGGCAAAGGTCGGGGAGGACACGCTGAGCTTCGGGCAATTCACGCTGCCGATCCCCGAGAAGCTGCGGCCGGTGATGGGCAATCGCGACACGGTGATCGCCGGGCTGCGACCCGAGGCGTTCGGTACCCGCACGGACGGCGTCCAGGTACAGGTGGATGCTGCTGCCGTCGAGAACCTTGGTGACGAGTCGCACGTCTTCTTCGGTGTGGATGCTCCTCCGGTCAGCGTGGCCACTCACCAGGCTCTCGAAGAGACGCCCGCGATCGTCGAGGACACGTCCACAGTGTTCATCGCGCGGCTCGGGCCAGACGTCGACGTTCAACCGGGCAGCACGGTGTCACTCTCGGTGGACGCCGACCGCCTCTACCTCTTCGATGCGGAGACCGGCGAAACCCTGCTCACCTGACGGCACACCTTTGGGGTAACCCATCAGTGCCATGACCCTGAGGAAATACCCCAAAGGTGTGCCGCTCCCCGGCGGTTCAACGGTCAGGGTGCAACTCCCCAGTCGAGCGGTTCATCGAACGCTCGTGTGTCGGTGAGCTGCGTCAGATCAGTTCCGTCTCGACGCACGGTCCAGATGTCGAACTGGAAGGTCGGGCGCTCGCCGTACGCGATCATCAGGCGCTGCGAGTCCGGCGACCACACCATGCCTCCCCCGAACCCGTCGGACGGCAGAGTGAGGTCGTGTCGCCCGCTGCCATCTGGCCTGACCAGGACGATCTTCGGGTATCCGAAGCCGCCAGCCTTCTGGTACGCGATCCACCTACCGTCCGGTGACCACCTCGGTTGTTGCGAGACGTTGCCAGCGGCCGTCAAACGGCGCAGATCCGATCCGTCCGCGTCGGCGATGTAGATCGCGATGCCGTTGCCCCACTGGTTGATCTTGTCGAACGCGGCAAAGACAACCGACTGACTGTCCGGCGACCATTCCGCTTCAGGTGGCAGACAACACCTGACAGTGGTGCCGCGTGGGTTGATGCGCGTCGGGTCGGTGCCGTCGGCATCGATGACGTAGAGGTCGCCGGAGAATTCGTCGTTGGGCTGGAGGTAAAGGATCTTGCGACCGTCCGGCGAGTAGCCGAACGGAATCTGCTCAGTCGGAGTCGACGTCAGCCGCGTCAGATCCGACCCATCAGGGCGCATCGTGTAGATGCCGGCGCTCCGCGTGCTCAGCCCCGCACCAGCATCGATCAGCAGGCGCTGCCCGTCCGGGGACCATCCCGTCGGATAGAAGTCGACGGGAGGCCTGGCCAAGCCGGTGGTGTCAGGCGTGATCTGCTGGACATTGCTGTCGTCGGCTCCACTCAGACACACCGCGATGTGGTCACCGTTCTCGCAGGCGAAGGAGACTCGAGTGCCGTCCGGTGAGAACTGTGTGTACTCGCCGTGCCCCAACGAAACCAGGCCGGTACCGTCCGGGTTCATGGTGAATAGGCCGCCACTGTCCGGGTTTCGCGCGAACGCCACCCTGCCGTTCTGTGGGGCGTCCGCTTGCGCACTCACCCCCGGGCTCGTCATCAGGGCGGACGCGGCAATGGCCGTAATCGCGAGGACGACCGGAAGTTGACTTCGGCGTTTCATCGACGTCTCCAGATCTTCAGGCGACCCCCGACTACAGGACGCGATCCTGCGCTCACTCCCCGTCGCCCGATGTCGCAGATTCCTCTGTCATCTACCAACAGTCATGAACGCGGTCGCTGTTACATCAGCCATTGACCGGACGTTCGATCAGGCAAAGACTTCGCGCATGGCCCTAGTCGACCCGGGGGGCTTCGAGGCGTTCTACGCCGATCGCAAAGGTGCGCTGGTTCGCGCACTGCATTCGATCGTGGGTCACGACGCCGAGGACGTGGCGCAGGACGCGTTCGCGACCCTCCTCGAACGTTGGGACGTCGTCTCGCGCTACGACGCGCCGGAGAGCTGGCTGCGCCGCATCGCCATTCGTGCCGCATGTCGGCAGAGGCAGCGGGACGCGTCGCGGCCCCGCAACGAGCTGCTCAGCGCAGTGGTCGCACGAGAGGCCGACGCGCCCGAGCCGATAGCGGCGATCGTCGACGATGTCATCAGCAAGCTCACGGCGTCCGAACGTGAAGCCTTGCTCCTGCGGTACGTGAGTGACACCTCAGTCAAAGAACTGGCTCAACATTATGGGTGCAGCGACGCCGCGATGAGGGTGCGTCTTCACCGCGCGCGACGGCACGCCGCGGAGGAAGTGGTTGGTCTTTCCGGTACCTGGGTGATGAACGCCTCCTGGAG
Organism: Actinomycetes bacterium; assembly: GCA_036274415.1. Classification (GTDB taxonomy): domain Bacteria; phylum Actinomycetota; class Actinomycetes; order JAHEKZ01; family JAHEKZ01; genus JAHEKZ01. Next base: position 4,928 of record DASUFV010000061.1, read on the forward strand.
TTCAGACGCGTTGGCGCGGTTACTTGAAGCACACGGATACGCATCGGCCGTCGCTCCGGTCCTTGCCGAGTTCGCAGACCTTGGCGACATCCGCACGCACCTGCATCTTGCGGACGGACGATTCCTGTTGACGAATGGCCCCGATGAACACCTCGACCACGGGCGCTACACATACGCGCGAGGAACTTTGCGTTTGGACTCGGCCGGCTACGAAGGCGGTGTCACCTATCGCGCAAACATCGAGGGGGACTCTCTGGAGCTGCGTCAGCTCGAGAACCGCAATCCGAGGATTCACGGCGCACCGGACGATGCCTTCCAACTCGCTCTCGTAGGTTCATCCCCCTTCTCCTGGCACCCATCCGCGACCTGAACGCCCACACTCGAGGGAACGGCACACCTTTGGGGTACTTCCTCAGGGTTATGGCACAGAGGGGTTACCCCAAAGGTGTGCCGTAACCGGTCCCCTTGCACGGGCGTCCGGACTAGATTGGCGGGACATTGACGCGCCGAGGGGATCACATGACGATCTACCACCAGACCAGCCGCGAGCTCCAGGATCGGTTCGACACTCGCCGTCTCGCAGACCGTCTTGACGAAGTCATCATCACCGAAACTGTCAGTCCGCACGACGCCGCGTTCATCAGCTCGGTCGACCATTTCTTCCTCGCTACGGTCGGTCCCGACGGGATGCCAACCGTCAGCTACAAGGGCGGCGCTCCGGGATTCGTCAGGATCGTGGACGAGCGCACGCTCGCCTTCCCCAACTACAACGGCAACGGCATGTACCTGTCGATGGGCAACGTCCTCGACAACGGGAACGTCGGAATGCTCTTCATCAACTGGGAGAAGGGACATCGGTTCCGCGTCCACGGAACGGCGACGATCCACTACGAGGATGAGCTGCTGCCGGAGTATCCGGAGGCTCAGTTCATCGTTCGCGTCACCACCACAGCGGTCTTCCCGAACTGCCCCCGCTACATCCATCGCATGCAGCCAATAGAAGAGTCGCCCTTCGTGCCGCACGAGGGCCGACGAACCCCGGTGCCCGGTTGGAAGCGGTCGGACTGGGCATTCGATGCGCTGCCCGAGGGTGACCCCGCACTCGATCCCGACGCGCCGGTCGTCTGACAGCGTCGGCCACGCGGTGTCATTGTGCGCCGCTCATAGCCCTGTCCTTTGACGGCACGATGTTCTGGTTCATCGCAAAGACGTTGTCCGGGTCGTAGCGATCCTTCACCGCAACGAGTCGCTCGTACTTGCTTCCGAACGTGCGACGGACGAGGTCGCTGTCGACCGCGCTGAAGAAGTTGAGCGCCATCCCGTCCGTCACCCACGGACGCAAGGCGCGTTCAGTGGATCGCACCCACGAGATATGCCGGTCGTCGTCGGTGTCTGTCCAGATCCCGTAGCAGTGATACAACCAGTTGGCCGCCCGACCACCCAATGGCGTGGCCTCCTCCGAAACGTCCGTGATCGCTCCGCCTGCACGTCCGAGCACGACCACACTGTTTGGTGATGTCACTGCAGATGCGCAAGCGATCGCCGAGTCGATCGCGTCGTCAGGCAGACTGGGTAGCGAACCCGAACGCCAGTAGTTCCGGCGTCCAGGCGGGTTGCCTGCGTCAGTGATCGCTTGGAACGAAAGATATGGCATCGGTTCGAGGCCATCGAATGCTGGCGTCCCGAGCTCGTGAAGTGGCGCCAATGCCTTGGCACCTTCCTGGACGGATCCGATGTACGCGGCTAGCAAGGCCACCGCGGGTTGACCCTGAAGTGACGAAGGGATGAAGGGCGCGGGTGGCGCGGTCATGAGCACGGCACCGCCACACACCTCTCGCGGTGCAGCGTCCATGAAGTCGCGGAATGCTCGCAATACTTCCGGCGCTTGATCCCGCAGATACATCACGAGACCGGCGTAGATAGTCGGCCCAACGGGGTGAAGCTGGAACTCGAACTCTGTAACGACGCCGAAGTTTCCTCCGCCGCCCCGCAAGCCCCAGAATAGGTCGGGGTTCTCGGTCTCGCTGGCGGTCAGCACCTCGCCTTCGGCGGTGACGACTTGCGCGGACAGCAAGTTGTCCGCAGCGAGACCGTGGAGGCGTTCCAGCCACCCGCTCCCGCTACCGAGCGTGAAGCCTGCGACGCCGGTCGTGGTCATTCGGCCGCCGGTCGTGGCCAGTCCGTGTGCTTGCGTGGCAGCGTCCAGTTCTCCCCAGTTCACGCCTGCCTGGACGCGAGCGATCCGCGGCTCGGGGAGCACGTCGATGCGGTTCATGGGACGCAGGTCGATGACCAAGCCGTCATCTACCGTTGAGTATCCGGCGACGGAATGCCCGCCGGCTCGCACGGCAATGCGCAGGTCGTGTCGGCGTCCGAAGGCAATCGCGGCCGCGACATCAGCGGCATTCGTCGCGCGCGCTATCACGCGCGGACGCCGGTCATACATCCCGTTGAACACTGCTCTCGCCTGGTCGTAGGAAGCACCGTCGGCCTCGGTCAACACCTGCCCTGCGAATGTCCCGTCCAGCGCCATGAGGTCCAGCATCGCGACTCCCTCTGGTTGCAGTCCTGGATGAGAGTCCTCGACGTCGGACGTCTACGCAGTGCTGCACGTCACAGCGAGCTGGTCACGTCGCACTCGCCCGCTCGAGGGCCGAACGGTCGTGCACCAGAAAGTGCCCTTCCTCCTGACTGACCACGCCCTCGTCGATCAACCCCGACAGCGCCCGATTGACGTTCTCACGTGAAGCAGCCACAACGGCCGCGAGCGTGGTCTGCGACAACCGAAGGCGGATGCGCACTCCGGACGCCGTCGGCTCGCCGAACTCGTCAACGAGCGCAAGCAACGCTGCCGCGGTGCGGCGCCGGATGTCGCGGAAGGCCACGTTGCTGAAGGACTCGGCCGCCTTCACCGTCACCGTGCTGAGTCGCTGCAGCATTCGACGCATCACCGTCGGATGGCGCGTCATGAACGACACTAAGGACTCCCTGTCGAGGAGCCAGCACCTGGTTGCGGTCATGGCGGTGACGTTTACCTGCCGCTTACCGCTCGGGTGAAAGAGCCCGACCTCGCCCGCGGTATCTATCGCGTCGGTGAATCCCAGGATGACTTCGCCACCGTCTCGACTGAGCCGGTGTGACTTCAGCTGGCCCTCGGCAAGGACGTAAAGATCATCAGCCGGGTCGCCCTGCAGCCAGACTGACCGACCCGCCTCGTACGTGCGTGGCCGGAGTGCTGGAACCAGCTCGGCGACCGCCGCTGGCTCCACGCTGCTGAACATCGGAGTCCGTAGCACCACATCTGCTGCCTCCGAGACCTTGAGGTCCACTCCCAGACGATAAGCCGACTTCCCGGGCCAATAGACCGATTCGGACGTCTCGTCTGGCACACTCCTCGCACCACATGGCTGGCGATCGCGCCAGCCGAGCACCTAGGGGGAACGTTGCGAACGACGTCTCGACTGATGGTGGCGCTGCTGCTAGCAGTCGCTGCACCGCTGGTCACACCGATGACCAGCGCCAACGCGGCCGGGGACGTCTCCTCCTGGGCCATGGACGGCACCAAGGGCGACTGGGTCTCAGGCGGCAACAGCTACTACTACGACGCGCTCGATGGCGCCACGATCATTGCCGAGGGGACCGAGCAGGCCATCCAGCTTCACGTCACCAAGGGCAGCCACTACTTCTACGCCAACGTCGCCGCCCCAGTCGGCGAGACCTTGGACGCCGGGGACGTCTTCCGGAATGCGACTCGATTTGGAGGCGAGACTCCTCGCCTGGAGGTCTACGGAGACGGCCGTGGCTGCAACGAGATGCTCGGCGACTTCGTCATCCACGACCTCGATTTCGACGGCGGCACCGGCGACGTCCTGCAGATGTCCGTCACGTTCGAGCAGCACTGCGAAACGGGCCAGAGTGCGCTGCTCGGGTCCATCGCCTTTAACGCCGACGCTGCTGAGCCCATCCCGTCGCTCGGAGAGATCGCGTTCTCCGGCGGTGCCCTGGACGCCGGACTCGGCGCGCCGAGTGGACTCTCGGTCAATGTCGACGCCACCGGCTCGGGGGACAACTCGACGATCAAGACTCACTGGGACGCCTCGAATGACTCGGACGTCATCGGTTACACGGCGGTGATCGTCCCCAGCACCGAACCGGCATCCGAGCCGTGGGGCAACGAGCAGTTCTTCCGAGGCACGACACGCAGCGCGAGTACGAAGGTCAACTCACGAGCCATTCGAACGGTTTCGGTCTTCGGCTACGACGCAGACGGCAACTGGTCTGAACCGGTAGCGAAGACCATCCGGCCGAGCAAGCTGAGCATCGGGCTCAGCGATGGATCGGTCAAGTAC
>DASUFV010000062.1:0-4694 GCA_036274415.1 Actinomycetes bacterium
GGCACGTGAGGGTGCGGCTGGGGAGCACGGTGGGAGCCGAGCTCACCGACCCGCGCTCCGCACGCGTCAAGCGATTGCGCCGCCTCACCCGACGCAAGTCGCGCGCCGACGCCGGTCAGTTCCTGGCCGAGGGTGAGCACGCTGTCGAGGCTGCCTTGGCCGCACATCGTGACGGGCGGGTGCACGTCCACGAGGTCCTCGTGACTACTGAGGCCGATGCTCGGCACGAGCGGCTCACGACTGACGCTGGCGCCTCGTCGGTGCCGGTCACGTCGGCATCAGCTGCTGTTCTGGCAGCGCTCTCCGAGACGGTCACACCGCAAGGGATCGTGGCAGTCGTCGATGCTCTCGACGTGCCGCTGCAGGCAGCACTGGCCGAGATCGAGCAGACAGAGCAGAGCAGCCCGGCGCTGGTCGCCGTGCTCGCCGACGTCCGGGACCCTGGCAATGCCGGCACGTTGGTGCGGGTCGCCGACGCTGCGGGCGCAGACGCCGTCGTGTTCGCCGGGGACAGCGTCGACCCGTACAACGGCAAAGTGGTCAGGGCCAGCGTCGGCAGCTTGTTCCACCTGCCGATCGTCACAGGGGTGCCGGTCAGCGCTGCGATCGACGAGCTGCGCGCAGCAGGACTTCAGGTCGTCGTGGCCGACGGTGCCGCCGATCTCGATCTCAACGCTCCCGACGCTGTGAAGCTGCTGGCGAGGCCGACAGCGTGGGTGTTCGGGAACGAGGCGTGGGGAGTTCCCGAAGATCTGCGCGCCGAAGCGGACGCCGTCGTGGCGGTGCCGATCTACGGGAGCGCGGAAAGTCTCAACGTGGCAACCGCAGCGGCGCTGTGCCTCTACGCCAGCGCCCGGGTCAGACGCGCGGGATGACCTAAGGGCACACGTAGGACGCCGGCGGCTCCAAGCGCATGGTCGTGCTTCCACCCCGCCACTTGGCTTCGGCGACCACGGGGCGCTCGGCCGCGGTGCAGCCGCCCTCGGTGGTGACCGTCCACTCAACCTGCCCGTCGGTGGGCTCGATCCGGATCGAGGGTGCCTCATAGTCGTCGGTCCGCACGGTGACCGTCACAGCGCGGGCGACAGGGGTCGTCACATAGGTAGCGGTCACCACATCGTGGTCGCGAGACGCCTGACTGAGCGAGAACTCGGGGCGGCCGCTGCAGAGTCGCCGAGCAGCTTGCGCAAGTCCGTCCGCTGGTGCCTCAAACCGGCGAGCTCCATCGGTTGTCTGGATCGTGACAACCACCTGGTCTGACGTGGCGTTCACCGCGCAGTCAGGAAAGACCGTCGCATAGATGGAGACGCTGCGGCCCGCCCGCACTGCCATCGATTCGGGGGGCACGTCGGAATCGGTGGAGTTGTCGTAGAGGCTGGCGCCGTCGTCCGACCCCACCTCGGTGCGGATAGTCGCGCCGGTCACAGTCGTCGGCAGCACCGGCTGGTAGTCAGCCTCGATGGCGATGCCGCGAGCAGACGATGAGCCGGTGACGACGACATCGATCGATGTCTGTCGATCGAACACCCACCACGCTGTGCCGCCCAGCAGGACGACCGCGAGCAGGACGATCGCGATGGGCCGTCCACGTGCCGGGCTCTCTGGTCTCGGCGTGGACGCCTGCGCCTCGACCGTGGGTGTCCCGGTGACCATGTCCGCAGGATGACAGACGAGAACGTGCCAAAGCCGTGGATCGCGAAATGTGACACTTGCCCCTATTGGCCAGCCCGGAGAACACAGAAATCGTGCTCCTGACTGGCAGAATCCGGGCCATGTCAGCGCCCCTGCTCGCCTCGGGCACCAGCTCGACCGGAGCGGCGACATGACCGAAATTGCCGACCTCCCCGACGGCGTCGTTGTCGTGGCGTCCGACGGTCGGGTGACCGAGTGCAATGCGGCTGCGGAGCGGATTCTCGGGGTGCCGCGCGAGGCGCTGGTCGGGCTGCCGCTCGCCGACGCGCTCCCGCTCACCGACGCCGCGGGTCGTGACTGGTGGCAGGTCACCAATCCGCTGGGTGGGTTGTCCAGTCGCACCCGTCAGGTCGAACGCGTCCTGCAGCTGCCGGACGGTCGGTACGTCCTGGTGACGGCCGCATACATCAGGGCCGAGCGTGGCGGTCCGGTCGAGCAGATCGTCGTGTGCCTGCGTGGCACCGAGGCGCGCGACCGCGCCGAGCGCGAGCACGCCGACCTCATCGCGACCGTGGCGCACGAGCTTCGCTCACCGCTGACCGGCATCAAAGGTTTCACTGCGACCCTCCTGGCCAAGTGGGATCGGTTCACCGAGGACCAGCGGAGGCTCATGCTCGAAGCGGTCGACAGCGACGCCGACCGGCTCACCCGACTGATCGCCGAGCTGCTCGACGTCGCCAGGATCGATGCCGGAAGACTCGAACTGCGTCGGGTACCGACCGACATGGCCGCACTCGTCAACAAGCGCGTTGAGGCTCGGGTCGTCGCCGGAGTGGAACCGGAGCGTTTTGTGGTCGATGTCGCGGACGACCTGCCCGAGGTATGGGTCGACCCCGACAAGATGGGCCAGGTGCTCGACAACCTGATCGAGAACGCGCTCCGACACGGCGAGGGCACGATCACGATCACGCTCCGCCATGATCCCGACGGCTTGGTCATGTCGGTCGCCGACCAAGGGCCGGGCATACCACCGGGTCGGGCGCACCGGATCTTCGGACGATTCTGGAAGGGGTCTGACCGAGGCGGTACCGGCCTCGGCCTCTATGTGGTCAACGGCATCGTCGAAGGTCACGGCGGACGAATCGCGTTGGTGCCACCCCCAGAGGGCGGTGCGCGATTTGTTGTCGTGCTGCCCGTCACCGACCCCACGACTGCGTGAGACGTCCGGTCCGAGCTGGCGCGGTATGTGCCCGACTAGACTGCGGTTCTCGCGACCGTCACCGCGCCACCGTCACCGTCTGAGGAGTTCTGAAGCCGCATGTCAGCTCCCAACTCCTCCTTCGATCCGGTCGAGGTGACCGCCCTGCAGCCGGAGGCGATCGACCAAGCGGTCGAAGGCGCGCTGGCGGCGATCGCTCAGGCGTCCGATCTCGACCAGCTGAAGGACGTCCGGCTGGCTCATGCCGGTGACCGGTCACCGTTGGCGCTGGCCAACCGCGAGATCGGAGCCTTGCCGCCGAAGGCGCGCGCCGAGGCAGGCAAGCGAGTGGGAGCCGCCCGAGCTCGAGTGCGCGAAGCACTCGAGGATCGACAACAGGTGCTGATCGCCGAGCGGGACGCGCGCGTACTTGTGGAAGAGAAGGTCGACGTCACCGCGGCGTGGGACCTCCGTCCTCGTGGTGGCCGACACCCCCTGACGACCCTGCAAGAGCGCATTTGTGAGCTGTTCGTCGGCATGGGGTACGAGGTGGCTGAAGGGCCCGAGGTCGAGGCGGAGTGGTTCAACTTCGACGCCCTGAACATGCCGCCCGCCCACCCGGCGCGCGAGATGACCGACACGTTCTTCGTCGAGTCACCAGAGTCGGGTGTTGTCCTTCGCACGCATACGTCACCGGTGCAGGTGCGCACGATGCTCGAGCGCACGCCTCCGATCTACGTCATCTGTCCGGGCCGGACCTTCCGCACCGATGAGCTGGACGCGACGCACACTCCCGTCTTCCACCAGGTCGAAGGACTCGTGGTCGACACCGGAATCACGATGGCGCACCTCAAGGGCACGCTCGACCACTTCGCGACGTCGATGTTCGGGGCCGGGATCGTCACACGACTGCGACCGTCCTATTTCCCGTTCACCGAGCCGAGTGCTGAGCTCGACCTGCGGTGCTTCGTGTGCCGTGGGGAGTCGGTCGGCAACCCCGACCGCCCGTGCCGCACGTGCTCGTCCGAGGGATGGATCGAGTGGGGCGGTTGCGGGATGGTCAACCCGAAGGTCCTCATCGCCTGCGGCATCGACCCCGACGAGTACTCCGGGTTCGCCTTTGGCATGGGCATCGAGCGCACCCTCATGTTCCGCCACGGCGTCGAAGACATGCGTGACATGGTCGAGGGCGACGTCCGCTTCACCGTGCCGTTCGGTCTGGAGGTGTGATGCGCGTCCCGGTTTCGTGGCTGTGGGAGCACGTCGACCTTCCCGACACCGTCTCCGCACGAGAGATCGCCGAACGTCTCATCGGCGTCGGGCTCGAGGTCGAGACGGTCGACCACGTCGGCGCGGATCTGCGCGGGCCGCTGGTCCTCGGCCGCGTCAAGACGTTCGATGAGGAAACGCACTCGAACGGCAAGACCGTGCGCTGGTGCCAGGTCGACGTCGGCGAGCAGGAGCTTCGCGGCATCGTCTGTGGCGCACTCAACTTCTCTGACAACGATCTCGTCGTCGTGGCGCTACCGGGCGCACGACTGCCGGGCGATTTTGAGATCAGCGCACGCAGGACGTATGGACACGTGTCAGACGGCATGATCTGTTCGCCGCGGGAGCTGGGCGTCGGTGACGACCACGAGGGCATCTGGGTGCTGCCGGACAACGCAGGTGCCGTGGGTGAGGACGCCATCAGAGCGCTAGGGCTACGCGACGACGTGCTCGACATCGCGGTCACGCCGGACCGCGGGTACGCCTTGTCGATTCGAGGTGTCGCGAGGGAGTGCGCTGGCGCCTTCGACACCGACTTCCGCGATCCGGCCGCCCCGCCTGAGCCGGAGGACGCTGCGTCGTGGCCGGTCGAGGT
>DASUFV010000063.1:0-9225 GCA_036274415.1 Actinomycetes bacterium
TCACGGCTTGGTGCCGAGCGCACTTGCAGCGCTGCGTGGAGGTGCGGCTTGGCTCGGCGTCGCGCTCCTCGATGAGGCACTCGAGCTGCGTCAGGCGGGTGTCACCGCGCCATTGCTCGCCTGGTTGGTGGGGCCAGGAGAGCGTTGGGACGAAGCGGTGGACGCGGACATTGACCTCTCGGCCTCGGCCGTGTGGGTGCTCGACGAGATCGCGACCGCGTCCACCAGGCTGGGCCGCCCCGCGCGGGTGCATCTTAAGGTCGACTCCGGGCTGGGACGTTCGGGCGCCCCGGTCGACGATTGGCCGCTGTTGGTCGACGCCGCTCGCAAAGCAGAGATCGACGGGTTGGTCGATGTCGTCGGTGTCTGGTCCCACCTGGCGTATGCCGATGCACCCGGCCACCCGACGATCGATCGGCAGCTGGCCACGTTCACCGAGGCAGTTCGACTCGCCGAGGGCGCCGGGCTCGCACCTCAGGTTCGGCACCTGGCCAACTCGGCGGCCACTCTCACCCACCCCGATACACATTTCGACCTCACCAGACCGGGCCTTTCGGTGTATGGGCTCTCGCCATTACCCGACGCACCACCGAGCGAGCTCGGGCTGCTCCCCGCGATGACCCTGCGGGGACGACTGACGTTGGTCAAGCGAGTGCCCGCCGGACACGGGGTCTCTTACCTGCACCGGTACGTGACCAATCGCGAGACGAGCCTTGGGCTGGTGCCGCTCGGGTACGCGGACGGAATTCCACGCAACGCCACAAACCTCGGTCCGGTCATGGTCGGTGGACGCCGTCGGACGATAGCGGGCGTCGTCTGTATGGACCAGTTCATGCTGGATCTGGACGATGACCCAGTGGTCGCCGGTGACGTCGTGACGCTGTTCGGCCCCGGCTCAAATGGCGAGCCAACCGCACAGGATTGGGCTGACGCGACCGGAACCATCTCCTACGAGATCGTCACTCGCATCGGTCCGCGAGTCGCTCGCCGCTATGTCGGAGGTGTCGAGCGGTGAATCCGGCGCAGCGTGCCGGTGTTGCCGGCGTCGCACTGGTTGCTGCCGCTGTCGGCGCAACGGCCGGCTTCGCGGCCGAGCGAGTGGTCGTCGGACGCCGACTGCGCAAAGGCGTGACGTCGGGAGGTCGGCTCGGGCTTGGCCAGTTGCGCGGACCGACCACGATCGTGCGCTGCGACGACGGCGTCGAGCTGCACGTCGAGGTCGAGGACGCGCATCCCTCAGCGCCGTGGCGCGACCTGACCGTCGTGTTCGTTCACGGTTACGCGCTCAACCAAGACTGCTTCCACTTCCAACGACTGGCCTTGCACGGCTCTGCCCGCCTGGTGTTCTACGACCAGCGCTCACACGGCCGTTCCGGCCGAGGGTCCTCCGAGTCCGCGACGCTGGCGCAGCTGGCGCGCGACCTGCGCAGCGTGATCGACGAAGTCGCGCCAACGGGTCCGCTGGTGCTGGTGGGTCACTCGATGGGCGGGATGACGATCCTCGAACTGGGTCGGGTTGCCCCCGAGCTGTTCGGTGACCGAATCGTCGGGGTTGCGCTGATCGCCACGTCAGCTGGCGAGATGGAAGCGGTGACCCTGGGTTTGCCCGCCATCGCCATGCGCACGCTGCGCAAGGTCGCGCCGTCAGTGATCCAGATCGGACGACGCGGAACTGACCTGATCGAGCGGGGTCGGGCCCTGAGCAGCGACCTTGCGCTGCTCGTCACCAAGTTCTACGCGTTCGACGCGGATGTCCCGGTGGAGCTGGTCGACTTCAGCCTCGAGATGATCAACGCCACGCCGGTGGACGTGCTCGCCGACTTCTACCCGACACTTCTCGACCACGACGCCTTCGACTCGCTCGACAGTTTCAACGGCATCGAGACGTTGGTCGTCGTTGGCGAACGCGATTTGCTGACGCCCTCCGAACACAGCCGAGCTCTGGTCAGAGGGATTCCCGGAGCGGAGCTGGAGATCCTCGACCCGGGCGGACATCTGGTGATGCTCGAACGCCCCGATGACGTCAACGCCCTTCTCATCGATCTACTCGAGCGCGTCGCGAGAGGGCTGGACCTCTGAGTGACCCACGCAGATGCACTCGAGGTCGCCGACGCCGAAGCCATGCGCGCGGTCGGCGAACGGCTGGCGGCAGACCTCCGCGCCGGAGACGTCGTCGTGCTCGTTGGTCCGCTGGGGGCAGGCAAGACCACCTTCACGCAGGGCGTGGCCAAAGGCCTCGGTGTTGAAGGTCCGGTGACCTCTCCCACGTTCGTGATCGCGCGCGAGCACTCATCGACGGGAGGTGGCCCTGCTCTCGTGCACGTGGATGCCTATCGCCTGGGTGGAGTGGACGAGCTCGACGACCTGGACCTGTACGCGTCCGTCGAGAGGTCGGTCACCGTGGTCGAGTGGGGCAAGGGAATGGTCGACCAGTTGGACGGCTCCGTGATCACGGTGCACATCGACCGAGATCTGTCGGACGTCAGGCGCGTCGTCGTCGAATGGCCGGAGGGGCGTCCATGAGCCGGCTGTACCTCGGGATCGAGACGGCGACTCCAACGACGACCGTTGCTCTCGTCAACGCGCGCGATGAGCGAGGTGAGGACGAGGTCGTAGCCGAGCACAGCCATTCCGATGCCCGCCGGCACGGTGAGGTGTTGCCCGGGTTGATCGCTGACGTGCTGGCTCAGGCAGGCGTGACGGCGGACGACGTCGATGTGGTGGTTGTCGGTGTCGGCCCGGGCGCCTACACCGGTCTGCGGGTAGGGATCGCCACGGCGCAAGCACTCGGCCTGACACTGAGTGTTCCGGTTGTCGGTGCGGTCACGCTGGACGCCATCGCCTTCGGCACGCAACGGACCGACCCGTTCGTCGTCGTCACGGACGCACGGCGGCGCGAGGTGTTCTACGCGCGGTACGACAACTACCGACGGCGTGCGGAAGATCTTCGAGTCGTCGCGCAGGACCTTCTCGCCTCGGAGTTGAGGGGTGACCTGCCCATCATCGCGACGAGCGACACTCCTGTGTTGCCGGCCGTGACGCCTGATGCGGTGGTCGCTGTCAGCGCAGCAGATGTCTGTGCCCTCGCGATCGACCGCGCGCGGCACGGGGTGGAGCAACAGCCGGTGCGGCCGGTGTATCTCAGGCATCCTGACGTGACACCCGCGACATCTCCCAAGTCGGTGCTGTGATGAACGTGGCAGCGGCGACGATTCGCCCCATGAGCTGGACCGATCTCCCTGCCGTGCACGCTCTGGAGCGGCAGTCGTTCCTTGAGACGGCTTGGTCACTGGAGTCGGTCTGGGCCGAGCTTGCCGGCGTTCCCGAGTCGCGCGCGTACTGGGTCGCTGAAGTCGCATCCGACGTCGTCGGATACGTGGGTGTGATGGTGGTTCCGCCCGACGCCGATATCCAGACCATCGCCGTCGCCGAGGGGCACAGGCGGAGCGGCCTAGGGAGTCGGCTCCTCGAGACTGCCTCGGCACACGCGCGCTCTCGCGGGTGTCGCACGTTGACGCTTGAGGTGGTGTCGGACAACGTCGCGGCGTTGTCGCTCTACGAGCGTCGTGGCTTCGTCACCCTGTCCAGGCGGTCGGGTTACTACGGCACGGGACGCGATGCTCTCGTGATGCGGCGAGACCTTTCGTCCGCTGGAGGGCAGACGGCGTGAGCGACCAAGCCTTGGTCTTGGGCATCGAGACGTCATGCGACGAGACGGGCGTCGGAATCGTCCGTGGGTCGACCCTTCTCGCCGACGCCGTAGCCAGCAGTGTCGATGAGCAGGCGCGATTCGGTGGTGTCGTTCCGGAGGTGGCAAGCAGAGCGCACCTGGAGGCGATGCTTCCCACGATCCGACGCGCGCTCGACTCAGCGGGAGTGACGCTGGCAGATCTGGACGCCGTAGCCGTCACCGCGGGGCCCGGGCTCATGGGTGCGCTCCTCGTTGGCACCGCGACCGCCCAAGCGATCGCGCTAGCCGCGGACAAGCCTCTCTATGGCGTCAATCACCTCGCGGCTCATGTGGCGGTCGACCGCTTGGAGCATGGTCCGTCAACAGAGCCAGTTGTCGCCCTGCTCGTCAGTGGCGGACACACCTCACTGCTGCTCGTGGACGACGTGACCGGTGACATGACACCCCTGGGTGCCACGATCGACGATGCTGCAGGGGAAGCATTCGACAAGGTTGGCCGACTACTCGGTTTGCCGTTCCCGGGAGGCCCGCATGTCGACCAGCTGGCCTCGACCGGTGATCCGGAGTCCATCACGTTTCCGCGCGGGCTCACGGCGCAACGCGACCGGGAACGGCATCGATTCGACTTCTCGTTCTCCGGTCTGAAGACGTCAGTAGCGCGGTGGATGGAATTGCGCGAACGTGAGGGCGAACCGGTCAACCGGACGGACGTCGCTGCGGCCTTCCAGGACGCCGTTGTCGACGTGCTCAGCTCGAAGGCGATCGACGCGTGCCAAACCACCGGGGTCGACCACCTGCTGCTCGGCGGCGGCGTCGCAGCGAACTCCCGACTCCGGACGGTGCTCGGGGAACGGTGCTCGGCGGCAGGCATCAGAATGCAAGTGCCTCGTCCGGAGCTCTGCACTGACAACGGCGCGATGGTCGCTGCCCTTGGGGCCGCCTTGGTGGAAGCCGGCCGTCGCCCCTCAAATCTGGGCATTCCGGTCAGTTCGTCGCTCCCTGTGGATTCCGTCACCGTGGGCCGAGCTGGACGTCCATGATCGTTGGGATGAATGTTGCGGGTTGTCTCCCGGTGGGTCGGACTCTCGGCCAGGATTGAGGGGCCTGGTGTTCGTGCGGGGCCCAGAAGGGTGGCACCGAGCAGGGGGCATTGAGGGAGGCTCATGGCGGGGGAACGGCCGGTCACCCGGCGTCGGTTGTTGCAGGGCGCCGCAGGAGCGGCAGTCGTCGGAGGTGTCGGCGGGCTGGCGAGTGTCGCCACCCCGAAGTTGGCCAGCGGCGCTCTCAACGGCGAGACGCCAATCCGGATGGCCATGCACATTCACGCGAGCTTCAGCGAGGGCGCCGCGTCGATGCAGGCGCATCTGGCCGAGGCCGAGCGAACCGGCGTCGACGTCATCTGGTGGACCGAGCACGACCACCGCATGGTGGCCAGGGGATACGTCTCCGATGTGCACTTCAACGCGCTCACCGAGTGGACCGACGGCGTCCGCGTCGTCTGGGTCTCATCGTTCGAAGGTCAGTTGGCAAACTCGTCGGCGTCGATCGTGAGCCAACCGGCATCCGCCAACGATCCCGGTGACCGGGCCATGCGCATGAGCGCCACGAGCAAGCCGGACGCCATTGGAACCCGCACGGTGAGAGCGGACGCCCGCAACTCCGCCCTCACCACGTCGCTGGACGGGACGACAGTCGTGCTCGACGTGAGGCCAGTCGACATCGGTGAAGATGCGTTCTTCGACATCGTCGTCGAGACCTCCTACCGCCCGGCGATGTCAGGGCGTCCAGCAGGGCAGTACCGCCTCCGGTATCGGGTCGGCGGTGGGCGTCCGCCCGGAACGGTCGTCGAAACTGATCCGCTGAACGGCTTGATCGTCCTCGATGTGCCGGTCAAGAAATGGACGACGCTCTCGCTCGACCCGGTGAGTGATCTCACCACCATCTGGCCAGACGTCGACTTCCGGGACGCGGCGCTCACGCGGTTCGCTTTCGCCGTGACCTCGCGCAACGGTGTGACGAGCACCACGGTCGTCGACGGGTTGCACTTCGAACGCGTGCGGAAGACTTCGACGGCGGTGCTCGCTGTTCAGCGCGAACTGATGGAGCACTACACGCCGCTGTATCCGACGGTCGTGCAACAACAGGGCTTGGAGCTGTCGCACAGCACTCCGCACGTCAACTGGTTCGGCGAGCCAGAAATCTGGCCGGCATCGGACCCGGCGCACTTCGACGTCGAGCTCGCCATCGCACAGGTGCACGCCGCCGGTGGGGTCGCGTCGTACAACCACCCGTTCGGCACGTCGGGTGGGCCCTTCTCGACGTCGCAGCGACTGGCCAAGAGGCGCTCGGTGACTTCGGCAATGCTCCAAGAGCACGCGTTCGGTGCTGACATCGTCGAGGTCGGGTACACCCAGGGGCGGGCAGGCATGCTCGAGAACGACTACCTGGCCATGTGGGACGTACTGTCACGCAACCTGGTGCTCGTCACGGGCACGGGAGCGACCGACGACCATGAAGGCCTGGACTGGACGGCCCAGCGATGGCGACACGTCACCGGGGTGTGGGCAGCGGGCACAGATGTTTCCGCTCTGCAGACGGCGATTCTGGCCGGTCGCGCCTGGTTCTACGACCCCGCTGAGTTCAACGGCACCATCGACCTGCTCGGCGCAGGCTTCGTCCCCATGGGTTCGGTGGGAGTCGTCGACACCGAGCGCTGCACCGTGAAGATTCGCTTGAAAGGTGTGCCGACTGACTGGTCGGTGGCGGTGGTGTCGGGGGTGGTGGACGAGGCGGGCCCATCGATGCTTGATCCGGCTGTGAAGCGGCGGGTGTTTCCTGCCAGCGATGTGGTCAAGGGTGTGCTGAAAGTCCGCGTGCCAACAGCGTCGTCGAGCTTTCATCGAGTGGAGCTGCGCAACGCTGCCGGAGCCGTGCGTGCGTACTCCAACCCGCTCTGGCTGCTGCGCAGCATTCCTTACACACCGATTCCGGACCAGCGCTGGGCATCGCGAGAGACCACGTCGTCCACGTCGCCTTCGACGACGTCCGTTGAGCCCAGCCCCTCTACCGAGCCCACACCCTGACTGTTACCGGTTGAGGCCGGATCGGTCCCGATCGTTACTGCCCCGGCGTTCCGTGCAGGGCCGTGATCGGGGATGATGTGCGCGTGATTGTTCGCATGTGGGAGACGCCGGTCAAGGCCGGTCAGGTCGATGCGCTGATCGACTATGTCAAAGCCGAAGTGTGGCCTGGCGTCACGAACGCGAAGGGCTTCATCTCCGGCGAAATTCTGCGGTCTTTCGGAGAAGGCGGTGAGCGCCTTCTTCTTGTGACTCGGTGGGAGAACGTCGCTGCGCTCGAGGACTTCCTCGGGCCGGACTGGCAAGCCCACCAGATGACTCCCGTCCCCGCGGAGGAGCCGCTCCTTGCCGGTTCTCCCTTCGTCGACCACTGGGACCTGGTCACGACGTTCTCCGCGGCGCAGTAGGACCGCCGACTAGTCGCAAGAGCGAGCGCTCACAGGGCTCGCGACGATCACCACCGGATCGCTGCCGATCCTCGTGAGCAGCAGAGTGTGGCGTCCGGGATTCGAGTCGTCGAGCTTGAGCGCTCGTTGCAGCCCGTCGACGTCGACGGCTGAGGCACGCTTCTTCACGACGACCTGCCCCACCTGTTTGTTGCGCAGGTACGCACGCAGTCGCTTGACCGAGAACGGCAGCACGTCGTGCACTTCGAAGCTGCGCATGAACGGCGAGACGATCGAGCTGTCGGTGCTGAGATAGGCGACGTGTCGGTCGAGGAACCAGGCGCCGTGTTGCGCCGCGACCGCAGCCACCAAGCCCGCCCTGATCACTGCGCCGTCCGGCTCGTGAACGTATCGGCCGACCGGGCGCACAGGGGAGGGGTCGCCGGGGAGGTCGAGATCGGTAACCGTATCGCCGCCTGGCAACAACGTTGCGCTCTTGCTGATGTGCGCGCGCTTGAGCGCGCCGCGATAGAGGGCACCCTCGACGACGTCGCCGTTGACCGAGACGACGCAGAACTCCACGTCGACGGGCAGAGTGTCGGCGTCGAGCCCGGGGGCGACCTTGACCCCCACATTCTGGTTGAGCAGTGCGAGCACCCATGACAGGGGCGGCGACCATTGCTCCGGTTGGTGAAGCCTCCGACCGCCGCGACGCCTCGCCGGGTCGGCGAACACCGCCGCGTACTGCGACCAGTCGCGGGGGTCCTTGGACGTCACGTCGCACTCGGTCACCCGGACGTGGTCGCCGACCCCGGTGGCCGCCGCGTTCGCCTTGGCGATCAGAGCTGTGGCGGGATCGCGTTCGAAGGCGTCGACCTCAAGGCCGGCCCGTGCGAACGCGAGCGCGTCGATCCCGATCCCGCACCCGAGGTCGGCCACGGTGCTTCCAGTGACCTCGGAGAGCACGGCGTAGCGCGCCGCCCTGAGAGCGGCCACCTCGGGTCGGGTGGCTTGCTCGGCACCCTCGGGAGTGAACAGCAGGTCGTCGACCGCCGAGCCCCAGCGCTCGGCCACCCGCGAGCGCAGGCGCGACTGGGTGAGGACGGCCGCGGTTTGCCCCTCGGTCAGGCCCGAGGTCCGCAAGGCCGTGCTCACGGCCAGGGCCTGGTCGGGCTGATAGCGGGGCAAGCCAGCGAGCACCCGGCGACCCTCTGGGCTGGAGAGCCACTCGACCTCGTCCGGCGGCACGCGTCCTCCGTCCATGTGGGGAGCTGGCACTCGGGTTGACGGAGTGCTAACGGCTGGCTAGGTTGGGCGTTGGCACTCTCGGTGTGAGTGTGCCAGCGTCGACCGTCCGACACCGCGACGGCGGAGGGAAGACGCAGCAGGTCCTATCAGTAGCAGTGTCAGTCATGGCAGTGCTGTCCGATCAGCCGCAAGGCGGAGGTCAACGCAAGTGTCGGTTTCCATCAAGCCGCTCGAGGACCGCATTCTCGTCCAAGCTCTCGACGCCGAGCAGACCACGGCGTCCGGGCTCGTCATTCCGGACACTGCCAAAGAAAAGCCCCAAGAGGGCAAGGTCTTGGCGGTCGGCCCGGGTCGTTTCGACGAGGACGGCGAGAAGCGCATCCCCCTCGACATCAGCGTCGGTGATGTCGTCGTCTACTCCAAGTACGGCGGCACCGAAGTCAAGTACGACGGCGAGGAGTACCTCATTCTCTCTGCCCGCGACGTGCTCGCGATCGTGGAGAAGTAAGCCCTCACCGCTATTCCTGACGTGACGCCCCGAATACCCACGCCTGTGGGTGTCGGGGCGTCACGCATTCACTGACGCTGGAAAGGTTCGACGATGCCGAAAATCATTCAGTTCGACGAAGCCGCCCGTCACTCGTTGATGCACGGTGTCGATGCCGTAGCGAATGCGGTGAAGGTCACGCTCGGTCCGCGAGGGCGCAACGTCGTGATCGATCGGTCGTTCGGCGCACCCACGATCACCAACGACGGTGTCACGGTCGCACGCGAGGTCGACCTGCACGAGCCGCATCAGAACCTGGGTGCCCAGCTGGTG
>DASUFV010000064.1:0-66577 GCA_036274415.1 Actinomycetes bacterium
CTGTGCTCCGGCAAGCGGCGCTGGACGATGACCGTACCCGCCGAGCCTGACCGAGACTCCGACCTAGTGATCGGCGGGGCGCTCGCCAACGCGCGCCGTCTGGTCGCCACCCTCGACGCCGTACCGCTGGACGTAGAGCGGCTGGCGAGGGCGTTCCACATCCTGCACAGCCCGTTCGATGAGGCGCAGTGCGTGGAGCGCGATGTTGAGGACGCTCGTCTCATGGCCCGCGAGTACGCCCGCCTCGCCTCCTCCGAGCCGCGAGAGGACGACTACCCGCCCGAAGGGCCGGTCCCGACCAGCGTGCAGAACGCATGGAATGAGGACCACAGGTGAGCCGCGATGTAGTCACCGCCGGACGTTGGCGGCGGGGCGGCTGGCACTACCTTGATTGTTGGGCGGCCTATGCGAATGACCCGTTCGGATCGTGCATCTGCCGCGGTCGTCCGAAACAGCCAGACGGCAAGCCCGAGCGCGACAGGATCGCCGCCCTCCTGCATCACCCGGACTGCCTCATGTGGGGTGAGCGACGGCACGGCAGACACCCGTTCAGTGAATGCGCCATCCGGGACGTCATCTACTCAGATGCCGACCGCCTTATCGCTGCGGGGCTCGCATTCCTCGCCTCCTCCGAGCCGCGAGAGGACGCCGACCCGCGCGACCATCTCATCAGCGACGAACGGGACGCCTACAACCGGGGCTATCTGGCTGGGGTCGAGAACGAGGCGAAGCGGCACGCCTCCCCCGAGCCGCGAGAGGACGCGCTGCGGACGGCGCTGAACGGGCTCGTCAAGGCCGTCATCGCGATGAAGCACGCTATCCCGGCTGCGACGACGCTCGGCGACCAGTGGCGACCCTTCCTCGCCAAGACGGGCGACGTGAACGCATGGCTCGACGCTGCCGAGGCCGCCCTCGCCCAGCAGGCCGACTCGTGAACGACTTCTACGACGCCATCTGGTATGGACCCGGCAGTGACGCCGAGGTTGCGGTTGGCCCGAACCGAGTCGTCTGCCAGATCGTTGACTTCAAGATGGTGGGCAACGAGTTGTACGCAGTTGCTCTGCCGATGACCCGAGGCGTGCCGTTTGCGCGTCCGGCGAGTGAGTTCAAGGTCACTGACGAGATTGTGAGGAGCCCATGAACCTCTGGCAGATCGTCGTGCTCCCCTATGCGCTGGGCATCCTCGCGGTCGTGCTGTTCATCGCGTCGATGCTGACGACCGGCTGGCCCGCATTCTGGCTGTCCCTGTTCTCGGCTGCCGCCGCGGTCCTCGCTGTTGGGGAGCTATTCGTGCTGTGGAGGCTCAACCAGGAGGACTGATGAAGCAGATCACGTCGACCGAGTTCCAGAAGGCATACCCGCGCCTGACGGAACCCCATGAGGTGACCGTCCTCGGGCGGCCGATCGGGCGTTGGGTCCCGATCACGGCCCGGCTCGAGGAGACGTCGTTCGTCGAACCGACGCCGGGGAACCTCGCCGCTGGAACGCACCCTGCTGAGTGGATCGACGGACGACCCGTGACGGCCGTTCCCAAGCCAGGGAAGAAGCGCTGATGTCGGTATGGCTGATGTACGCTGCCACAAGTACTTGTCTCGAAGGAGGGCCACGATGACAGACGAGACCTACGGCGACTTCCTTTGCCCCGTATGCGAGGACCGCTTCCCGGACGTATTCAAGGACACGCACATGCAGCTCCACGAGGATGCGTCGACGTTGACTCGCGACGACAAGATTCTGCTGTTCTGGATGTTCATGGCTTGTGCCGGGGCGATCTTCGGGGCGCTGGTCGGCCGCGTCCTGTGAAGTGCCAGTTGGACCCTGCCAGCTCTGCGGATCCCGCCCGGGAGACGTCTACCAACTGAGGCGGAACGCACCCAAGCCCACGGGTGGCTGGACCACCAAGGGCGCCGGGTCACTCATCATCTGCCCGCCCTGCTGGGAGCAGGAGGCAGCACCAAGGAGGCGCGTCAATGGCCAAGGGCGACTACGTGAAGATCCGCTCAGAGATCGGGGGGCAGTTGACGGAAGACAGGGTTGACGTGGTGCAGGATGGCGGCCAGATCGAGGTTGACTGGAGCGAACGGGCGAAGGGTATGATCCACGTCAAGCTCATGGGCCGCACCGGCAAGCTCAAGCAGCGCTTCACCTATGCCCTGATCGCCGTCCGCTCGATCGAGAGCAAGGTGGAGGAAGACGAGTGAGGTCCGAGTCCGAGATCCGCTGGGTCCGCGTGCGGAACAACGTGGCTCAGGCCGTCAAGTACAGCGACTGGCACGCCATCATCCCGGGCTACGGGTCGCTGGACATCCCGCCCGGGACGGCCTGCGGCGTGTCGCTGACGGGCAGTACGCAGTTCGAGCCGCATAGCGGGATCCGGCACAAGGACGGCAAGATCCACGACCGCTGCATGGCGCTGGCCGAAGCGTGGGTCGCTGGCATCGACCCCGAGCCCGGCCCGTGGACACCGGATCCCGAGCCGCCCGAGCTGGCGCCACCGGGATGAACGGGCCGTACGTCAATGGCGACGGCGACGTTTGGATCGAGCGCGGGACAGCCCCTTGGCCGCGCATCCAGCGCGAAGCCTTCAATGTGCTCTACGAGATGGGGTGGGGCCGTGCGGATGGGTACTCGATGGAGTACCAAGGCGCCGAGAAAGACGTTCGAGTCTCCGATGAGCACGAGTATCCGCACGGCGACGATGACGGTTGCGCTGACTATCAGGGCAAGGATTACAACGACCCGGGCTTCGAGCCATGCTGCCGATCCATCGAGGCGCACCACTTCCGGGGAGTCGAACGATGAAACCGATCGATCCTGATGCGACACCCGTCCATATCGCTCGCCAGCGCGGCGGCCGCACCGGGCTCGTCCACGGCCCGGCACCGATGCTCCCCCGGGAGTTCACCCGGGCCCACGCCCTGAAGGACCGCAAGGGTCGGAAGGGCGCCAAGGCCCGAGCCAGGATGAAGCGCTGCCTGTTGCGGAGGTACGGCATCGCATGAGTCACCCCAACGAGGTCAGCTGGCCCGAGGTGCCCGGAATGATCCAGATGACCCTGGCGACTTTTGTCCCCGGGAAGGGCTGGCTGACGACGAAGCGATCAATGATCTACGGCGGTAGGCACGGGGAACCGCCGATGATCGACGACATCGAGAAGGCACACGAGATCATGTCGCACGAGTTGAGGACCGGCCTCCGGGCCATGAAGCATCGACTGGACCAGGAAGATGATCTGGCTTGACGAGCCGTACCCCGTGCGGCTAGCGAGCGGCTTCGAGGCGCTGATCCACGGGTTCTACGTGACGTTTGCCCCGAACCAGGTGTTACGCCAGTCGCTTTGCGTGATGCTGGTCGACGAGGAAGGCGTCCTGTCGGGCTTGCCGGTCGACGAACTCGGGATCGAACTTCCGTGGCGCTACGACCGCCAGGCCCGCAAGTGGGTCAATACTGAACTGGCTGAGACGTGAATGGACCACTCCCTCTACGATCCGGGCCTTGCGAGCCCGCCGTCGCCCTATGACGATCCGACGCCCTGCCCCGAATGCGGTGTCGAGGACATGGAGTATGGCGAGCACGAGGAGGATTGCCCGAGCGGCTACCCGACCAAGGAGAGCTACGACTCCAACTGGCACCCCGTTCTCGGGCCAGGTCCCCGATGAGTGTGCCCGCCTGACCCCACCCGCAGAAGGAGCTGAGACGTGATCCGTTTTCACCATTTGCACCAGAGGCCGGTTAGCGGCATGAATCAAGTGTTGAAGTTCTACCGTCCCTTCACGGGTTTCGGACTCGGCATCGTGATCCTGCGCCACGAGTTCTCGGTCACGCTGGCCGAGCGAAGGAGCTGAGACGTGAGCGAGACAGCGCCGGGACCGTGCATTTGGAAGCCGTGCGTGGCGACCTGGAGGCATTGGCACGGCGGGTTCCCCGGCGGCTATGACAACCCCGATGATCCCGAAGGCCCGCCCATCCCATTCGAGGGCGACGATCCTGAGCCCGGAGCAGTCCGCGACTACAACGGCGCGATCCTAGCCGCCTCCGAAGGAGCTGAGACGTGAGCGAGACAGCGACGGCACAACGATCCATTGACCGTTTCAACGAAGCAGACGAGTACATGCGTGACGCGGATGTCCTGTATGCCGACGTTGACAGGATTGCGGAAGCCCTCCGACGCGCGGACTACATGAACTGGACGGCGGCTGAGGTCGCCGAAAAGATCGCCGGTACCGTTGAGCACTTGATCTGGAAGGCGTATGACCGCGGAGTCACACACGGGATTGAGTTCGCCCGCCTCCGAGGAGACACCGATGAGTCCTGACGAGCTGGCGGCGATCAGGGAGCGGCATGAAGCCGCGATGGCCGAAACGCCGCGCCCCACCAATGAGATGTGGTCTCGCGAGAGGGTCGGGGAGGCGTACCTTCAGGCGATCCTCGACCGCCGCGCCCTCCTCGCCCACATCGACGCGCTGGAGGCGACCGTAGGCAACCACGACGAGAACTGCGACGATCACTGCACGCTCCGAATGGAACTCGAAGCCCTCCTCCGAGGTTGCCTATGACCCGCGAGCCGCACGACGACCACCGCGACACCCTTCTCCAAGTGGCTGTGGTTTGGCTTGGGTTCCTTGGCATCATGTTCGTTTGGTCGTTGGCACGATGACCCGCGCGCCGCGGACACTGGAGCAAACCCCCTAGACGCGCCAAACCGCACGCGTGTAGGATCGCGTGCAGCACAACACATAGTCAGCCCGCAAGGGCAGATCCGGACGGTCGGGTCGGTCGCTCATCTGAGCAGACCGACCCTTCTTTATGCCACCGAGGAACCGATGGAGCTCTCCGTTACGGTCTCGGCCCACTTCGATGCCCAGCATCGCATCGCCGATTACCCACCCTGCGCGGATCCGCACGGTCATAGCTGGACGGTCGAGGCCACCGTGTCAGGCGACCTCGACCCGAAGTCGGGCTGGGTCCCTGGTTCGACGTTTCTCGAGCAGGACGTACGACTCATGGCCGAGGAGCTCAACCGCAGCGATCTCAACGTCTTGCTCCCGGGAACGGTGACCAGCCCGCTCGGCATCGCCGGGTACTTCCTCGAACGACTCGCTCTGCGCTTCCAGCGCCTGACGAGCGTGCGGGTCTCGTGCTCTGACGGCACGGCGGGAGAAGTCCGACGGACGCCGCGGCAGTTGTAGGCGAACTCCAGTACTTCTCGTCGAGCACGCTCGTTCCCAACACGTGGAACCCGAACGTGATGACCGTCGAGGAGCGAGATCGCCTGGCGCACGTGATCCGCACATTCGGGTTCCTCGACCCGCTCACTGTGCGGAAGCACCCGGCGATGGCCGGGAAGATGGAGATCATCGACGGCGAGAACCGCTGGACAGTAGGCATCGGTGAGGGGCTGTCGGAGTTCCCGTGTTGGGTGATCGAGGCAGATGATGCTGTCGCGCGTCAGCTAACCCCGATCCTCAACGAGCTCCACGGCACGCCGGACCAGGACAAGCTGCGCGAGCTGCTGACCGACCTGCAGGAACGGGTCGGAGAGGAACGGCTGCGCGAGGCCATGCCGTTCAGCCGCGAGCGGTTCGACGAGATCATGGGTCAGATCAGCGTCGACTGGGGTGCGCTCGAACAGAAGCGTGCCGCGATTGAGCACGGTGGTGAGGAGCGCTGGGTGGAGCGGGTGTACCGGATGCCGCTCCTCGTGGCCGAAGTCGTCGACCAGGCCATCGCGAAGGCGAAGGACGAAGCCAACGCCGAGCTCGACTGGCAAGGATTGGAGTTCGTCTGTGCAGAATTCATGGGACGGTGACGACAAGCACGAAGGACCGCACTTCACCCTGACGGTGTTCCCCGACGGGAAGGCGATCCTGACCACACCCGATGACGTCGAGCCCGATCAGTTCGAGTCCATCCAGACGATGATGCGCCAGTGGGTGGCCGACAAGGCCAACCGCCCGCTGTTCATCGGCAAGTGCGTCGTCCAAGTCATGGCGCTGCCGCTGCACGAGTTCAACGTCGTGCCGGGATCCATGCAGGCCGACAACTTCGCCCGGCCGGGAGAGGCATGAACAGCAAGTACGATTGGGAGGCACTCGAGCTCGAGTTCGTCACCGGACCCGAGGACCAGAGCGTCCGGTCGTTCGCTGCAGCCAACGGCATCGACTCGTGGAGTGTGGTCAACGACCAGGCCAACAAGCGCGAGTGGAAGCGCAAGCGCGCTGAGCACCACGCCGACAAGCGGCGCAAGTCGATCGTGGCGATCGAGGATGCGACCGCCGAGAAGATCGCCAAGGTCAAGACCGACGCGCTCGACGTGATCCACGCCGCGATCCTGAAGATGGGTCTCGACCTGCAGGACCGGGTGGTGCTCGACTACGACCACTCGACCGGCAAGCAGTACCAACGAACCATCCCCGGCCAGACGGTCACGCCCGCCGACCTGGCGAAGCTCGTCGACAAGCTGCTCGTCCTGACAGGCAGCCCGAGCGCGATCCAGGAGAACCGGAACCTTGGCCTCAACCTCAACGGCGGCGATGCCGGATCCGGAGAAGTACCGCCCACCATCCTTGAGCTCCTTGCGAGCGTCGCTGGAGAGCGTGGATCTTCCTCCGGAGACGTGGGACGAGCTACGCTCCCAGGCGCTTCGCGCGCTCGTACGAACTGACGCAGTCGAAGGGCTGATCGCCCACAACGAGTATGTCTTCGGGAACAAGGTCTTTCCGCATCACCGGCAGATGCTCGAGCACATCTTCGAGGGCATCGCCGAGCGGCGGCACAACGTCAACCTGCTCCCGCGCGGCGCCGCGAAGACGACGCACGGCAACACCGGGCTGTGTTCTTGGCTGATTGGCAACTTCCCCGACATCGCGATCGGCTTGATGTCGAACACGCAGGACATGGCCGATGCCATGAGCAAGGCGGTGCGCGACACCGTCGAGTTCAATCCACGCTTCACCGAGCTGTACGGCAACCTGAAGTCCGACAGCAAGTGGACCGACAAGGAATGGACCCGGTCAGGGTCGAAGCTGATCGGCACCAACAACCGCACGATGTTCGCCCGGGGCGTGGGCGGGTCGATCATCAGCAAGCGCTTCGACATCATCATCCTCGACGACATCCTCGACCCGGAGAACACCGAGACTCCGGAGCAGCGTGCGAAGGTCACCGAGTGGTTGCTCAAGGTCGTCCTGCCGTGCCTGAAGCCGGACGGCGTGGTGGTGGTGCTCGGCACCCGGTGGGCCGTCGAGGACACCTACGAGCTGCTGATCACCCCAGAGGATCAGCTGGTCGGCAACGAGCACGGCAAGGGTTGGGACCTGCTTCTGCTGAAGGCCCTCGAGGGCGACCTGAACGACCCCTCCTCGTTGACCAGCTACTGGCCTGAGTACTGGCCGGTCGACAAGCTGCTCGCCAAGCGCAAGGACCTCGGCACGCCGCTGTTCCTGTGCGCGTACCAAAATGACGTCGAAGGACTGATGACGGGCTCGGTCTTCCCGGGCTCGTTCGAGTACTTCGACAGGCTGCCCGAGGGCAAGAGCTACACGATCCGGATGGGCATCGACCTGGCCAGCTCCGAGAAGGAGCGCGCCGACTGGACGGCCCGGGTCACGACGGCCGAGGACGAAGACGGCAACTTCTACGTCCTGTCGGTGGTCCGCGACAAGCGCGAGACGCACCATGCCGAGTTCATTCACGAGGGCTGGCTGGCTTACCCGACGATGGGTCTGGTCATCTGCGAGAGCCAGCAGTTCCAGTCGACCCTGATCCAGGAGGTTATGGCCGACTACCCACGGATCCCGATCGAGGGTCGCCAGCAGGACACCGACAAGACCACCCGGGCGCGCGCGGTGGCAGCGAAGTATGAGGCCGGTCGGGTCAAGCATCGGAGCACCCTCCAGGGGTCCGACTTTGAGACCGAGCTCAAGGCGTTCCCGAAAGGGCACGACGACATGGTCGATGCCCTCGGGTACTCCATGGACCTCGGCGGCGATGAGTTCTTCTTCGCCGCCGTGCAGCGGAGGTAATCGTGAGTTTCGACTGGGCAAGCCGTCAGAACGAGCTGGGTGGTCACAAGCACCTCGCGGTGGACATCATCGCCGAACCAGAGGCTGGCGAAGCGATCGTTGTCTATCGCAAGGCCATCGTGCTAACGAATGCCCAGATCAATGCGCTGCCGACAACACCAATTGAGGTCATTGCCGCGCCTGGCGAGGGGCGCATTCTACAGGTCATCGGAGGTGTGCTGTCGAAACATTTCGTGGCGACCCATTCAAACCTCGATAACGCAGCGATCTGGGCGCTTTGGTATGGCTCTGGGTCTGATGTCCTTGACAATTACCAGATGGCGTCGAGTCCCTGGCGGTTCAACGGATCGAGTGGCGACTCGTATACCTCGCTTGGGACCCCGGTATTTCCAGGCACTGGCGCGACTGACGGCTACATCATCCGCCAGTGGTCTGCTGACGCTACCGTTGCGGTGAATCAGCCTGTCGCGCTCGCCATCGATAACGCTTCTGCGGGTGATCTGACAGGCGGCACATCCGATACCGTGACCCTCACGGTGCACTACACCACGGTGGAGACGTAACTGCATGGCCGGGATCCGGGTGCAGCATCCAGAGCAGCGCAACGTGCGCTACACCGTCGTCGAGCCGAACATCCCCTATCCGGTCCCCTACGTGTGTACCCCGCCTGAGTTCGGCGGCTGCGGGTCCACGCACCTGTTCAAGACGCATCACCTGAACCTGGACTCAACCGGGGCGGTGATCGTGTCGACCGGCGTCTTCGCGCGGATCAAGGACCGCCTGGCGCTGGATGGCTTCGTTGTTGCCAACGAGGTCAAGAAGCCGCCGAAGATCGGTATCGGTATGAGTGCCGACAAGAGGGGCATGACCCCCGGCATCCAGATCGTCCGCTCACCACACAGCAAGGAGCCTCTCTGATGGCCAACGCGGTCTACGTTCCCTTCCGGAATGGTGTCCTTGGTTCGCACACGACCCGTGTGGACCTCGATGCCGACAACATCAAGGCTGTCCTGACCGACCACGGCGCCGACACGCCGAACGTCACGACGGACGACTTCCTCAACGACATCAGCGCGGGCACGATCGCGACGTCGGCGAACTTCACCGGCAAGACGATCGGCACGGTCGCAGCTGGCGTGTTCGATGCCGACAACATCACGTTCACGGCAGTGTCGGGCGCCAGCGTCGAGTCGGTGAACATCTACAAGGACTCGGGCACCGCGGCGACCAGCGACCTGATCGCCTACTTCGACACGGGCACAGGACTCCCCGTCACGCCGAACGGTGGCGACATCACGGTCACCTGGAACGCGTCGGGCATCTTCACCTTCTAGGGGGGCCTGATGGCTGACAACGTCGGGTATACGCCGGGATCCGGGGTCAGCGTCTCCACCGAGGAGGTGACGACCCTCAATGGTGGCGCTGTTTCCGCCCAGCACGTTCAGCGCGTGGCGAATGCGCTGCGCACAGCTGACGGCACGGCGATCGACCTGCCGGGTGACTCGACCAACGGACTCGACGTCGACGTCACCCGGCTTCCTGTCCCGCACGCCTCGATCGGGACCCCTCTGTCGATCGGACTTGCGACCAGCTCGACCCAAACGAGCGCCAACCTCGTCGCGGGCACGGGCGGTCAGAGGATCTACGTCACCCATCTGACGATCGCCACCGCGGGGACCACCTCGGGTCGCGTGTCGATCTACTGGGGGACCGGCGCGTTCACGGCGGGCACGAGCCCGACCCTGTTCGACGGCGAGTTCAAGCCATCGTCTACCAGGGAGGCCGGAGTGGCGCTGGTATTCCCATTCCCGGTCGGTGGCGCGTCTGCCACCGGCGACAACCTGCGCATCACAACCAGTGCCGCGATGACGATCTATGTCACCGGTCAGTGCTACAAGGCGTGACGCGTGGCAATCACGCGAACGGCCAAGGGAACAGCCTCGCTCAAGACGTCCGGCACGACGCTGACGTTGGCGTCGGTGGCGATGACGACCGGGCATCTCCTTGTCGTCTCGCTGGCCTACGACGACCAGACGCTCGACTCGGTCACGTGGGGATCTCAGGCCCTGACACTTGGTGACGCCGTCCTCGGAGCCGGGGTACGAACCCGCTTGGCGTGGGGAACGATCGTCTCTGGTGGGACGCAGACCATCACAGCGACGTGGGCTGCGAGCCTCGTCGCCAAGGCATTCACCGCGTCGTCCTACAACTCGAGCGTAGGCGGGATCGTTCCGACCGAGGACAGCAACGCGACCAACACCGGGATCGGCACCAGCGCGACTACGGCCGCGCTGGCCGCGATCGTGGGTGGAACCGAGTCAATCCTCGTCGGCGTCGTCGGCACCGAGGGACCATCTGGCGACACAGCTGGCACGTGGTCAACCCCGAACACCAACGGGCAGCGAG
Organism: Actinomycetes bacterium; assembly: GCA_036274415.1. Taxonomy (GTDB): domain Bacteria; phylum Actinomycetota; class Actinomycetes; order JAHEKZ01; family JAHEKZ01; genus JAHEKZ01. The sequence goes on from DASUFV010000064.1 coordinate 10,431, forward strand.
TCGGGACGACCGGCAACCCAGCCGCTGGCAACGTGACGTGCTCTGAGGCGTATCAGCTCGCGCCGTCCGCGGCCAGCACGCCCTCGCTGTCCAAGACGGGCATGACCAGTCGGGATTGGGGAGCCGCGCTGCGCGCGTTCTACTGGGCGGCCCCGGCGACCGACACAGGTGGCCTACTCGGTAGTGGCTTCTTCGGCTAAGGAGGTAATCCATGAGCCTCCTGACGCTGCTCCAGACGACCGTCACCGCGCCGAGTGATGCCTACGGGGCGGCTGTATTCGAAGACCAGCCTATTGCGTTCCTGCGGCTCGACGAAGCCTCTGGGGCCGCCGATGACTACATGTCGCCGGGCCGGACTTGGTCCAACAACGGGACGATCACCCAGGGCGTTAGTGGGGTCTTGAACGCACCTGGTGGCACGGCAGTCGAGTTCGACGGGGTGAACTCGGGTTACTTCCAGAGCCCAGTATCGACTGCTCTCGACATAGCTGACGTGTTCACGCTTGAGGCGTGGATCAAGCCAGACACGTTCAGTGGTGGCAAGGTCATCCTCCAGAAGGGCACCGGCACGGGCCGGATCACGTGGGAGATGATCGCGACCACGTCACTGGGCCTGTACGTCAATGGCGTCGAGGCGGCGCATACAGGCGATGTATTCACGGCGGGCCAGCCGTACCACGTCGCTGTCACCAAGAACGGATCGACGACCAAGCTCTACGTCAACGGCGTCGATCAGACGATCTTGGGCACCAACAACACGGTCGGGTCAAGCGGTGACACGTGGCGGATCGGTGAGCACAACTCGGGCGGTGAGCTGTTTGACGGCGTCATCGACGAAGTCGCGATCTACAACACGGCGCTGTCCGCGGCCCGGGTCAAGGCTCACTACGACGTCGGTGCGAGCGCGTACGCCCGCGAGGTGTTTAGCGACAGCCCCGTTGCCTACTACCGCATGGGCGAGCCGTCCGGCGACGTTCTCGACGACATGGGCGGGGACTCCGGCGCCGCCACTGGCTCGCTCACGCGCGATGTCGTCGGTGGCCTGAATACCAGCAACGACGACGGGGCGATCGACTTCGACGGCTCGACCAGCTACGTCTCGGTGCCCCATCAGTCCAAGCTCAATCTCGGCAACGGCCCGATGTCGTTCGAGTTCTGGATCAAGCTCGGGAACCTTGGGCTCACCGAGCAGAAGATCATCGACAAGGACACGACCGGTGCGTACCAGGTCGTCAAGCTGTCGTCGGGAGCGGTACAGCCGAACGGCATCGCGTTCGGCAAGGCCGATGTCGCGTTCATCGCGTCGTCGACGGTCAGCCTTGACTTGGATTGGCATCACGTCGTCATCACGAAAAGCGGCTCGACGACGAAGATATACATCGACGCCGTCGATCGAACCGGAACCGTGACCGATCAGACGCTCGGCGACACCGGCGGATCGCTTTACATCGGCTCGCGGCGCGGCGGTGCATTGGAGTTCCTCGACGGCAGCCTCGACGAGCTCGCGATCTACAACACCGAGCTGAGCTCTGCTCGCATTGCTGCACACTACGACGCGGGAAAGTCGACCGGCGCGCAGTCGGTCAGCGTTGGACTGATCAACCAGGCGGCGACGACGTTCACGCCGACGGTTATCGCAGTACGGAACCTGTCGGTCGGCCTGATCAATCAGGCTGCGGCGACGTTTACGCCGACCGTCCTGCAGCAGCAGTTCGTTTCAGTCGGCCTGATCAACCGAATGGCCACAGCCAGCACGCCGACCGTCACCTCGCTGGCGACGGTGTCGGTCGGGCTGATCAACCAGGCGGCTACGGCGTTCGCGCCGACGGTCCTGCAACAGCGGTTCGTCAGTGTGGCGCTGATCAATCGCACAGCGACAGCGTCGACGCCCACGATCACGTCAGTAGCGACGGTCAGCGTTGGTCTGATCAACCGCACAGCGGCCACGTTTGCGCCAACGATCACGACCGGCGCGGCGGCGCTCACGGTCGGGCTGATCAATCAGACAGCGGCCACCTTCGCGCCGACGGTCATTCCGGGCGCCGTCAACGTCAGCGTTGCGCTGCTGAGCCAGGCCGCGTCGGCGTTCGCACCGACCGTTGGCCGGAACGTCAGCGTTGCTCTGATCAGCCAGGCTGCGGCGACGTTCACACCGAACATCGGCCGGAGCCTGTCGGTCGGCCTGATCAACCAGACAGCGGTCACATTCACGCCGAGCGTCGGCCGGAACATCGGCGTTGGGCTTGTCAACCGGACGGCGGTCGCCTCGGCGCCGACCGTCACGAGCGTCGCCTCGATCTCGCTGGCCCTGATCAACCGGACGGCAGTCGCCTTGGCGCCGACGATCGACGCCGGGCAGGCGGCGATCAGCACGGGGCTGATCAACCAAGCAGCGGTGGCGCTCACGCCAACGGTGACCTCGCTGGCCACGGTCAGCGTCGGGCTGATCAACCGGACGGCAACGGCCAGTACGCCGACGATCCAGCAACAGCAGTTCGTCGGGCTTGCGCTGATCGACCGGACGGCGGTTGCCCAGACGCCAATCGTCACGAGCGTTGCCTCGGTCAGCTTCGGGCTGATCGACAGGACGGCCCAGGCGCACGCGCCAGCGATCAGCTACCAGCAGTTCGTCTCGCTGGGCTTTGTCAGCCAGACGGCGGTTGCCCAAGAACCGACGATCACGACCGGCGCAGGCAGCGTGGTCGTCGATACGATCAACCAGGCGGCGACGACGTTCACGCCGACCGTTACGACGGGCGCAGCGACAGTCAGCGTCGCGCTGATTGATCGAACTGCCGCGGCCTTCGCCCCAACGATCACAACCGGCGCGGTTGGGATCAGTGTCGAGCCCATCAATCAAACGGCAGCAGCGCTCTCGCCGTCGGTCGCGAACATCTACACGATCAGCGTTGGGCGGATTGATCGAACCGCCACAGCGTTCAGCCCGGGGATCGTCCAGGCCGGGTTCATCTCGCTGGGTCGCATCAATCAGGAAGCTGCCACGTTCGCTCCGGCGATCACGTCGGGCGAGGCGCAGGTCGTTGTCGGACTCGTCAGCCAGTTGGCTGCGACGTTCGCCCCGGCCATCGCCGCTCAGGCGTCGATCAGCCTGGGACAGGTCAACCAGACCGCCGCTGCATTCGACCCGACGCTGACGACGTTCGCGACGATCAGCTTCGGGAGGGTCGACCAGCCCACGGCGGCGTTCGCGCCGACCGTGAAGCAGTTCGGCGACACGCTGCCGTACCCGGTGGACGTGTCGATCTATGTGGAAGCCAAGCCGAGCGCCAGCCTCACCGTCGAGGACGGCTACAAGGCTGAGCTCGCCGCGGACGGCTCAATGCTCGCCACCCTGACGAGAGGAACCTGATGGCCACGAAGCTGCTTGTAGACCGCGGCGACGACGAGATCATCCACATGGCCATCACCAAGGACAACGTCGCTGTCAATCTCGAGAACTGCAAACTGTGGTGGTACATCGGCACCTCGTCTGTCCCAGCCGTCGTTCCGAATGCGATCGTGACCAAGGACACCGACGGGGCCGACATGGTCGTGATCGACGAGCCGGGCGGACTGATCGACATCACGCTGCATCCAGAGGACACCAACGACATCGCGGTGGGCTTCCTGAACAAGGACCTGCCGTGGGAGGTCCAGATCCTCGATGCCGGGGGCAAGATCCAGACGATCGCCCGGGGCACGATCAAGATCCAGGCAGACATCATCCGAGCGGAGGCGTAGCGTGCCGGAGCTGAAGTTCCGCGACGGCAAGCGCGTTGTGCCCGACTACATGGCGCGCCTGATGGCTGGGATCGAGGTCAAGAACATGACCTACGAGGAGGCCATTCGCGCGATGAACCACAAGATGGAGAACGACCACGTGGAGCGGGCTATGTCTCGCATCGTGGACCGCCACTTCATGGAGAACCCCCGCGGATGAGCGTGATCGACACGATCCGGGATTACGTCAGCCGCCCGACGCGCGTGCCGAACAACGTGGCGATCGCTGTGGCGTCTACCGAGCGCGGCCGCGTCGCCAAGACGAACGCGCGTCGGCTTCGGACGTGGTCGGAGCGATCCGAGTGGATCCGTGCTGCGATCAACATCCGCAAGACGCAGGTGTCGGGTGCTGAGTGGGACATCGTCCCCGCCGACCCGGATGGGCCTGCGATCGACCTCGGGCTGCAGAAGGAGATCCGGGACCGGCTCGAGTTCGCCAACCCGAAGGCCGAGAACTTCAACGTCCTGATGGACAAGATCGTCGAGGACATCATCGTGCTCGACGCAGGCGTGATCGAGATCGAGCCGAACCTGATCGGTGAGCCGCTGTACTTCCATGACGTGGCTGGCGAGGAGGTCCGCGTCAGCTCCCTGTGGGACGGCATGGATCCCGACGAGCCGCGCTACTTCTGGTATCCGGACAACTTCGAGCGGGGACGCTGGACCAACGATCAGATCGTCTACATCATGGAGACCAGCCGGACGAACTCGGTGGTCGGCCTCTCCAAGCTCGAGACGCTCGCGCTGTCGATCGACAGCGAGCTCGACGGCCACGCGTTCAACGCGCGCCAGGTGCGCAATGCGGCGCCGGACGGCCTGTTGCACCTCGGCAAGGGCGCCAAGCAGGAGAACGTCGAGAGCTTCCGCGCCTTCTGGCAGGCCGAACAGGGCCGCGGCGCGATGGCCATCACGGGCGGCAGCGATGCCCCGGCGTGGCTCAAGTTCCACGACAGCAACCGCGACATGCAGTTCCTGGAGTGGCAGATCTACCTCGTCCGCAAGATCGCCGCGGTCATGGGCATGGACCCGGGCGACCTGGGCATCGGCATGGACATCAACCGCTCGACGGCCGAGGTCCGCGACAACCAGACCGAGGACCGCGGCATCCGGCCGCTGATGAACACGCTGGCCAAGCACATCACGCGCGAGATCGTCTGGCACCCGGGCTTCGGCGGGCAGGACAACAACCTGCGCTTCCACTGGACGAAGCTGAACCTCAAGGAGTCGGCTGCTCGGGCGGCGATCTACAAGATCGCGCTCGGCGGCACGCCGTACATGAGCGTCAACGAGGCTCGCAAGGAGACCGGCCGGGATCCGTGGGGCCCCGAGTTCGACGATCCGATCATCACCAATCCACAGGGCACGTTCTCACTCAAGGACATCCCGACGATCCGGGAGTTCCTCGACATGAAGAACCAGGCCAAGGAGTTGCCGAGTGGGGCGACGGACGATTGACCGCCCGCCGACCAAACGACAGATCGAGTGCTTTGAGACCTACGCCAGGTTCGGCGACGGCGCAGAAGCTGCTCGCAGGCTGGGCATCAGCATTCAGCAGTTGAAGCGCATGTGCGGCCAGTACTATCGTCGCGTCGGCGCCAACAGTGGCGTCCAGGCCGCCTACCTGACGTGGGGCCCGAAGGACAACGCATGATCGAACTCGAGCCGGTCGATCCCGAGTTCTACGACCGGGAGTACTACACCAGCGGGACCAAGTCGAACTACGCGCCGTACGGCCCCGGGTCGTGGGCCGACTGGATCGTCGATATGGCCATGAACCACGTGAAGCCGAGGCCGTCGAGCGTGCTCGATGTCGGTTGCGCGTATGGCTTCCTGGTGGAGCGGTTCTGGAACCGGCTGGGAGTTCCGGCCTGGGGGTTCGACATCTCCCGGTACGCCATCGAGAAGCAGGGGTTTCTCGGGCGGACATGGGTGGGCGATTGCGCGGATCCGGCTGCATGGAAGACCGTCGACCTTACGCTCGCGTGCGAGCTTGGTGAGCACCTGACGCCAGCGCAGGCACAGCAGATGCTTCGGAACGCATTCACGTTCAGCAACCGAGCGTTGATGCTCATCGCGGTTGACCTGGGCGACTACGACAGTCACGCAGAGACCGATGGATCGCACATCCACGTGGTGCCGATGGCCTGGTGGGAACAGGCAGCACGAGAGGCAGGCTGGAGCGTCGCGGACGCCAGCGCGTTCAATGAAGACTGGCGTTCGAGCCAGATGGGTTGGTCGGGCCGCTGGCTCTACCTGACAAAGGAGGCGTAAGCAATGGCAGCTGCCATCACCGCCCGAACAGGATCGGGCAGCGTCGTCAAGGCCAAGACGGCGGTCCATGTCGAGGTCACCGGGGCCGAGGCCAACGTCGGCGACACGGGTCCCGTCAGTGTCACCGCAGCGTCGGTGGCGAACCCAACGCAGCTCACCACCGCCACGGCCCACGGGCTGACGACGGGCGAGACGGTGACGCTCGCCGGGTTCGACACGACCCCGACGATCAACGGCTCGCGGGTCGTAACCGTGGTCGACACGACGCACTTCACGGTCCCGGTCAACGTGTCCGCCGTCACCGACGGCACGGGCACCGTGGAGCGGACGAAGAACGTGGCAGGGCTCGAGGTCGGCACCGAGAAGCGCTACTACCTGCTGGTGGACGCTCCGGCCGGTGTAGATGACGCCCGCAGCCACGTGTTCCAGACGTCCGCCGACGGCAAGCACGTCTGGGACGACTACATCTTCCCCGCGGCCGGGTCGTACACGATCCGCCTGCGAGACATGCTCGACGACAGCGACGTGGCGACCCTCGCGGTCACCGTCGACGCTGCCTGACCGGAGGGCCAGATGGCAACACAGCGCAAGACCACCCGGCGGCAGCCGACCCGGAAGCCTCGGGCTGCTGCCAAGCCGACAGCCGCGGCCGAGACCTCTGCTGATCTCGAAGCGGGCAAGGTCGCAGCTGAAGTCAACGCCGACCAGCAGGACTCGACGCTCACGACCGATGACGGGCGCGACATCGAGGAGCTTCGCAAGGAGCGTGCCGACCTGATCCGCGAGATCCAGGAGCTCGAGGAGAAGAAGGTCAAGGCAGCCCAGGACGCCGCCGCGAAGGCGGGCCAGGTTGCCAAGATCGACGACGCCGGGGCGCTGGAGCAGCAGGAGGCAGCGCGTGACTCCGGTCGCGAGCTGTACGACAGGCTGGGCATCCTCGAAGGTCCGCCTGTCGTTGCTCCTCAGCTCGACAATCTCGACGGCAAGGTCAAGGTTGTCTCGCGCCGCGAGGGCGACAGCTGGAACAAGTCGGTCAACAAGCTGCGCTTCGTTGGGTTCGTGGCCCACGTCGTGGGCGAGGATCTGCCGTGGCCCGCGGAGATCATTGTCGACATCCGCCGCAAGGACGGCAGTGACCACCAGCGCTTCAGCGCGTGGAGCGAGAACGGGACGATCGACGTCCCGCTTCCGGGGATCACCGGCGTGGGCGACTACGTCCTCCACCTGGAGCACCTGGAGACACGCGTCGGCGAGGGCAGCGACGAGCGGCTGCCGATCGTCCGCGAGTCCAAGCCCCTCGAGATCAACCTGTACTGAGGTGCCGCATGGCTGACGACGAGAAGCAGGAGGAGGCCCCGAAGGGCTTCGTCTCCACCGCCGAGGGAGCTGAGACCAACGAGCCACTCGGCTCGGATCAGGAGCGCCCGAAGCAGACCCCGGACCAATTCTTCGACCCGAGTCGCGATCGCCCGGACGCGGCCGAGGCGCCGAAGAGCCATGCCACCAAAGGCATGACCAGCCTCGGCTACACCGAGGCCAGTCGGCTTGAGAACACCGCCGAGCAGCAGGAGCGCGATCGCAAGGCCGCCGAAAGGCTGGCCACGAAGTCGAAGGACTGACGCTAGGGCGGCACCGCACTCTGAGTTGGCGTGGGCGTCCACGCCAACAAGGAGGCCATATGCCTGAAGTCAAGCGAGAGCAGACCAAGGGCGGCAAGACGGGCTCGACCCCGAAGCTGCCGACCAAGGGCGCCGAGAAGGGCGCGAAGTCGACCGAGGAACGGGTCGAGAAGCAGGAGCGCTGAGTGGCACGCGAGAAGGCCAAGGGCGTCGACAAGCCCGACAAGGATGCCATCGCGGAGGCGGGTGAGGCCGATGTCTCGACCGCCGACGGTGGCGACGACGCAGCCGATCTCGAGGGCTACACGGGTCCGGACGGATCCAAGAGCCTCGGCTACCTAAAGCACGCGCCGGTCGAGGACAACAGCGGCCTCGGTGCGGATGCCGACGATGCGGGTCGCACGACCCAGGAACCGGGTCAGAACTCGGGCGCCGGGCAGCCGCAGAACGAGAACGAGTCCAAGCCGGTCAGCGAGGCGTAACCAACTAAGGCCCCCGACCCCCAGCGGGGGCCTTTCCTTTCCGGCCGTCACCCGCTATCTTGCGGGGGACTAGGGCTCCCGGGCCCAACGCCGGACGGACGGTGCGCAATGCGCTGTCCGACCGACCCGGTCGATCCCCACGGGAAGACGTGGTTCCCCGAGCCGACGTGATCTCGGCGAGTGGGGTATGGGACCACGCACCGGGTCTTTCTCTTTCAACCATCAGCCGGGCGTGAGTGCGCGTCCGGCGTGGAGGTATGCATGGCGCGGGTTCTTTGGATCGGTGACGCTGGCTCGCACACGGGCTTCGGCCGCGTGACCCGCGAGCTCACCACTGGGCTCCTCGATCGCGGACACGACATCACGGTCCTGGGGCTGAACTTCACGGGCGATTACGACCCGGACATCGACCAGCGGCTGAAGGTGTACCGAGCCGACCTGTACGGCTACAACGATATGTTCGGGGTGCGGCGCGTACAGGAGATGGTCGACCACGTCGAACCCGACGTCAGCGTCGTCATGCACGATCCGGCGGCAGTATGGCAATACCTCTGGGAGAACCCATACGACCCGGGGCAGAGGCTGTTCAGCCGTCCGGTGCTGGCCTACTGCCCGGTGGATGGGTACGACTACCCCACCGACTGGACCGAGATGCTGCCGCAGGCCACGAACTTCGTGACCATGAGCCAGCACGGCGCGAGCATCTTCAAGCCGTCCGCCGTCGTTCCACACGGCGTGCGGTCGGAGTTCTTCTATCCCGTCGCGGAAGGTGAGCTGCTGACGGACGACGGGCAGGTGCTGGGCTCCAAGGAGGAGTGCAAGGAGCACCTCGGGATCGACCCGTCTCGGTTCCTGGTCCTTCGCGTCGACGCGAACTCGGGTCGCAAGGACTTCGCCGCCACGATCCGCGCCGTCGCTCCGCTGTTGGAGCGTCAGCGCGACATGACGATGTGGTTGCACACCAACACAGATCCGCGGTCGCCGGGCGTGAAGATCCGCTCGATGCTCAACCGCTACGACCTGGCCCCAACCCAGGTGATGCTGTCGGACTTCGGCAACGGCACCAAGGGCTGGCCAGAGAACAGATTGCGCATCCTCTACAACGCAGCGGATGTGTTCGTCAGCACGAGCCGGGGAGAGGGCTTTGGCCTGACGATCGCCGAGGCCATGGCCTGCGGCGTCCCCGTCATCGCGCAGAACGTGTCGGCGATCCCCGAGACCGTCGGGCCAGGCGGCGTCCTGATCGACTCCGACCGGCGCATCACTGTACCCGCGGGCCAGGACTTGTGCCTGGCCGACATCGACGCCTTCACCGAGGCCCTCGAACGGCTCTACACCAACGAGGTGTGGCGCACCGAGCTCGGGCAGGCAGGCCGGAAGCACGTCACCGAGTCCTTCAGATGGGACACCGCGGTGGACAGCTTCCACGACTTCATCGAGCGGATTGCCGCTCGCTGGAGAGCATCGCAGGAGGCACCAACCGATGGATCTGAACGAGCAGATCTCCCTGATGAAGGCGCTGGGGGTTGACCTCCAGAAGGACGCCGAGTATCTCGAGCCGGTCGAGGCCACCGAGATCAAGTTCAAGATCTATGCGCGCGACCACGACGGGCACGGGGCTGCGCTCAAGGCGTGGACCGAGAAGATCGCCGACAGCGACGAGGAAGACTGGCTGCTGTCGGGCATCGCGTCCTCGACGATCAAGGACCTGCACGGCGACACCATGCTGCCGTCGGCGCTCATCGACATGGAGCGCAGCGCCAAGAACAACCTGACGATCTTCGGGAACCACGAGTACCATGTCCCCGAGGACGTCTACGGATCGGTGCTCGCGGCGTCGATCGTCGCGTCGGGCGAGGTCGACGAGAAGACCGGCGCCCCGCTGTACGACCTGAACTTCGAGAAGATCCGCGTCAACAAGCGAAACGAGCGGGCCAAGAACAGCTGGCTGGCCATGAGCGATGGCACCAAGCTCGGCCTGTCGATCGGCGCGCGGATCCCCGAAGGCGGCGCGATCCGCAACAAGAAGACCGGCACGCTGCTGATCGCCCACGTCGACCTGCTCGAGACGAGCATCGTCGGCATCCCGGCGAACCCGCGCAGCTGGATCGACAGCGCCACGCGCGCCGTCAAGGCGTACGAGGTGCAGACAGCCAAGACCGCATCCGGTATCGAGGTGCCGGTCACGGTCAAGGTCGCCACGGTGACCGAGCCAACCGAGACCACGCTCGGAGAGGACGGCGTCGAGGAGGGCAAGACCCCCGAGACCATCGTCTCCGATGACAAGGCGGGGGAGCCCGCCGATCCTTCCACCAACACTGACGCACCGTCGCAGGACGCTCAGCTGAGCCAGCCTGAGAACGATGGGGCAGACGCCGCGCCCGAGGTCATCGCAGCTGCGAACGATCTTCTGGACGAGACCGCCAACGCTCAGGTGCCGGACGAGGCGAAGGAACTCCTGATGAGCCTTCGCGAAACACTCGCCACCGTCACCGCCGAGTTGATTGATGTGGACGAAGCCCGGAAGGCCGCAGAGCAGCGAGTGGATGAGCTCGAAGCGAAGCGCGTCGAGGAGCACGAGGAGGCGAAGGACATCGTCACTCGGGCTCTTGATCTGGTCAACCAGGTGGGCAAGCTGCCTGCTGGCCGGATCGCATCGTTCAAGCACATCCAGCGCACCGCCGACCAGCTCTCGGACGACTACGAGTCGCTCGGGTTCGTGCCGGAGGTCGCCAACATGCTCAGGCAGAGGAACACATGAGCGACATCACCCCGACGGTTCGGAACGCGGAGGAGTCCCTGGAGAAGATCTCGGGCTTCCTCGGGCTGTCCGGAACGCCTTCCGCCGACCCCGTGGCTCTTGCGGCCCAGCAGGCGGCCGAGATCCAGGCCCAGGCCGCGCAGGCAGCTGCGCAGGCCGCAGCTGGCTCGGTCCCGACCGAGGGCATCGAGAACCAGTTCCGGTCCTTCATGGACCAGATCGCCGCGAAGCAGGCGGCCGCCACCGAGGCGCGGCTCAACGTCAAGCGCGAGCTCCGCAAGCGCGAGACCGACGAGCTGCTCTACATGTTCGCCAAGCAGGCCCGGGCCAAGAGCGTCGGCACGCCGCTCGACTTCTGGCTCGCCTCGGGCGGCCAGATGCGGATGGACGGCTTCGGCCAGCTTCCGGGCCAGGTCGAGCCGGACGTCGCCCGCGCGATCGACACGTCGACCGCGACGGCGCTGATCCGGCAGGACCTCGAGCCGATCATGTACGAGCTGTTCGTCCGGGAGTTCCCGGGCTTCGAGCGGTTCCGTCGTGAACCGGCCAACGGCCTGACCCACACCTGGAACCAGGTGACGAGCTACGGCGACGCCCAGTTCATGGGTGAGCTGGGTACCGTCACCGACGACCGCAGCAACTACGTCCGGCAGACGACCAACGTCGCGATCATCGCGACGCGGCGCGGCGTCTCGCTCAAGTCGCAGTTCGCGGTCATCGCGGGCGGCGCCGGGTTCAACCCCGAGCAGCTCGAGCTCCTGGGCGGCAACCGGGCCCTGGCGCACCGGATGCAGTACCAGATCTTCTCCGGCCACTCGACGGACAACACGGGCACAGCGAACAACGAGCTGGGTCTCTACGACCCCAACGCGTTCACCGGCCTGCGCTCGATCCTGAACACGGCGCGGGCGAAGAACGTCGACCCCCTCGCGTCCACGCCGCAGGACATCCGCCGGGCGATCAACCAGGCGGCGGTCGAGGTCATCCAGCAGGGCGGCCGGGTCTCCATGATGTGGGGTTCGCCCCTCGACAAGGAGGTCTTCGACGCCCAGCAGGACAAGAACGTCCAGTACATCAACAGCCTGGTCAACGTCGCCGTCGGCGTGACCACGAACGCGGTCAACACCGTGTTCGGCGCGCTGCCGTACGGCGTTCTCGTCGGTGACGCGATCGGGTCGTACGTGCCGGAAGTCCTGCCCTCTGGCTGGACCAACGCGCGGGACCTGTACCTGCTCGACGAGTCGACGATCACGATGCCGTACCTGGGCTCCGAGGGTCCGACGATCCTCGACATCCCGATCGGCATCAGCGGCCAGCTGACGCACCTGTTCATCATCTTCGGGATGTGGGGTCTCGCCGTGAAGGCGCCGACCTTCAACAACAAGGTGCGCATCCGCGCCAGCTGATCTGGGCTTCAGCCTATCTCCGGAGGGGCGACCTCTCGCCGCTGGTCGCCCCTCCTTCGCACCCTCGGAGGGCAGATGTACCTGACGCCTGCCCAGTACCGGGCGCGCAACTACGCGGTCGACGTGTCCTCGTGGTCTGACGCCCAGCTGGCTGCTCAGCTCAACCGAAGTGCATCAGCAATCCATGCCTACACGGCGGCGCCGACGCTCCCGACCCCCCACGACTTCCGCGGGGGTTCGATCGTTGGCGAGACCCATACCTGGCGGATCAGCGACTACGAGCCGGTCACGCGCCGGGTCTTCCTGTTCCATCGCCCGGTGAAGGCGGTTAGCACGCTGCGCATCTACGCGACCGACAGCCAGTACGTCGAGTTCGCGGCCGACGAGATCTACTACGAGGCCGCTGAGGGCTGGATCGAGCCAGCCAGCGCCAACCTCACGAGCTACGGCCTGTTCGGGGCAGCGGTGATCCCGTTCGTCGGCCTGTCACAGCCGCACGTCTACGCCAGCTACACCTACGGGCGCCGGATCCCGATCGAGGAGCAGATCTACCCGATCGGTGGAAACACCTGGCTTGCGTCGATCGGCGCCTGGTCAAGCGATGTCGGCGACGAGCCGGTCATCGCGGTCGGCGGCGTCGTCAGACCCGACACCGACTACACGATCGACTACCGGTCGGGCCAGGTCACCTTCGTGGTCAACGAGCCCGCCAGCGCGGCCACCGTCGTCGCGCAGTTCTACACCGGGTTGCACCCGGACATCGCCGAGGCCGAGGGCCTGATCACCACCGGGGCGATCGCCGACCGCTCGTATGTGGCAACGCTGGGCGGGCTGCGCCGCCTGACGGTTGCCGAGATCACCATCGAGCGGGCTACGGATCGGGCCGGGGGCGGTGCTGCCCAGCCGGTCACGATCTCCGAGGAGGCGGCTGCGCTACTCGATCCGTTCATCTTCCGATCGGTGGCGTTCGCATGATCAACATCGACCTGGGGCCACTGCAGGCGCTCGCCGAGCAGTTCATGCAGAGCGAGGTGGAGATCGAGCACCGCTCAGCGCCAGCGCAGGACCCGGGCGACCGCACGGGCGACAACACCGTGTCGTACGAGACCAGTACGACGACGACCAAGGGCTGGTTCGTCGACCAGGGCACGCACACCTTCAGTGGCGGCCGGATGGTCGAGGTCACCGACCGCCCGCTCCTGCGGGTTCCAGTCGGTACCGAGATCGCCAAAGGCGACAGGGTGACCATCAACGGCGGTGACACGTGGACCGTGGTCGACGCTTCCAGCGACGAGACGTGGCCGGTAATGGTCAAGGTCGAGCTCGTCAGGATCGAGTAGATGGCCGGGCCCCGGGTCGTCATCGACTTCGCCAAGATCGAGGCAACGTTCGAGCGAGCCATTCGCCGGGCAGGCGACAACTCGGCGAGCTACGTCGAGGACCGAGCCAAGCACCACGCCCCGGTGCGCAAGCTGTTCCGGGGAACCAGCTATCGAACCAGCACCGCCGGGTTCCGCGAGCCGCGTATTCGCCAGGTCCGCTTCCGGGACGTGGAGGGTACGCGGACCAGCGGACACGCGAACTCGCTGACGCCGCTGTTCCGAACACGAACGCGCGGCGGCGGGCGGGCGGTGCTGGCGGGCGACTTCCGAGTCGTCGATCGACGCACTCGGACGCTCAAGGCGGTGAAGGCCGACCTGTTCCTCGGCGTTCGAGGTGGTAAGGCCGAGACTCATCGCACCGAGGAGATCAGCGCCGAGGATGTGCGCGTCAACGGCGGCAAGGCGCTGACGCGCCGAGGGCGCTACGAGGTCCGCTCCGGGCGAGCGGACTTCAAGGCCCCGGGCAGCAGGACCACCCGTGTCGGTGGTCGGCTCCGGGGAGAGATCCATGTCGAGGGGCCGGTCGACGAGAACGGCACTCTCTGGTGGTACGTCGTGTCGGCGACCAAGGACCCGGAGACGGGCCGCCTGTATCCGAAGGATCAGGAGTTCGGCACACGCCGCCACAAGCCTCATCCGTTCTTGCGCCCCGGCCTCCACGACGGCCGGGAGACGTTCAGACGGAACGTGCGTCGTGAGATCCGGGAAGTGGCGAGGAAGCGATGACACGCACCCAGACCCACCACCCGATCACGAACGCCGTCGTGGCGCGCATTCGCGCCGTCGGCCGCCCGGCTGCTCTGGAAGCCTTGAAGGGCATCTACCAGGGGGTGGCGCCCGAGAAGACCGAGTACCCGTTCGTCGTCTACAACCTCGCTGCCGCTCCGTACGACTACCTGTTCGGGGACGACACGACGTTGATCGCGATGATCGATCTCACCGTCTACTCGAGGAAGTCCATCGAGGCTGAAGACCTTGATGCGGCCCTCGCCGGGTGGCTGAGCGATCAGTCTCTGCCGGTGACCGGCCAAACCACCCTTCTGTGTCGGCGGGTCGCGACGATCCCAACGTCACCCGACGTCGATGACGAGGGAAACGTCATCTATTCCTGGGGCGGGACCTACGAGGTCCAGACCGACGCCCCGCCCCTCGCGTAGAAAGGGAAGTCAATGGCTGCGAACACCGGCACCAAGCTGCACGGCAAGAACGGTGCCATCTACATCGGCGGCCCGAAGGGCACGGGTATCAAGGTTGCCACCAAGTCCGAATGGACGCTGAGCCTCGGGCGCGACTACGTCGACGCCACGACGTTCGGTGACACCAACCGGACGTACCTGGTTGGCCTGCGCGACGTCTCGGGCACCTTCTCGGGCCTGATGGACGTCTCGGGCGACTTGCTCATCAACGCGACCACGTCGGACATCGTGCAGCTCTACCTGTACGCGGACGACGGCGCGTCGCCGATCCTCCTGGCCTCGGGCCCTGCGCTCGTCGACGGCCAGATCAGCGCCAGCAACGCGGACGCGATCCGGATGTCCGGCAACTTCCGCGCGGCAGGCAACTGGACCATCTTCACGGGCGCGTAGGCGCTTCCCCGCACTGGTAGACTCCGGTCGCCCACCAAAGCGACCGGAGGCGCCATGGGGATCCTGTGGAACAAGATCGACGGTACGAGAGCTGAGATCCAGATCCCAGCCCTCGGCATCGTCGTCGCTCGACTGATGCCCCCCTTGGCATTGGTACGACGGCGTGAGGTTGCTTCCCCTGAACTGGGGCGGTACGACCTTCACGCCGTCGTTTCCTATTTCAACCAGCCTCTCTGGGAGGACCCCGACTACCAGAAGGCGATCAAGTTCTGGATCGGGGGCAGGCCGCGCAAGGTCTTCATGTTCGATGGGACGACGCTCGTCCGACCCGACCCGAAGACACTGCGGATGGAAGGAGTGGAACCCGAGTGGGACGAGGAGCGGCAGCCGACGACATGACCAATCGCTTCTTCAGCGAAGTGGTCCAGCTGCGAGGCAAGGTCTACGAGATCCGCGAGCTGTCGGCACAGAAGTACAACAAGACCGTCAAGCAGGCGACGAACATCGACGAGGAGACCAAGGTCGAGAACTTCGACCAGGAGGGTCACACCAAGATCCTCATCGCCCAATGCGTGACGGTCGGCAGCAAGGTCGCCAAGGGCGAGGACAAGAAGCTGCATCTGGTCGATGGGCAGCCGATCGACCTCGATGACCTGCTCGCCGAGGGCAACCGGGTCTGGCGAGCCATCCAGAAGCGCGTCCTGGCCATGAACCTCGACGAGGAGCCCGAGGAGGAGATCGTCGAGCTCGTGGGGGAAACACAGGAGGCAACGGCGAGTTCGTAGGGTTCGCCGACCTCTGCTACATCTTCGGTGAGAAGTTCGGGCTCGACCCCGCCATCGTCGCGGAGTGGCCCACCCACAAGTTCAACGCGATCAAGCGAGCGCACATCCGTGCTGCCAACCGGCACACCAGGGCGCTCGCTCGAGCTCGCGGCGAAGACGTCGTTGAGTGGGGCGCTGACGCGTTCACGCGGCCCATGAGCTAGGAAGGAGGTGCGGTCATGGCTGGCGAGACAATCGACGCGATCCGAGTCGGACTTGGCATCGACCGCACCGCCCTCCGGCAGGACATCGCTGCAGCCAACCGCGAGTTCAACGCGCTGCCGTCGCAGAAGACGGTCAACATCCACGTCGCCGTCCACACGCCCACTCGAGCTGTGGAGCAGGCGTACGAGAGCATCCAGAAGCAGTTCGACTTTCGGCAGCGCCAGGCTGGGTCCGAGGCGCTCCGGATCAGCCCGCGGATGGTCGTCGACCCGCGGGTCATGCGCGACTTCCGGCGCGACATCGAGCGCAACATGCGCCAGTCGGCGCAGCAGGGCCAGGCGATCCGCGTTCCCGTGCGCTTCAACGGGGATGTGCGCAGCTTCATCGCCAGCGTCCAGCAGGCCGTCCGCAACGAAACGGTCACGATCGGCGTCAAGGGCGACTGGCGGGGCGGCCCGGGTGGCGGGACCGGCGGTGGTGGAGTAGGCCGCACTGGTCCGAGTCAGCGCCCGCCGACGGGCGGCGCTCCGGCGGCTCAGCCCGAGCCTGCTCGATCGCGCCCGGCTACCGCTCGTGCCCGCGGCACCGCCACCGAGGTGCGTTCCGGTGACGTCTATGAGGCCCAGGAGCAGCCGCCGCGCACGCCGCGCCAGCAACGTCAGACACAGCGGCGTCAGCGCATGGGCGCTGGCGCTCCGGCTGGCGCGCCAGCGCCTCTCCCTGCGGCAGTCATGCCTGCAGACGCGCGTGGCCGCGTCGACATCGGCAACGTGCGCCAGTCGAGCAGCGGCGTACAGGAGCTGCAGGGCGAGGAGCGCACCGCCTACATCAGCCAGCAGCGCGCCCGCCCGACACGCCCGATGGGCCAGTTCCGCCAGCGTGGCGAGCGCGTTCTGACGGCAGCCGACCTGCTGCAGATCAGCAACCAGCAGGAGGTCAACGAGTACCGCTCGCAGGACGAGCGTCGGCAGGCTGCGCGCGCCCGGGGTATGTCGCCACGCGACGTCGCTACGCGCGAGCACATTCGCTCTGGTTTCCACTCGCTCGATCCCGATCTGGCGGCCCTCTATGACCGCCTTATGGACCCGGAGCCCAACTTCAGCTTTGACCAGTTCATACAGGCCGCCGAGGCTGGGCGCGAGGCGTACGGCACGGCGTTCCACGGCTCGCCGAAGCAGGTCCGTCGCCAGCGTGCCGTCGCGCGCGGGACGAAGAAAGGCGACATCAACGAAGTCGACCCGACTCTCCTGGTGTTCGACGCCGCGCTCGACGCTGCCCGTGAGTTCCAGCGCAACATGATGGATCCGCTCAACGCGGTTCGAGCGGGCGACAACAAGCGGCGTGGCCGTGGCGGGAAGGTCGGTCAGATCGGCGGGCGGAACGCAGGCCGACTGGCATCGACGTCGATGGCGCCAGAGGATCTTGAGGAGCGCATTCGCAAGGAGTCGCGGCGAGCAGCGCGGCTCCGGCAGCAAGCTGCTCCAGACATTGTCGCGGGGCAGGCGTATGGCGGTGGTGCCGAGATCATTGCACAAGGGCTGGCGCCGTCGATCGCGGGTGGCCAGGGCCTGACGCGTGGGTCGGGGGTCAAGGCCCGGGGTCGAGCACAGATCGACATCGACATCGAGAAGATGAACGCCGGGCAGATGACCCGCGAGGAGTTTGAGCGGCGCCATCGCGCCCGCATCCAGGGCTTCGCCGAGGGCGGCCGGATGCGCCGCAACTGGGGCGATAACGAGTACATGCGCGGCCTGTACGGTCGCGACATCGGCGCCTCGTTCGGGGCGCCCGAGGGGCACGAGAACGTCGCCCGGGCCAACACTACCGAGTGGAAGCGGACGCGCCGGAACCAGCTGCGCGAGCAGCCCTTCTGCGCTCACTGTGGCATCGGTCGCGCCGAGGCCCGCTCTCGCGGGATCCCGCTCTCGGCCGACAAGATCCGGAGCCAGGCGCAGGGCGGCAACCCGTTCGACCCGAGCAACCTGCAGACGCTGTGCAGCTCATGCAACAGCCGGAAGTCGGGTTCATCGGCCCAGCCGCTGATGACGTGGACCCATCCGCGCCCGAACATCGGCAGTCACCCGAAGTGGAGCCAGGTTCCCGAGGGTGAGTTCCTGCCGACGGGCAAGTTCTTCGGTGTCTCGTCACTGTCCGAGATGCTGTCGCGCTCGAAGGGGCAGGGGCAGGTCGAGAAGCGCGCCGAGGGCGGTCAGGTCAAGCACGGCGGCCTACTCCAGCGGATGGCGCAAGCTGGCCACCAGCCGTCGATCACGCTGGTCGGCGAGCGCGGCCCGGAGCTGCTCGTCACCGATGAGAAGACGGGCGAGACCGAGGTCGTCCCGACTCACAAGGTCCCGACTTGGCTGCAGCGCGCCCAGGGATCTGCCAAGGGTCTCGCGAAGGACATGACCGAGCGTGGCGGTGGCGGTCGCATGGCTCGGATGTGGAAGTGGGGCGGCGGCTACGCCGAGGGCGGCCAGCTGCGGATGCGTGACACCCTCGGTCGCCCGGCTCGCGCCACAGAGGCGCGGATGACCGGCGGCGTGCTGGCCGGTGGCGACATCACCCGCGTGTTCGTCGTCAACTGGCCGAACCTGCTGGCCAGCCCGGGGCAGTTCGCTCAGAGCATGGGCCAGGCACAGGCACAGGCGGCGCGGAGCAACCCACAGCAGGCTCGGGCTGCGTCCCCGCCTCCTGGTCAGCAGCAGAACCAGCAGGGGCCGCAGGGCCCCGGTGCTGGCGCTCCTGCAGGCGCTCCGGCGCCCGGCGCGACCACGGCTGCGCGTCTCGGCCGCGTCGATCCGCTCCTGCGTGTCCGTGCCCGACGAACGGGCTTCCAGGCGGTCGGCGCCCTCGAGGAGGAGCTGCAGACCGCGCAGGCCGGGATTGGCGAGGCGCTGCAGCGAACACCTGTCCGCGCCCTGTCGGTTGCCTTCGGGCAGATCGCACAGAACGTCATCGGTGGTCGCGAGCAGATCCTGACCCGCGCCGCGCGGGCTCGTCGTATCGCGGGTCGCGCACAGCAGGAAGTCACCGCCCTGCGCGAGCTCGAGTCGCAGCGCTCAGAAGCACGTCAGGTGGCGCGCCTCACCCGTAGCGCTGCGCCGGGTACGGATGAAGCGAACCAGTACGCCGCGGCGACCGAGCGGATCCGCGAGCTTCGGCCCGCGATCGGCGAGCAGCGTGAGGTCGCCGGACGGCGTGTTGCTGAGGCGCAGGTAGCCCAGGGCAAGATCCTCACTACCGGCCAGCAGGTTACGGCGCAGGCGGTCGGCCTCGGCGGCATCATCGCCGGTACCGCGACCTTCTCGTCGGCCATCGCGGCGTTCCAGTTGGCCACGCAGGCTGGCGCTGCTGCGCTCACGCCACTCGTCGACGCTCTGACTGGCTTCCCGGCGGCGATCGAGCGGTCGACCACGGCTGTCCGCGATGCGATCACCCAGTCGCGGGGTCAGGTTGGCGTTGGCGTTGCGGCGGCCGTAGCGCCGACCGGCCTGTCGGCCCAGTTCCTCGATCAGACCGGCGGCAACTTCGTCCAGACCGCCGTCAACCGCGCCGCTCAGGCAGCCGCCCAGCAGGCGACCGACATCATCCGGTCGCAGGGCGCTCTCCGTGGTGGCGACCGCGGACTGTACGAGGGTGTTGGCGGCCTGTTCGGCACCAACATCGGCACGGAGCTGTTCGGCGGTCAGGCAGGCTTCCTGCAGGAGATCCAGGCCCAGCTGGAGGCGCTGGATCCGCGTCGGGCGACGCTGGGTGGCGGGATCAACCAGCTGCGGGGCCCGAACAACGTCGGGACTGGCACGGACCCTGTTGGCGACCTGCTGTTCGGTCGAGGTGGTGGCGACCGAGGCGTGCTCGGCCAGTTCACGTCGCCTCCGGCAGAGATCACGAACAACGAGAAGGAACGCCAGCGGCTGGTTATCGAGCAGAACAAGGTCGTCGACGAGCTCAACCGCAGCCTGCGCTCAGCCGCCGACTACGCTGGCGACGCGTCGGAAGCGTTCCAGCTGACGACTCGGGCGACGAAGGAACAGACCGACGCCATGATCGCGTCGGCCGCGGCGATCAGCGACGAGGCGAAGACCCGCGCACAGGGCCTTGCTCGCGCTGGCGTCACGGTCCTCGGCCCCGGCGGGCGCGCGCTGCAGGGACGCGACTTCGAGGCGTTCGCTCGCCAGCAGGCTCGCGGCCAGCTGATCCAGGACCCAGCACTCCTGCTGCGCCAGACTGAGCCGCAGCGCCGGGCGCGCGCGGAGCAGCTGCGGCGCCAGGGCGAGTTCACCCGCCGTGAGGATCTTCCGGCCGCGTTCGCGCTGCAGCAGCTGGCCAATCCCCCGCTCCGCTTCGGGACGACCTTCAACGCGCAAGGCCAGGGGCTGGAGAACAGCGCTGAGGGCCGCGCCACACTCCAGAACATCGCCAAGTACAGCCAGTTGGCTGCCGATGCCTCAGCGGACAACGCCCGGGTGTTCGACATGGGCATGTCGGCGCTCGAGAAGATCGTCTCGCGGCTCGACAACCCGACGCTCGCGGGCGGGATCACGCCACGAACCACGGCCCGGCGTCCGTCGGGTCCGGGCTTCGTGCAGGCCACGCAGCAGCAGGCTGGCCCGAACCTCACCGCATTCCGCGGCCTCATCTCCGACATCGGCGAGATCGGCACGCAGATCGCCGACATCCAGTCGGGCCTGAACCTGCGCCAGGTCAACCTGCAGGTCAAGGAGTACAACAACCAGATCCGGATCACGCAGCGCTCGCTGCAGGACGCTAACGACTTCTGGGCGGCGATCCACGGCAACGTCAGCGACACGGTCGGTGGGCTGCAGGGCCAGAACGCCCTGCTGGAACGCCAGAACCAGCTCCTCAGCCGTCGCGCCCAGCGGCTGGCGTTCAAGAGCGAGGACATCGGCTTCAAGCAGGCCGACCTGCAGTTCCAGGCTCAGCAGCTGCAGTTCCAGCTGTCCCAGCGCCAGATCAACTTCCAGCGTGCCGTGGCTGGGTTCAGCGCGCCGGGCTCAACGCCGGAGGAGCGCGCCGCGCGGATCAACGAGGCGAAGGTCGAGGCCGACTTCGCCCAGAAGCAGCTCGACCTCCAGATCAAGATCGCCGACATGGCTCGCGAGCAGCTCGAGATCGCGAAGCAGCAGGCGGGCGTCAACCGCGAGATCTTCGCCAACTCGGTCCAGCAGCAGGACAACCAGTTCGCGATCCAGATGATCGAGGCGCAGCGCGCCGTGCAGGACATCGCCGCCCAGCTGTCGCTGCTGCAGGAAGGTCGCGCGGTGGTCATCGACACAGCCGCGGCCGAGGAGGCGATCGAGCGCCTGCGCAAGCGCCAGGCCCGCCTCATCGAGGCTGCGCAGAGCTACATCGAGCAGGGTCAGGAGGTCCGCAGCCAGGTGCTGTCCGACATCAACGACCTGCAGGCGGCCACCGGCAAGGGCTTCAGCTCGCTGGTCAGCAACGTCCAGAAGGCATGGAGCGAGGCGTTCCGCAGCTCGTACACGAACTACCTGCTGCCGCTGATGAACTCGCTCAACCAGCTGGGCAGCGCCAAGTACGGCAACTACGGTGCGCCGGGCGCCTACCGGCCGCAGGCTGAGGGCGGTATCCACGATGTCAGCACGCCGACGCGGTTCATGGCAGGCGAGGCTGGCCACGAGAAGGTGCTCGTGATCCGCAATCCGCAGGAGGGCATGTTCATGCCGTCTGGCGGGATGGGTGGCGGCACGGTCGTCAACATCGGCGGGATCACGATCTCGGTCGAGGGTGGCGGCGGCACCGAGGAGGATGCCGAGCGCCTCGCCGCGGCCGTTGAGCGCCGGATCTCGACCAAGCTCGCCATGATTGGAGGTTAGGCGTGGCGCCTAGTGTTACCCACGTGTACGTCAGCTCACTGAGCGACGACGCGGATGCCGATACCGTCAGCCCGTCGCACTGGAATGATGGCCATGTGCTCACCGGGTTTGGCACGGGCCTGGTCGATGCCGCGTATCTCAACTACACCGCTGGCGACATCACCTGCACCGCCAACAACGTCTGGGAGAACATGCCCAGTGTCGGAACGATCACGCTGAATGCGTCGACGGGCGACCTGATCGAGGCCGGTGCATCGTTCGGCGTGTTCAACACCACCGCCCAGAGCATCTCCTTCGACATCGCCACGGTCGTGTCGGGCTCGCCCGTCCACCACCTCAGCGATGGTGGCGCCCCCAACGACTCGAACTTCGGCATCTCGGCGTGGCGCGTTCCGGCGAGCGCCCAGGGTTCGGCGGGCGGCTCAGTCATGTATACGCTGCAGTCGAGCGACATCAGCGGCGGCACGGTGACCCTTCAGCTGCGCGATCACCCAGAGGGCAGTACGGATCGAGTGGTCAACGCCAGCGCGACTCGTCCACTGCACTTCTGGGCGAAGAACCTCGGGCAGGGCTTCTGATGGCTACTGGCGACATCACCCACGCCCTCGTCGCTGACGGGACTCCGCTGGTCGATGACGGTCACTGGAACGACGGCCACGTTGTCGATCTCGCGTTTGCCATCTACACCCGCTCGGCGGGCAACTACTCGACGAGCAGCACGTCGTTCGTGGACATCGACAGCACGAACCTCGTGTTCACGATTACCACCGGAGCTCACCGCGTCAGGCTGAACCAGGTGGTGCATGTGCTAAGCGGCGCGACGGCGAACCAGCAGATCTACTTTGACGTGATGATCGACGGCGTCCGGCAGGGTGGTGCGACGGGGTTGTTCGGGTTCCGAAACGCGAACGACACGACGCAGCGGCGCTGGGGCGCGAACTTCAGCTGGCTGACCGACGTGTTGACCGCCGGATCGCATACGTTCAAGTTCCAGTACGCGGTCGGGTCGGGCACGGCGACCCTCGTGACGGACGGTACGAACAGCATCGGCCAGTGGTCGGTCGAAGAAACCCTGTTGACGACGTAGGGTCCTGATACCGGAGGGCCCTCATGCCGACCTTCAACAAGGGGTTCTTCGACCCGAACATCTTCGACACCGGCCCAGTCGGCGAGGCGTTCCAGAACAACGCCTTCCAGCACGACGCGTTCCAGGTCGGAGACGTCGTCGTCGGGTTCATCAACCAGACGGCGACGCCCTTTGCCCCGACGATCTCGACTGTCGGAGCGCAGACCTACAGCGCGCCACTGATCGATCGAACAGCGGTCGCGTTCGCCCCGACGGTGTCGCTCAGCCTCTCGGTCGGGTTGATCAACCAGGCCGCGGTTGCGTTCGCTCCGCTGGTAGCGAAGAAGCAGACCGTCACGGTCGCGCGGATCAACCAGAATGCGGTCGCCAATGCGCCAGCCGTCGTTCTGGGCGAGTACGCGGTCCTGATCGTGTCGCACACCCCGGTCGCCTACTGGCGACTCGGAGAGGCATCCGGCACCACCGCCGGGGACTCGTGGGACAGCCATCCCGGCTTCTACGAGAACACGCCGACGCTGGGCGTTACAGGCGCCCTGGCCAACGACACGAACAAGGCGGTCACGCTCAATGGCACCAACGAGTGGATCAGCGTCGCCGATCACTCGGACTTCGACTACGAGGGTGACTTCACCTTCGAGGCGTGGGTCAAGCACTCGGGCGTCTTCGGCACCTTCCACGACGCACTAATCGGCAAGGGGCCGGGCAATGTCCCGTTCTGGTGGATCGCGCCCGACGGCGACATGGTCCTGCGCGACGGCAGCCTGTCGACGAACGTCAGCAGGACCGTGGATCCGGTCATCACCGACACGAACTGGCACCACCTTGTCGTCACCTACGAGAAGGGCGTCGAGTGTCGGATGTTCGTGGACGGCGTCGAGGTGGCCGTCGACGGGTTCAACGATGCGACGTTCGTCAACGGCTCCGGGTCGGTGGGCCTGGGCTCCGGCTGGGGTTCGGTCTGGTCCGATGGCTGGCATGGGTCGCTCGACGAGATCGCGATCTACAACTACGTCCTGACCCCGACGCAGGTCACCCAGCACTACCTCGTCGGGGCTGGCGTCGACGTCATCCTGCCGCGGATCAACCAGGCCGCCGTCGCGTTCAGCCCGTCCGTGGTTGGCGGCACGCTGTTCGTCACCCTGCCGCTGATCAATCAGGCCGCCGCTACGTTCGCGCCGACCGTGGCCGGGCCGCAGGACGTCGCCCTGGGGCTGATCAACCAGGCGGCGGCGACCTTCGCGCCCACGATCACCGGCGGCACGGTCTTCACCGATGCGTCAGCGAGCTTGGCGGTCTCGCTGGACATGACAGCCACCGCCTCGAGCGACGTGGTGGGCGGCGCCAGCCTGGGGATCGACGTCAACCTGACCGCCACAGCTGAGCGCGACCTGCCGTTGCCGACCCCGCCTGGTGGCGGCGGCAGTGGCGGGACGGGCGGCAACTCAGGCGGCCCCTATCCACCGTCTATCACCGTGATCAAGGTCAACGGTGTAGATGTGTCTGACGACGTCCGCTATCGGGACGCCACGTTCACGTCCCAGGTCAACGGCACTCCCGGCGAGTGCTCGTTCGCCATCCGCGATCTCGGCCACGAGCACGGTTTCAAGTTCGGCCAGACGATCACCGTCGACGTGAACGGGAAGCGCCAGTGGCGCGGCTTCGTCCGCCAGGTCAAGCGCCAGTACACGGCGCCGGTCGTCGATACCACCGATCCCGACACAACCGCGCGCTGGTTCCTGATCATCGGCTGGGACATCAACGTCCTGCTTCAGAAGCGGATCGTCTGGAACAAGTCCAACCCGACCAAGGGTCTGCTCACGCCGCCCTCGAGCCTGCGCGATCCGAAGCACGCTGGCCAGTGGGTCGAGGACTCCCCTGTCGAGGACGTCGTCCGCTATTGCCTGCAGAACTACACCGACCTACCCGCGGACGGCGTGTCACTGTCGGGCATCGACATGGCGGGAACGCCCAACCCCGACTTCGCCGCAGCCTACTCGGGCGCGATGCCGATTGATGCGTTCATGCACGACCTCAATCGCCTGCTGTCGGGGATCTACTACATCACCCCGCACATGCGGTTCTGCTACCACAGCGTCGAGAAGACGACGACGCCGTACATCATCTCTGATGCGCCACACCTGGCCGGGAGCTATGGCGTAGGTCCGCGCGAGTATGAGCTGGTCAGCGACGGCGCGCAGATGGTCAACGACGCGATGCTGTGGGGCACGGCGCCGGGCGTTGATGTGCCCGGTGGCGGCGTGGCTGTGTTCAGCCGGACGACGGACTCCGACTCGATCGACCGTCACGGCCGCTGGCAGTTGGGCGATACGAACTTCGGGATCTACAAGCAGACGAGTGCCGACCAGCGCACCGAGTCAATGGTGTATGGCAACGACGCCTCGCGGATCGCGCCGAAGGACGACCGCATCAGCGTGCTTGCGACCGTGTTCGAGCCGCTATTCGAGCTCGGCGACGTGGTGCGCTGTGAGCAGCGCGTGTTCGACGGCACGCCGGACACTCCGTTCGAGACCGACGAGGACTACGTCGCGATCAACCTGCCCGTCCGGCGGATGACGCTGACGTTCCCAACCAAGACCGCGACCCGCTGGCAAGTGCTCCTCACCCAGGAGCTCGACGAGCCGTGGTCGATCTACGAGTACATCTTCCCGAAGATCCCGGGGTTCCGGTTCCCGCCGTGGCCGCCGTTCGGCCCTTGGCCCCCTCTCCCGTGGCCGGATATCCCGGAAGGCTGGGGACCGGGTGATGGCGGCTGCACTGACGAGGTCTGCGGCATCACCGATACGTTCAGCCGGACGGTGCTCGGCGGTTGGGGCACCAGCGATGCTGGAGTTGCCTGGACGACGGCTGTGCTTGGAAGCGGGACGACCTCGATAAACGTGCTCGGGAATGTGTATGGGTCGCTCCTGAACTCAGGGTCTTCCGCCGGTACGAGTGTCGTTGCCACGCTCGGCGGCACTGTCCCGAACGAGTACGTCACGAGGTGGGATCCCACGAAGGTCAAGACCATCCGGTTCCAGTGGGCTAACGTGGACCCGATCTACTCGGACGATCACTTCTACATCAACTGGGGCGTCTTCAGGGCGGTTGGGCAGCCACTCCCGAGCATCGTGTGGCGTGGCGACCTCGGCGGGGCCAGCGGCGGTACGAGCGGCTCGTGGCACATCCGCACGACTGGCGGCCTGCTTGACGGAACGCTGATCCCCAACAGCTTCTGGAACGACTTCACGATCTATACGTGGACGTGCTACGACGACGGCGGGACGTTCTACACCTCGATTACCGATGGCGTCGACACGTATACGGCAAGCCAGGGGTACAGCGGCGACCAGGACATGCGACTCGGGCTCACGTTCCATTCCGCCCTGCAGTTCCCCTTCGACGAGACCGGACGATCGATCGCGATCCACGACATCGACATCCCTGAGATCAACGCTTGCTCCGAGTACCGCTTCGACAACTTCAACCGGACGGTGTCTGGCAACTGGGGCGTCTCAGATCAGGGTGATCCGTGGACTAATACTGGCCCCGGTGGCTATACGGCCAAAGCGGTTGCCGATGGTTACGGCAAGATCGAGCAAGGTCCGGGCTTCACGGGTGGTCTGACCGGGGTCAAGGTCAACGGCAGCCAGTCCGGCTCCGGTCGCTGGAAAGACACCATATTCTCCTGTCTCACCAGACTAAAGATCCAAGCGTCCAGCGCGGGCAGTAACGGCACAGCTGGGTTCTTCTTCGATCAAACTGCGAGCCCGTTTGGCAGAACCGGCTTCGGGATCAACAAAGGCACCGATGTAATCGAGCTGTTCTTCGGTGACGCCTTCTCGTCGAGCACCTCCATCAGTGCGGCAACGACCCTGACGGTCGGTAGCCACTACCTGATCCGCTATGAGCGCACGGAAGACAGCCATCGCGTGAAGATCTGGGCAGATGGCACAGCCGAACCGACCAGCTGGACGCTGGAAGACGACGGGATCACGTGGGGTGGCGCAGACGACTTCACGATCTACCACCAGCGCAGTTCCTCGTCCAGCCTCGACTGGAAGGTCTGGTACGACTACATCGACTTCGACTACGAGGGCAAGCCGTGCCACTGCTCCGAGATCGGCGAGACCGTCGTTCTTGACGACTTCAATCGGTCGAGTGGGGGCCCTGGATGGGGCGTAGCCAGTTCGGGCTTTGAGTGGTTCGAGCATTTCGACTGGTCCGGGTTGTCGGTTGACGGCACGCGAGCGGTGGCGCACTGGGGATCGTCAGACAGCGATACATTCGGCACCTGGCTAGGCAGCCCGCTCTCTGCGGGTGGGACCGGCCCGTGGGCGACGTACCCATCGTGGGAGATGACGGCCCGCTGGAGGTTTGACGTAGTAGCGAGCATCCCCAGCATCGGTGGCGGATCGCCTGACGCTGCCCTTCAGTTCGTGATTGCGAATACGCCTGGGTCGATCAGGCTCCGCGTCGACGTCACTGATACGTCGAGCTACGATCCGATCATCTACATCGACAACGCTTCGGGTGGGAACTCAGCCGTTGCGAACTGGGTAGCCCTCGCGAACACCGATTACCTGATCAAGTGGCAGTACGCCAGCGGAGTTCATCGAGCAAAGATCTGGCAGGCAAGCGCGGCTGAACCTCCATGGATGGTCACCGCTGTGGCGCCTGCGACGCTCAACCCGACCTCGTTCACGGTGAATCAGACCTACAAAGACTCGATTACGCTGACGACTCCGTGGAGAGAACGCAATCAGTGGATCGACTACATCTCCTTCACCGAAGTTGGGTGCGTCGAGGGCGGGGGCGGCGACGGCCTGCCAAACAGCGGCTTTGTGTGCGAGACCCTTGAGCACTCAGGCGGCAACGGCCCGTTCTTCGCCAGCCGCAGCTTCGGATATGGCACGCTCGAGGTCTACATCAACGGGGAGCTGCTGTTCCCTGACCAGTACACCTCCACCAGCGCGTCGTTCACCCTGGAGGCGACGATCGCGTCGAACGCGCAGCTTCGGATCTGCTACAACGCCCTCGGCCCAACCGCACTGGGAGACGTCTGATGCCGACCGGCTCCACGATCGCCATCAAGATCGCGGGCGTGAACGTCACGAGCTATGTGCTGCCGTCGACGT
This sequence comes from Actinomycetes bacterium, assembly GCA_036274415.1. Classification (GTDB taxonomy): domain Bacteria; phylum Actinomycetota; class Actinomycetes; order JAHEKZ01; family JAHEKZ01; genus JAHEKZ01. The sequence goes on from DASUFV010000064.1 coordinate 38,790, forward strand.
GCCGCTTCGAGAGCCAGCTCAACGCCGTTGCTGGGACGTGGCAGTTCACGCTCAAGGACGTCGACCACACGCTGGGTCCGTTCGAGACCGGCTCGATCATGGACCTGACCGTTGACGGGACGCAGCTGTACCTCGGCTTCTTGCTCCAGGTGAGCCGGACCTACCCGTTCCCGGCGATGGACACGGTCAATACGCCGCCTGACGAGACCCCTCGCTACTGGACGTTGCGCGGCGTCGACTTCAACCGGCTGTTCGACAAGCGGGTGCTGCGCAACCCGGCCGACTTCTATCACCAGCTGCCGAACTTCCCGAGCACGTCGATGGACGGCGACCTGATCCAGCAGCTGTGTGATGACTTCCTCGACCTCGACGGGCTGGTCGACTACACCACCCATGTCGAGAACATCCGACCGCCGTTCGAGGGGCAGGACGAGGGCGCCTGGCTGGCGCAGGGCACGCCGTGGCGCAAGCAGATGGAGGACTTCGCCCAGTTCTCGGGCGCCGTCTGGTACCTCGGCCCGAAGAACGCCACGACGGCGTACCTCTGGTACAAGGAGATCGAGGACGCTGTGCATCGCTGGGGGTTCAGCGACAACCCCAACTACAACTCGATCAGCGCGTCTCCGACGAGCTTCCAAGGCGCCACGATCGGCCCGCGCGAGATCGAGGCGACCGAGGCAGGTGACCACATGGTCAACGACGCCCTGATCTGGGGAGGCAGCTCGTGGGCGGGCGGCACCGGCGGCATCGTGTTCGCCCGGGAGACCAACGCGACCTCGATCACCGAGCACGGCCGCTGGCAGTACGCCGAGGTCCACATCGGCGAGGAGGGCTACAAGCTGCAGGAGGGCGTTGACGTTCGCGCCGACGTCATCGTCAACGGTCCCCCTGGTGCGGTCGATGCCGACCAACAGCGCGGTCTGCGCTACCCCCAATGGAACGTGCGCCTGACGTGGTTCGCCCATCAAGTGCCGACCATCTCAGGCGTTCCGGATCACCTCTACCCGGGCGCGCTGTCGACGATCGAGCTGCAGGTGTTCGAGGACGGCGATCCACTCACGCTGCTGTTGCCGTGCCGCCAGATCACGATCACGATCCCATCGCTCGATCCGAATGGCGATGGCTACGTGCAGTTCGGCGGGTTCTTCGGCCTGCAGCCTGACGATCCGTACACGCTCTGGCGGTTCCTGCTCAAGGCTCAGCGGACGGCGCAGCAGGCGCTCATCGCAGTCGTCGACGAGAACTCAGATGCGACCCAGTACGGCGCAATCGGCAACTTCATCCCGACACCGGCGCCGAACGGGTCCGCAACTGTGTTCACCTGCGCGTTCGGCTACATCGCGGGGACCACGAGGGTCTACCTCAAGCCAGCCGGATCCACTGGCGGCGGCCTGCTGCTCTATCCGGGCCTCGACTACACCGAGTCGGACCCGATCGCGGGGCAGATCACCCTCAACGTGGCGCCCGCCACGGGCTCGCAGCTGATGGTCAACTGCCGGACGCTCGGCTCGTAGGCGACTATCGTCTCCCTGTCGCAAGACACCTACCTCGTCGCACCATAGGGTCATGTCCTACCCCGTTGAGGTTGAGGTCGTCCTCGAACGCAACGCGCGGACCTTCGAGGTCCACCGCCGCGTCCGCCTCCCAGGTCGCCCGGGGTTGATGTCGTACGAACAGTGCAACCGTGACGCCACGGACACTTTCCTCGAGATCCCCGATCTCACCGAGATCAAGACCAAAGAGGAGCTCTGCGGCATCTGCTTCGACCTCTCTGAGCTGATCGAGGAGTAGCCCCATGGGCGCGTACGAGCCGATGAGCGCGGTCATGTCGAAGGCCGTCTCGCTTGCCGAGAAGAACCTCTCCTTCCAGCAGTTCGGCCAGGTCGACGACGAGAGCGCGTGGGACGGCGCCGCGGCCTGTACGCACGTCGTGTGCCAGTTCCTCGCGTTGCTGTGGACGGGGCGGCGCCTGACGATCGACCAGGTGAGCGCCAAGGCTGGCTACCCGTACCGGCCGCGCAACAGCGCCGGTCAACCGCGCGGCATGAACAACACCGAGCTCGCCCGGTTCTTCTCGAACATGGGCCTGCCATACGTCATCCGCTTCGGCCAGACGTTCGACACGATGGCGTCGTTCCTCAAGTACGGCCCGGTGTTCCTAGGTGTCCGCCACGGCTCGATCCCCGAGTGGAAGGACTTCGTCTACTTCGGCACTCGCGCCGACGGCAGCCCCAACGGCTATGCGCGCCGGTACGGCAGGACGCAGCTGACGGGCTTCGAGAACGGCCGCCACGCGGTGCTGCTGCTCGGGCGGCGGCAGTACGTGAGCGACTCGGCTTCGGCCACCGTGACGTGCGACACGATCGTCAGGCGCGGCGCGACGATCTCGTCCCAGAAGCTCGGTGCGATCAGCAAGGGCGCGACGGTCCACATCACGGCCACCGTGGACGGCAGCCATTGGTCCGGGTGTGGCAAGGACGGCACGCGGTGGCACCGGATCACCTCGATCAATGGCAAGTCGACCAGGGCGCGCTACGGGCGCGCGTACGCCTACATCGCGTCTGGCCTGACGACGTCGCCCGGCCCGGTGGTGCTTCGCACTGACGTGTGGCGCAAGGATCCCAATCACAACAGCGGGTCGCGGCCTGAGAACCCGCCCTACGACGTCATCCGCAATGGCCAGTCCGAGGTCGAGTACCTGCACTACCGGACCAAGCTCGGGTCGACGCTGTACGGAGCGATCCCAACACGGCGACTCGGCGTGGTAGGGCTCAGCGAGGCCGAGGACATTGCCGCGGAGCTTGGGCTTGATGACGAGCCTCTGACCATCCCCGAGAACCTCGGGGAACCACCCGACGAGGACGGTGCAGATGATGCCGTTCCGAGCGACGAAGCAGTAGGGAGTGAACTTCATGGATGAGCGATATGTGCAGGCGGGGATCAGGTTCGTCATCGCGTTGATCCTGGGCGCCGTGGGCGCTGGGGCCGCGAACTACACGATCCTGTCGAGCCTCGTCAGCGATCCGATCTACTCGACCATCGTGGTCGCGGTGATCTTCGGCGTGCTGAACTTCATCAGCAAGGCCGTCGGCGGGCCGACGGTGCCGTCCCCGATCAACGTGGGGCTCGGTGCCGCAAAGCCGGAGCGCCCCAACCCTCTGTCGGTGTAGATGGATGCCGGAGCGGCGCGCCAGCGGGAACCGTTCGGCTGGCCGCTCCGGTGTCCAACTTGCACCGGGGGGTCATACTTCGGGAGGCTGAAGGTCCCCGGTGATGCCGCCGGGAACAAGATCAGTTTGAAGTGCCCTAACTGCGGGTCGAGGCTGGTGGCATGTCGCCCGAACAGCTGATCACGACCGGCAGCGGCATCCTCATCCTCGCGGCAATCGTGATCGCGTTCTACACCGACCGTGTTCTGACGAAGTCAAACCACGAGGCGTCGATCAAGGCCCTGACTGAGATGTGGGCCGACCGGTTCGCCGATGAGCGAGCTGAGAAGGAAGCCTGGAAAGCCCAGGCTCAGCAGCTTGCCCCGGCCGTCGCCGAGATGGCCGAGGAGCTGGAGGCAGCCAATGCACGAGACGAGGCGTGGAAGACCGCGTTCCTGTCGAAGATTGACTCGCCCGAAGGCGCGCCCGATCGGCGTCAGCGATGAGTTGGCTCAGCCGACTGATCCTCGCTAGGGTCGCCCGGATGCATCAGGAGCCGCCCGTGCGCAACCCGGATCCAGAACTGGTCGACCACGCGATCAAGACATCGCGCGCGCTGTCCAAGTCAGACCGTGCGCTGGAGGCTCGCCGTCGCCTGAACCTCGAGCTCGAATATGCCGAGGATGTCATTCGGAGAGCACGTGTCGATCGAGCTTCTGGTTAGCCTTGCGAGCACCGTCATCCTCGCCCTCCTCGTACTTCGTGGGATCCGGGCGACCTACAAGATCCACCTCATCTACGCGCAGGACGAGCGCCACCCGAAGTCGTCGATCCTGGCCACGATCCGCTACGGGTCGCTCATCAAGGTCCTCGCTGCGCTGTGGTTTCTGATCTGGGCGATGGTGGGTATCTTCCTCACGCCCGACAACGAGGTTCTACTGTTTGCCCGGGTAGGTGGCGTCGTGTGGGCGGCCTTCGTGCTGGATCTGCCGACCCGCTACCTGAACATGATCCATTCCATCCAGGACGGGGCAACGGTTCCGCCAGGAGACACCCATGACTGACAGCATGATCCAGCTGAAGGGGCGGCACGTCACTGCTGACCGGCGCCTGGATCGGATCCCCGAGTTCGATCCGAAGTCGCGTCGCTTCGGGGTTGCCCCCGTGCTGCCCGACAAGCCACCGCGCTCCTTCACGTGGCGCACCTCGTTCGTGCTCGACCAGGGGCAGGAAGGCGCTTGCGTGGGCTTCGGCTGGAGCCACGAGCTGCTGGCGCGCCCGATCATCCAGCCCGGAGTCAACAACGCCTTCGCCCAGCAGCTGTATCGCGAGGCGCAGCAGCTCGACGAGTGGCCCGGCGAGGACTACTCGGGCACGTCGCTGCTGGCAGGCGCCAAGGCGGTCCAGGCGCGCGGGCACATGAAGGAGTACCGCTGGGGCTTCAGCATCGACGACCTGATCATGGCCCTCGGCTACCAGGGGCCAGTCGTGCTCGGGCTCAACTGGTACACGGGCATGATGAACACCGATGCCGAGGGCTACATCCGGCCGACCGGCCAGGTCGAGGGCGGCCACTGCATCGCCGCGCTCGGGTGGAACGTCCGGCTCAACCGGGCCGAGCTGGTCAACAGCTGGGGAGTCGACTGGGGCAACGGTGGCTTCTGCTACATCGGCCGCGATGACCTCGAGCGCCTGCTCCACGAGCAGGGTGAGCAGTGCATCCCGGTGGGGCGCGTCAAGGTCGTCTAGGTGGACGCATCCGACTACTTCGAGAACGCCATCCTCAACTGGTTCCGCGGGACAGCGTTCCCGGCGGCAACCGGCTCGGTCTGGGTCGCAGCCTTCATCACAGCCACCACCGATGCTGGCGGCGGTACGGAGGTCAGCGGCGGTTCATACGCCCGCGTGGAGATCCCGAAGGCATCGGGCGAGTGGTCGGCGCCGTCAGGGGGCACGATCAACCAAGTCGACGACGTCGTGTTCCCGACCGCCACCGCCAACTGGGGAACGATCACCCACATCGCCCTGTTCGACGCATCGTCGGGCGGCAACATGCTCGTCCATGGCGCCCTGAACGCCTCCCGAACGATCAACAGCGGAGACACCCTCAGACTGCCGTCAGGAGAACTGTCACTCGCCGCAGCGTAATAGGGTCGCCCAGAGAAAACCCGCCGGGTCCATGGAGGGGCACCCGGCGGGTTTCCTGTTTGAGGGGCCGGACTTCAGCCGTTGGCCCCGGTCTCCTCCACGATCCCGGGACGGCCTCCCGCTCCTGTCACGGTCACGGGCGACTCCTCGGCTGCAATGTACTTGACAGGCACCCCGAGACGCAAGTAGCCTACGCAGCGTTCCCGATGGCCGTCGGGGACATCGAGATGACGGAATGCCCCTCTAATCCGGGGGCAACGTAGCGCCGGACTTCATTCGCGGGTCCACCCCGAGCACGATCGCCCCCGTGTTGTAGGTCATCCCCTCGGTCTGGATGATCTGGCTCTGGCCATTCAGCCAGGTGACCTCGATCTGCCCCTTCTTCAACTCGACCGGCTTCTTCGCCGCCATCGTTCCACCTCCTGCTGCCTGATACCAAAAAGCCCCGGCGAACCGGGACTTCTGGCTCGAGGCGGGACTCCTGTATACCCGCACCGGGGCCGACGTCCTACAGTCGCTAGGACGACCCCAGACTCACCGTTACCGTGGCACCCGCCAGGCTCTTACCCCTGACGGCGGATTGACCTCTTTGACCCTGCCCGGGCCCGCTCGTCCACTCTGACCGGCCATCCTCATCGGCGTGGCTTGTTCCTCGAGACGCCGCCCGACAAGACGATCATCCCGATGTTCGCCGTGAAGCAGTTCCGGGTGCCAGCCGTTCGCTAGTACCAGTCGCGGATCTTGTCGACCGCTGCGTAGAGGATCACCATGACATCGCGCGCGGTGTAGCGTTCGGCGTGCCCACGTGTCGCTGCCCGCGCGCATAGCCACTCGGCGGTGTCGGGGATCGGCTCACCGAGGACCATCACCCGGTAGAGCACTTCGTATTCGCGTAGTGAACGCTCGCGCAGGCGCTTGACGGCCCGCTTGAGCCGCGCTCGGTCCTCGTCGCCGTCACGGCTCGTCGTTCCGTCCAGCCAGTGGACGAACTGCGGGTGGAGCTCGGGATTGCCGTCGTCTCCTAGGTCTCGCAAGTGGAGCCTGAGCGGGACGTTGCTCGTCCAGAGATCGCGAAACCAGCCGATCCACTGAGCGGTTTCCGACAGGTGCGTGCCCGTGATCACAGTTCCTCCTCCGCGTCGAAGTATGCGCGGACTTGCTGCTGCCAGATCGCATCCGGATCGTGCTCGCCTACTCGGGCCAGCGTCTCTCCCAGGATGAAGCTGTAAACGGGGACGTTCTTGTCGATGGCCGACTCGACGACGTGGCCTGTGCCCCCCTCCATCATGCGGCCTGGCGCGAAGAACGCGAGCACCAGATCTGACGCCGCAACCATCTCGTTGTCACGCAGGAACGCTGCCCCTGGGCCAGCCGCGGGATCCGGCATGACCCAGCGGTACTCGAGGTGGACGGCATATGACCGGATGATCTCGCGGACGAGCCGCTCGAAACGCCCGGGATCCGACGCGTTGCCGCGGCGCAGCAGGACCGTCGTTTGGGCCGGGAGGGCGTCCATGAGGAAGTGGTACAGGCGGTCGGGGATTGCGTTCAGGGAGGTGGCACCAACGATGCATACGCGGAGAGGTCGGGCTGGTCGTCGAGGATAACCACGATCTTCCTCTGGCTCGGTCGGAGCCCAGTCGTCTTGAAGATCGCTCTCGGCAAGAACCACTTGTCATCGACTCCTGTTGCGGCTTCGATCCCGTCGTTGACCAGCTTCATCACATTGTCGCAGTCGATGTCGCGGCCGAGGAAGTAGTAGAACTCGACGACCACGAGGCCGGTCGGCGACCAGCCCCTGGGGCGCTTCTCCTGGCAGCGTCGCATGGCCAGCCCGGTGTACGCCACGGCCTTGTCGGTCTTGACGATCGTGCGCACCTCGCGCGGCCGCCGGTTGTACGCCCTGCGATTGACGACGCCGATCCCGTAGGCGGCGTTCCAGCTGACCGGCTGACCCTCGACCTGGAAGCCCCATCTCACCGCTGCCCCTCGTGCCAGTTCGGACAGGACGGCTCATGCTGGTACGACAGGGTCGACTGACAGCAGCGTCGCATGATCCCCTGACAGGACGGGCAGCGCAGGTCCTTCGGGCCAGCGTACGGGTGCTCGCAAGTCGCCCGGTCGGCAAGAAGGACCTGCTGCGCCTCTTGCACGGCGTCCTCAGCCGACGTCAACCCGGATGCCCACGAGCCACAGGATGGCGAGGATGACGAGGATCGCGATCAGGATCCAGAGCCAGGAGGGGGAGTTCACGGAGTCTCCGATCGTTCTGACTGGCCGCCCTTGGTGCCCGAGCACTTTCTCGAGCACGTGCGGCCGTAGCCCCTAATGTAGTCTGCCCAGCGGGGCCGGAACAACTTCTTGCACACCTCGCACGGTACCTGCATGTCCTTCGCCTGGGCCCACTCACCCGGCGTCTTGGTGAACTTCCCGCGCTGGCAGGTGATGCAGCTGGCCGCCAGATTGCTCGCAACGTTGGTGCCACCCTTGGCGAAGGGTATGACGTGGTCGAAGCTGACGCCCTTCCAGTCGAGGTCGATCCTGCAGTAGGCGCACCTACGGCCAGCGCCGGTGAAGACGACCGCCAGCTGCGCGGCGGTGACGCGACCCGTGGCACCGAGCTTCGCCGCCTTCTGGTTGATCGCCGCCGCGAGCTTGCTGAACCGCCGCTCAGGGCCGCTCTGCTTTGAGCGCACGGAGCTCACAGACCCAGCAGCAGGTCCAGACCTCGTAGTCGATGAGCCCGCCGTATTCGTCATACATGGGCTCACAGAACGTTTCGGTTGCGTGGACCCCAATGTGGTGCAGCGCAATATCCTTCAGGTCGCGCAGCAACAAGCGCAAGGAGTCGAGGGCGCCAGGTCTGCCCGCCTTCGCGATGGACCTGCTCGTGGTGCTCTCGGCAGAGCGCGATCCCGTTGGCGAGCTCATCCTTCCCTCCTTGGCTCCGGTACAGGATGTGGTGCGCGTCGGTCGCGCGGCGGGAGCACCCAGGCATCCGGCAACGCCCCCCGTCCCGCGCCATGACGTCGGCTCTCCACTTCGATCGCCGCTCGGAGCGGCGTGTGGCGATGGCCTTGGCGCTGACAGGACGGATCCTTGAGCGCTTCAGCGGGGTGCGTCGCTGCAGCGAGCCGGGCTTCACGCCACGAAGTGTAACGAGAGCCTTGCGGAGACGAAAGTCTCGGGTGTAGGATCACGGTCCCTCAGACGTGAAGGCGCCGCCTCGGAACTACCTCCCCCAGAGGAGCTGCAACAAGGCGGCGCAGGCACGGAGGGTCGCCAAACTCGACCGTGCGCGCCGATCGTACCGTCACAAGTACTTGTGCGCAAGAGGTAAGTTTCGCGGACAGCATTGAGCCCCGACACAGGGCCGGGGCTCAAGATCGCGTTGTTGCTACCGCGCGATCTCCAGAATGAGCCTTCGACAAGTACTTGTCAAGGCGGCAGTTACAGCCCCCCTTGCTGCGAGGGAACCGGCGACCTGAAGGCCGGAGGCTCCTGAAAGAACGGAGCTGAGCGCCGGTCCTCGTGGGCCGGATGAGCCCATCGAAGAAACGTCCTGGTCCCCGCGAGGGGAGGCAGCGACAGGTGTGGGTCTTCCCGCCGGGGCCAAACGAGCGGGGCAAACGCCAGACACGAGCCCGAGTACCTGTCGATCCGTGCTGAAGCGCGACGCGATCCGTCGTACGGCACGCACTGTCCACCGGCAAGGTGGCAGTGTGCCTCGCGCTCGCTCTACGTCACCGGCAATGAAGGCAGCTCGTCCTCGCTGTAGACAATCTCACCGTCGACCTTGATCACGACGCTGTACCGCTCCATCCCGCAGTCCTGATCTTCGCCCTCGTAGTCCGCTGCGTTAGGATCTTTCCCGGCCGCTCGCTCGAACCACAGGAAGCGGTTGCAGTCGCAGGCGAAGTTGCCGTCTTCCCAGAGGAACTCAGCCGTCTCGTCCCAGCGACCCTGCTCAACGTGTTCGCGGGTTTCGCCGGTCGTCGCATCGGTGATGTGTACCGTGTAGGCCATGGCGGAATGATAGAGGCCCGCCGTTCCTCCAACGACGGGCCTCTTGCCGGGTCAGGCTAACGGGGGTCGGGTTAGCCTCCCTCGGCTGTTTCCTCGTACTCCGGCTTGTAGGTTTCCCACGCTGGGAGATCACGGCTGGGCTCGAGGGCAAAGGCCACTTGTCCGGCCCTCACCCCGGCCCAGTGGGTGCGTTCGTAGGGACGCGCAACCCTGACTCGGCGCTCGTGGTATTCACGCTCCGACTCGGGAAACTGCCCAAACCGATGTTGGACGCGTGATTGGACGGGCGGAAGAACAACCCAGCCTGCCTGCAGTGCGTCGGTGATGGCCCAGCCGATTGCCATGTCGAGCTCCCAGTCAACGAACTGACGATGGTCGTCGATCCGCTCCTGTGGCTGGCCCTCGTAGATCGGTAGCGAGTACGCGACGTGAAGCCACAACTCCCCGGTGTACTGGCTCGTGACGACCGCCTCGTCGAGGTTCGTCTTCTTGCGGAGCTTCACTCCGAGACCTCCCACGCGGTCATGTCGGCGGCACCACACCGAAGCCGTTGCAGCGCGGGCACTCCTGGCTGGGCTTCTTCGGGTCACGGGTGAACGACTCGTAGCCGAGCACCCTGCTGTCCTTTCGTGGCTTGCCTGTCACCGGGTCAGCCTCCTTGATCGCTCGTCGGACGTTGTGACAGCGCGGGCATGGGACCGTGGAGCCGAGCCCGAGCTTCTCGGGCATCTTGGTGAACCGCGCCGCGTCCTCGACCTTGACGCCCATGCTGATCTGACCGTCGGCGATGGCCTGCTTCGTGGCGAGGACCGCCTGTGTCTCCTCGGACACCACGGCCACGTACTGGCCGGTGGCCTCGTCGTAGGCAAGGCCGCCACCGAAGCGCTGCTTGCCTGGATTGGGCGGCGCGTGGGGCACCTCCGGCGGCCGCTCTCGAGCTGCTGGTAGGTGTTCGGCGTCGATCGGCTCGACCGGCCACACCTCGGTGAGGCGATACTGGTAGATGTCCAGCTGAGGGTTCGGGTGCTTCCGCATCTGGATCTCGTATCGCCCCTGCGACTCGAGGTCGACGCGCAGTTCACGCAGTCGCTTCAGCCCCTCCGAGCCGCCGATCTGTTCGTTGGCGATGTCAGGTCCGTCGACCCATGCGTTGAGCCTGGCCTTCAGATAGGCAAAGACCTGCTCCTTACGTGTCAGATCGCTCTTGTTGGCCACTGTGTGCCTCCTGCCAGCCCTGCTCGGCCTGGGTCCTGATCGCTTCATCGAGGACCCGCCGAGTGGCCTTGATCCTTGCGTTGAACCTGTTCACCGGATCAGCTCCGGTACCACGCACTGTGTCCCTGCCATCGAGGAGGTCTTCGACGTGCTTCCCCAGCGCCTCGATGACCTCCTCCAGCCCTTCACGGTAGACGCGGATCCGAGCCCTGCCGGTCTTGGCGTCCTCCATCAGTGAGCGTCGGTGTCTTCGTCGTACGTCGCCAGCGCCACGGCGTCTGCTTCGCCGACCGGTTGATCCTTGGCGTCGACGAGATCGCTGATCAGGGCGCCAGCGTCATCGCCGGACATCTTGGCCAGGGCGCCCTTGATGACGTCCTGCACGTCGCCATCCTCGGGAAGGACGAGCTTAGCAGGCAAGTACTTGTTGAGGAAGCGGTCGACGAATGTCTCGGGCGTCAGCTCGAGGTCCTTGATCAGGCTCCCGATCTGGGCCATCTGCGCCCGGGTGATGGCCTCCGACTTGCCGCCGCGCCGGACGCCGGTGATCTCCCGGCCCTCGACGCGGACGCCGCGGTCGGCAGCAGACCCGGCCTCGCGGTCGGCAGCACGCAGGTCGGCTCGGTTGTCGGACTCCAGGTCATCCTCGCCGCCGATCTGGAACAGCTTGATCAGCCAGTACTTCATGGCGGCGGTGAACGCCTTGTTAGCGCCCTTGTCGCCGGTGTCGTCGCCGTAGCCGAAGCCGACACCCGTGATCGAGTCGCCCGAGTCGCCGTCGATCACAGTGAAGCGGATCTTCAGCTTGGTGACCCAGCTGGTCCCACCCTTGGCGGTCTTGGTCTCGACCCACGACTCCTCGACAACGTCGGGGACGACCATGAGCCGGAGCGCCGCCATTCGGGGCCGGATGACGCCGTTGACCTGCTTATCGGTGATGTACTTGTAGCCGAAGTGCCTGTTCTCACCGGCAGGTTCCAGGGTCGGCAGCTCGGCCATGATCTGGGCGAGCTTGATGATCACCGGCCGCTTAGCCGTTTCGTCGAGGCTCGCCATGTCGTCCTTGAAGATACGCTCAGCCTCGGCCTTCGGGTCGATGAACTTGTGCTCGACTGTTTCGTCGTGAGGCTTGAGATTGCACATCCCGTCCGGCGTCATCACGCCGCAGATCTGGCTCTCCAGCGGTTCCTTGGCCGCTGTCTTACGTGCGGGCATTGGCCTCCTCGATCTTCAGGATGAAGCTGCGGCGCGTCATATAGGGCTCCCACTGGCCCTGGTAGTCGTCGGGCATATTCCAGCCGCCGTCGTATTGCCACGTGTCTCCGGCCACGAACCGGCCGCGCGGGTTCGGATTGCCGAAACGATCAACGTATCGAGCGTGTTCCAGCCAGAGCGATCCATTGCCTGGCTCAATGACGAGGACGTTCATCCGGTGTTCCTTGCCATGGGTGACTCCTTGTAGGCGGGGCAGATGTCGCGGTAGCCGCACCAACTGCACGCCCCTGACTTCAGTCCGTTGGCCGGGAAGATCCCGGCCTTGATCGACCGCATTGCGGTCTCTGCGATGTCAGCGAAGGCGATGATCGAGGCGTCCGAGACGGGGCCAGCGCTCTTGATCGGCACCATCTTGGGTTCCTTGGTCATCACCACGTGATCGAGTTCGACTCCCGACTCGATCTCGCCCGTCAGCTTCCGGTAGCCGATCGCGTAGCCGACCATGTTCAGCACGTATGCGTCGGCGCTCGACGGGCTCTTGGACGTGAACTTGTGGTCGATGACGGTGCGTCCCTTGGTCGCCAGGTCGAGCGTGCCGGTCCACGGGATGTCGTTGATCACGAAGCTGATCGGCTGCTCGACGTACTCGGGGTCGATGGTCGGTGCCACCTCCTTGTGCCAGAGCTTGACGCCCCTGGCCCCCTTGTCCTTCCAGTCGCCCTTCTCGTTCTTGGTGTCCTCGGCGTCCTGCGCCTCGATGTCAAACGAGTCGCTGAACGCGTCGAGCACGACGTCGAGGGGCGCGTCCTGCGCCGTCTCGAGCTTGCCCACCATGTGGACCTCGATGGCGCGATGTCCGGCGGTGCCGGTGACCATCCGGAGTGCCGGTGGTCGCTTGAAGCGGTAGACGTACGCGTACTCCCACTGCCGTGCGCAGCGGAGGAAGGTGTTGAGGCTGGATCCGGACAGGACGTCGATTGGGCCGTCATCGACAGTGGGGAACAGGTCGATGCCGTCAAACAGGTCCAGGTCGGTCATGCCAAGTAGTCTGGCTCCTATGCGTGACAGCTAGGGTGTCGCGGCCCCCGGGTCAGCGAAAACATCGGTGGCGCCGCGACACCCCCGGATTATCTCACACGCGCTGGCTGAGAACGTGCCGAAACTCGCGGCCGTGTGGCCTCAGCTCACACCGTGCGCTCGACTCCGGACGCCCGTTCTCGGGCCACAGCGCTTCACAGCGCGGGCCCTCACCGGTCCACTCAGCCGGGTGGTCAACGGACGAACGGAACTCCCAGGTGGGCTTGGGCCGCGCGGCGCCGATTGGAATGGCCCGAGCACGCTCACCGGTGGCGGCGTCCAGCGTGCTCGGCCGGGGAGGCTGGGTCACGCCTCGGGGAAGTCGGGCAGGTCGGGGTTGTCGTTCCCGGGGTTGCCCGCTTCGAAGTCGGGGTTGTCGCTCAGCTGCGGTAGAGGATACGTCGCCTCTCGGGCGTCGTTGCGCCACTGCTGGGCGATCTCCTCGCGGAGCGTGACGAGCGGCGTGGTCTCCCAGCCGTCGATCCCGTAGTCCTGCGCGATAGCTCGGACATCGGCCTCGTCCATCGCGGCCAGGTCCCCGTCGCGGAATGTTTTGGTGGCTTGCTGGATGCGGATGTCGAGCGCCACGTCAGCCCTCCTTGTCGACCGACCCGACGTCGGCCCGGATGTCGATCGGATCGAGGTTGCGCTCATAGCGCTCGGCCTCGGGGTAGGCGGTCTCGAACCGGGCGTGCCCGGTCTTCTCGAGCTCCTCGCTGAGGATCGGGCTCTGCTCCTGGTCGAAGCCCTTGGTCTCGGGCAGGTTGTCGTTCTTGCGAACCATCACGTCTCCTCAAACCGTCGGAGCCACTCGCGTACCTCCTCGGTTGACATCTTACTGAGCCTGTCACGCACTTCGCGCAGCATGTCGTCTGACGCACGCTGCGACGCTGCCTCAGACGCACGCCGGAACAGGTCCGACGCTTCGCCAGCGCGGTGAGTGAACTCAGCTTCGAACCCGGCGTCGCTCGGGAACGTGAATCCCTCGCGGCGCAGGGCCTCTTGTGCCTTGGCCTTGCGAAGCACCTCGTCCAAAGGTGAAGCATCACGTGCATCGGCCGTGAAGAACTCTGCCTTGAAGAAGTCGCCGTCGAAGTCGAAGCTGCCGTCAAAGGCAGGCCAGTCGGTGGTACCGTACACGCGAGAGGTCGCTTGACGTCCAGCGGGTCGTGCGGCCGGGCCCGTGGGTGGAGCATAGTCGACTCGGATGTTCCGCCGCTCCCTCTCCGGCTTCATCTTCGCGAGCAGCGAACGAGCGTTGGCTCGCTCACCCTCAGTGGCGCCGGATCCCGGTGCGATGACGGCCTCGAGCTTCTGGCGGCGTGTCCTCGTGTCAGGCATCGGGTTTCTCCGAACGAGCCGAACGAGCGGTCGCGGCGAGATAACGGTCGAGCGCGCGCGAGCGCGCCCGACCCAGATTGTGCGTGATGTGTCGAGACCGCATGGCGGCCGGGTGGGACCGGGCGAGCGTCGCCGCCCGGTCCATCCAGCCACGGTCGATCATGGCGCGCAGCTCGTACACGAGGCGCCGCTGCGAGAGCGGCTCAACGGGCCGTCTCATCTGAGCGCTCGCGCGATGTGTCCGGCGTAGGTGGCGGTCGCCTTCCAGTAGGCGGCCATCGGCCCCTTCGACCGGCGCCAGGAGTCCTCGGCCTTGGCGCGCGCGTCTGCTCGGATGTCGAGCAGAACGGCCCGCAGCGCGGCCCGTGAGGGTTCGTCCAACTCCGTCAGGGCTGCCGCTGCGGGCAGCCCGAGGACGGGGTTGCGAACGATGGTGGCGTCTCGCATTAGTCGTCGTAGCTCCATCTGATGATCGCGTCTCGCAGGTCCGGCCCGACCGACCCAGGATGGGCGGCAAGCGCAGCCCGCACCCGAGACCGATCCTCGTGTGCGAAGGACCGCGGGAAGCGGACCCCGATGTTCTCACCGAGGTCCACCGCCGTCACGTTCTCGAGCCAGATGCGCTCGGCAGTCGGCAGGGCCAGGCTGCCGAGCTTCACCTGGGCCACCAGCTTGAGGAAGTTCCACAGCCCGCGCCGGACCACGATCCGGGGCTTCCAGTGGACCGTGGTCGCGTCGGTGTAGCCCCTCGTGTGCTGCTCCAGCGCGTACTCCTGACAGCGCCGGTTGCAGAGGTTGACGCGCAGCTTCTCGGCGACCTCCTGATATGTCTGGGGCAGGCTCACAGCTCCTCGCTCTTGCGTACGCAGTCGTCGTGGAAGACGTCCATGAAGCTCGGCTCGGTGCCGGGCTTGCGTGGTGCGTCGACGTCGAACGTCTTGCCGCACCACGTCACGTAGATTAGCGTCGTCCCCGACTGCTGCGTCTCCCAGATCAGGTGCCAGACGTCTCTGATCACGTCGTGGACCCACATGCCCTTCATCCCGCTGCCACCGTGTCGCCTTTCTTCTCGTGTGCGCGTCGATGCGCCTCGGCGATCCACGACAGGTTGTCCTCGTGGACCTTCTTCGCGTTGAGCTTGAGCGGGCCGCAGACCGAACAGGTCACGCTGGACGGCGCCACGGTGTACTCGATTTCGACAGGTTTCACCGCTTCCTCCGTGACGCAGCCTTTGGTGTCTTGCGCTCGTCGCCGATGATGCGGCCAGCCTCCCGGTAGCTGTACCAGTCGCCGCCGGGCTCGACGACGACGTGGTCCTCGAACACCAGTCCGAGGGCGTTCGCGCCGGTCATCACCTTCTCGGTGAGGTTGTTGTCGCTCACGCTGGGGATGGCCAGCATGGTCGGGTGGTTGTGGGCGATGCTGAACATCGGCGCCGATGTGGCGACGACGGCGGTGAACAGCGACGACAGGTCGAGATCGACGTGGTTGTGGAAGCCCCGGTTGACCTCGATGATCCGGTACAGGTTGCCGTTCTCGCCGTAGGTGATGGCCCAGACCACCTCCTGGGTCTGCGTGTGGAGGCCGAGCTCCTTCACCAGCTCGGCGATGGCCAGGCCGCCACGGTGCAGCCGTTTGGTGCGCTCGACGTCGAGGTGCAGGCGCACGAACTCGATGTCAGTTGTCATGGGCAATGGACTCCCAGAAGTTGTGGCATGGGCGGCACTGCCCGTCGTCGAGCACCGGATCGGCCGGGCTCAGGCACTGGTCCTTGTGGTTCATGCAGGCCCGGCACAGGCAGTGGCCGATCCGCTTCGCCTTGCATGGCGGACACTCCTGCGTCCGGGGGAAGATGGCCCCCCGGTTCATCCCACAGGTGGCGCACACCATGCTCGTCATGGCGACGTTCACGCGTGCTCGAGGTGGTCGAGGTACGCCGACGTGTCGCCAGCCTCGTCGTCGTTGACCGCCACGATCCCCTGTGCGCCGAGGATCTCGAAGCGGTCGATCACGAAGTAGTCAGGCTCGCCGAGGCTGGTGTCACCGCGAACCTCGTCACCGACATTGAAGTCGCCGATCGACGTCCGGCCGGTGAGCAGGACGTTCTCGCCGTCCTCGACCTTGATGCGTTCCCCGCCCTGGCAACCGTCGAGCTGCTCGTGGGCCCACTCCTCCCCGGCGTCGTCGCTGAACCAGTCGCTGCGGTCCCCGCAGCTGAGGCAATACAGCACGTACTCGGTGGTCACTGGCGATCCCTCCAGCTGGACAGCGCCCACTCCACGATGTCGGGATGGGCGCCTCGTCGTGCGGCGTCGTCGATCTCGGCCTTGGTGATGTCCCAGCGGATCAGCGGCGGCCCGACGTACACGTCGTCGCCGAAGAACGGGTGTAGCTCCGGGCATACCCGGCTGAAGCGAAGCTCGCCGGTCACCGCGGACACGTCGAGCCCGCACTCGTGCCCGTCCATGCAGACGCCCTGGTCCTCGTCGATCAGGGACATCGTCGCGTCGATGCTGGTCATACCAGCGGCACCGACTCGATGTGCTCGAGCTCGATGCCGAGGTCTTCGAGGTAGCTCACAGGTCGCCTTTGGCCTCGCGCCAGGCGATCACCTTCTCGATCGAGCCCCACGCCTTGCGCGGGCACTCGTTGTAGAGCCATTGGGCGTACGACTCCATGGCTGCCTTGTTGGTCTGATCGGCGTAGCCGAAGGCGTCCACGAGGTTGTTTGACAGCACCGCCGTCAGGAACCCGCCTACCGCCTCGCCCCGCTCGACGTAGTCGCGCAAGGGCTCGCGCATGTGTTCGGGCAGCATGTCGTAGTTGACGTCCATCAGCGGACCTCCGTTCGCTGCTTGATGACCTTCTCGACGTCCTCGATCGAGACGTTCCGGCCCTTGAGCCGCTGTAGCCCGCGCACTCCCGGGATGCGGGCGAGCATGTCGCCAGCGCCCAGCAGGTTTTCGGCTCCGGGCTGATCGAGGATGACCCGGCTGTCGATCTGGCTGACCACCTGGAAGCTGACGCGAGCCGGGATGTTCGCCTTCAGCAGCCCCGTCACGACGTCCGTGGTCGGACGCTGCGTGGCGAGCACAAGGTGGATGCCAACCGCACGCGCCATCTGCGCGAGGCGCGTGAGCGGCAGCTGGACCCGATCCTTGGCGGGCCCGAGCATCAGGTTGGCGAGCTCGTCGATGACGATCACCAGCCGGGGCAGCTGATCGTCGAGCGGGCTGATCTCGTTGTACGTGTCGAGGTCCCGGCAGTGCCGTCGCTCCAGGCGCTCGAACCGCTCGTCCATCTCCTGCGCCGCCCACGTCAGGATGGCCACCACGTCGTCGTCCTCGACGTAGACGTAGGTGACGAACGGCTTGTACGGGGCGAACTCGACCCGCTTCGGGTCGATCAGGATGTAGCGTGCCTCGGCGCCGTCGCCGATCAGGTCGAGCAGCAGGCTGTTGAGGAACACGCTCTTGCCTGACCCGGTCGTGCCAGCCACCAGCAGGTGCGGCAGCTTGGCCAGATCGAGCCAGGTATCCCGGCCATCAGCTGTCCCGAGCTTGAACTTCAGGCTCATTCGTCGCCGTCGATCTCCGGGTAGTACTGCGGGTCGTCCTTAGCGATGGCGTAGTAGCCCTCGTCGTTCTGGTAGATCGAGCTGTCGAACTCGGTCGGGTCAATCACTTGCTGACGTACGTCGGAGAACTTCAACGACCCGGCGTCATTCCAGTCGTCGATGACCAAGTCGGCTGCGAGCTCGAGCGCCTTGTCCAGCGACTCGGCCTCGACCTTCACGATGACGGATCCGCCGATCTCGTTGCGGATGTGGTACTCGGCCATCAGTCGTACCTCGGGTCTGCGATCTCGTCGTAGCGGTTCATTCGCCGAACACCACCTTGGTGCGTGCCGTGCTGGCCTCCAGCGCCTGGGGCCAGCGCAGCAGGGAGGAGCGCAGGTCGAGGGTCAGCTCGCCCGGCGCGATGTCCTTGATGCGGAACCACTTGATCTGGCCGGTCAGGTACGCCCGCATCAGCGTTTCACCCAACCCGTAGGCGCCGCCATAGGGCGCCTTGACGTAGAACCGGGCGACCCGGCCGTTGACGCCCGACTTGTACTCGACCTTGAAGACGAACTTAGACTGGGTCACCTTCGCCCTCCAGTGACAGGTCGTACCTGATCTGCTCGTCAAGCTGCTCGAAGGTGGCTGTTGGGGAAACTTCCCAGACCTGCGGGTCCACGGCCTTGCGGACATCCAGCAGGCTCTTGATGTACATGGCCTCGGAACCAGTCAGGTTCGCGAACTCCTGGTGCTGGTCCATGCCGTCGTCGTGCGTCCACTCGACGATGTAGAGGTACCTCTCGACTGTCACTCAGTCCTCCGGGAACTCAGGAACACCGGCCCACTGGAGCAACACGACGTCGCCCGGGTCGATGTACTCGGCCAGGGTCTGCAGCTCGTAGAGCTCGCCGTAGCTGATGTCCTCGGCCTCGATCGCACTGCGCAGGTATTCGAGGCGCTCCTTGATGTCGGCCGGGTTCACTCTCGCCTCGCTAGTTGCAGGGAAACCACAGTCACGCCCTCGTCGTCCTCGCCGAGGGTGTCGAAGTCGGCGTGATAGAGCCCGGTGTCGATTGCCTCACGTGCCGTCGAGTTCTCGACGACGGCCTGTACGGCGAGGTCGAGCTCATCGTCGGCAACCTTGTCAGGAGCCTCGACCACTAGGTCGAGCGTGTAGTACGCGGTCTTCATCAGACCTCCCCATCTGCCACGCACACGGCGCAGCTGTGTTCCTGCCAGCAGTCCACACTCATGCAGCGCAGCACGCAATCTGCGTTGTGGCCGTCCTCGTCGAGAGCGTTGGCGAGCTTGTCGTAGGCGGCCCACGCTTTCTCGCGCAGCTTGTCGATCTGCACGCGCCGTGCGTCAGTCGTGTTCGTAGGGGGCACGAGACTCGGACTCCTGCCAGCGCAAGGCGTGGTCGAGCGAGCTCTGGATGTCGGCCCGGAGTCGCTCGGGCAGCCACGGCTGGGCCAGAATCTCCCGGACGTCGGGGATGGCGTACTGCTGGTTGGGCGGGTCGTCAGCCTCGCCCTCGACGTTGTCCCAGTCGATCAGGATGAACTCGTACGGGAGGTCCTCGTGCGCGAGGTCGTAGTAGCTGCCGTCCGACTTGTAGTGCCCGTCCTCGGCCACCCCGCCCGAGACGGACACGTAGATGATCGGGCGCGCGTCAGCTGCTGCCGACGCCTCGCGCTCCTCCATCCACTCGTCGAACTCGAGCGGGTGTTTGCGCACGATGTCGCTGAGCAGCCCCTTGACATTGGCGCTCATCGTTTCGGTCTCAGCCACGGTAAGCCTCCACCTCGTCACCCGCGCCCAGCGGGGCGTCGTTCGCCGGGTGGGCGGCGAGCCAGTCGATGTACTCGTTGCCCGTCCCTGCGTTCCGGGCATTGATGAACTGGAGCACCTCACCGTAGGTCAGGTCTGGCTCCAGCAGGATCTGGCGGATGATCGAAAACTGGGTGTCCGTGATCCGGCGTTCCATCTCGAGCGAGAGCAGGCTCCCGCGTCGGCGGATGGTCAGTTCGAGGGTCATTCAGCCCTCCAGCTTCTGGCGGGACTCGAAGGCGAGGATCGACTCGACGTTCTTGCGGAACTGCCGTGCTCGCCCGTTGTAGTTGTCGCCCGGCACGGCCTGGCCGGGCAGCAGCAGCTTGTGGACCGCCCTCGACAACGCGAGCGCGTCGATCAGGCGCCCCTTGTCGGGGATGTCGGTGTCGAGGATGTTCCCGGTGCTGCTCCGAGCCATGTCCTCGATCATCTCGTCGCGGCTCAGCACGCCGAGCTTCTCGACACCGCCCTTGAACTGCAGCCTGTCGGTGGCCCGGTTGTACCGGAAGCCGAACTTCGGCAGCTGCTCGTCGACGAGCGCGACGTCGTAGACGCCGTGCCCGGTCAGTCGATCGAGCAGCTCCCCCACCGTCTGTGGATCGTTCATCGGGGCAGTCGCTCCATCTCCTCCTCCGTCAGCCAGTTGGCCGGATGCGTCAACGTCACGGCGTCACTGTCGAGCCGGGCGTCGTTGTTCTCGACGTCGTCGAGGATTGCCTGACGATGTGCCTCGTCGTCGTAGCCGCGGCTCATCGCAAGGGCGAGGATGTCGGGCTGATAGATCGAACCGGTCAGGTAAGACGCAACATCAGACATCGTCACCCTCCTGAACGATCGTCACCGGCGCCTCCCAGTGGTCGGCCCAGTCACGAGCGCCCTGTGTCGCTTCCTCGCGAGTGCTGTACGGCCCGCTGTACCCGCCCCGGCGCTCCATGGCCGGGAAGTTGGACCAGTAGATGCCGAACGTCGTACCGACGGACGTCCGGCGGATCGTGGCGATGCCGGGGTTGTCGGCGGTGGGCCAGTCAGACACCGTCCTCCTCCGATGCGGCGATCATGGCGATCGACCAGTCGCGTAGCTGGGCGAGGTCGCCCGCCGTCAGTTCCACCCCAACTGTGAGGCTGGCGCGGTCCTCGACGTTCGTGGCCGTCAGGATTACCGCCGCGACGGTCGATCCCTCGCCGCGCGGCGCGTACACCATCTCGAGTTCGACGTCGGCGCTGAGTTCGTTCGGGTAGATCGGGTCGCCGACGAACCCCGGCCCAGACGGGATTACGTTGCGTGCGTCAGTCATGCGGTGGCGTCCACTTTCTCCACGAGGTCGATCGCCTCCTGTTCGGTGATGTCCTCCTCGAGCGTCTCGAACGCAAGCAGGCCAGGCAGCGAAGTCACCGCCTCCCACGTGTCGGTGGTGTCCTCGACGGCGACGATGTAGACGGCGAAGCTCACGAATATGCCCTCATCGGTACCAGAACTCGCGGCCTTCGATCTCGATCGACGTGTAGTCCTGCTTGAGCTGTTCGGCGGCCTTGGCCCAGTCGATCGGCGGCCAGCTGCTCTCGCGCTGGGCGGCACCGATGTCGTAGGCGAACTCCTCGGCATAGGCCGGGAAGTAGTGGTCGGCATACAGGTAGGTGTGCCGCACCTTGTCTTCGGCGTAGCCCTCGATCTCGTCGATGATCTCGATCAGCTTCTGCCGTTCAGCGACGAGATCCTGATCGGCGCCGACCATGATCGTCTCGCCGTCCGGGTCCATGATCTCGTCCTCGATGTCTTCGAGGCGCTTCTCCAGATCTTCGCCGTCGATGTAGTCGCTGCGCGACATCTCGTAGAGGTCACGCTGGAGGATATTCACTGCG
Source organism: Actinomycetes bacterium (assembly GCA_036274415.1). Classification (GTDB taxonomy): domain Bacteria; phylum Actinomycetota; class Actinomycetes; order JAHEKZ01; family JAHEKZ01; genus JAHEKZ01. Next base: position 60,213 of record DASUFV010000064.1, read on the forward strand.
GCAGGCCCTCGAAGATCACGATGTCGGACCAGTGGCTGCCGTCGTCGTCCTTGATCCAGTCGCCGCTCGTCGTGATGTGCGCGATGTCGCGGTCGTTGAGCGTGTCGCGCATCAGCGCGTAGGTCAGCTGCACTGCCTCGGGCAGCTGTACGCCAACCTCGTCCGGCTCGTTCGGATACTGCTCGGCCATCGCGTCCGACTTGAGGAATGACACCATCAGCGCCATCACCGTCCCTCCTGCGGGTGCTGTCCTGTGCCACTGCACGTCTTGATCTCGTAGGGCTCCCCGCGAAGCTGGATGATCCATGCGGCCGGGTTGCCCTTGAGCCCGCCCTGCACAGCGACGTGGAACATGCCGTTCGGCCCGTCAGCCACGAGGGCTGGAACGCCCGACCGTGCCAGGTTCCAGAGGTAGAACTGCGCGTCCTTCTTGGTGCCCTCGCCGATGCACGTCCACGTGTCAGCGAAGATGCCGAGCGCCTCGTATGGGTCGCGCGCGTCAGTTGCTTGCGATGCTTCGCTCACCCGAACACCACCTCTCCAAACACGCCTAGCTGTATGACGCAGTCGGCTGCGTCAGCGTCCATTGCCGCGCGCTCCTCGACGTCGCGCATCTGGTCTTCGAGGTCCCGCCGGATCTTGCCGCCCTGAAGGGCAAGCTCGATGCCGCGCCGGATCACCTTCGGCGTGATGGTCGAGTTCTGGCGGCCAGGCCCGATCGGGTTCTCGAGCGTGATCAGGTAGAACACGAACGAGTCCCCGACATCGAGGGTGTCCAGCCAGTCCTCGGTGTGCCAGCGCCTCGGGTCGTAGTTGGGGATGCGTGCCCAGTAGTTGATGCCGCCCTCGGCGGCCGTCACGGCGATGTCGCCGCATTCCTTGCCCGTGAGATCGGGCACCTCAATCAGCATCATTCGCCCTCCCCATTGCGATAGCGCGTCCAGGTTGTGTCGTCGGCTGGATCGACCACCTCCGCAATGTCTTCGAGCTTCGGTGCTGTCTCGAACAGCAGCGCAGGCTGCTGGTCACGGTTCATCGGGTGTCCCCACGAGCCGTGCCAGTACTCGCACTTGTCGTTGTCGCAGCCAACGCCGATGATCGTCTCCTCCTCCCAGTAGCACTCGTCGCCCCAGCCACGGCTGAGATACTCACCGTCCGGCCTGATGCCCACCGAGCGAGGGACGAGGCTGATCTCGTGGATCGTGTCGATCTCGCCACAGCCCTTGCAGCGGTAGAGCTTGTCAGCCAAGTGGCACGCTCCAATTGCCGCAGATCAGGTGGGTCGGCGTCTCTTGCACGAGGTCGTCGTACTTGGCGTACGTCCACGTGTTGTAGTCACCGAGTTCGTCTTGCGCATAGGCGTTGCGAACGGCCTCACGAGGCGTGATGCCGACGTACATCCTCTGCTTGTCCTCGTGCATGTGGAACACCCACACTGGTTCGTAGCTCATGCGAACGTAAGCTCACGCATCCTTCCAACAGCAGTCGTGCTCAGTCACGCCAGAGACTCCCGTTCTCGGTGAACCGATACTCGTTGGCCTCGGCCATCTCCAGCAGCGCCTCCTCGCTGGTGGCGTACTCGATCTCGTCGCGCATCAGCGCGATCACCTCGTGGCACAGGTCCGACAGCAACGAGTTGCAGTCGTCCTTCGTCTGCTCGCTGAGTCCGTCGTAGTGGTAGTCGAGATCGAACTCGCTTGGCAGACGGCCACCCCACAGGCTGTTGACCGAGTGGATCACCAAGCCCTGCTCGCGGATGATCCGGGCGTCCCTCGAGCGCAGGTCGAACACACGCTGCTCGCGCGGGCTCGCCGCGAGCGGCCTCGGTGGCGTTGGCTGGCCCCACTGCAACTCGGGCAGGTCCCGGATGTCCTTGCCAGCGAGGTACCACTGAAGCGCGCGCAGGAACGCCCGCTCATCGACGACGGCACGGCGGTTCAGCGTGAACTCGCCTCGGTCCACGTCGTACGACTCCCAGATCGTGTCGTCGCGCGTGACCATCTTGGTGATCGGCTTGTGGTGCTCGTCCCAGGTGAACTTGCCGTTCTCCTTGACATGCACGACCTCGGTCTTCTGCGGGACCGTGATGCCAACAGCCTTGAACAGCTCCACCGCGTCGTTGTCGAGCGTCGACTCGACTACGTAGTCGTCCATCAGGACGTGTTCACGCAGCGTGTCCAGCGCACGCTCATAGCCCCCGCTGGCGCCCTCCTCCTCAAGCTCGGGGAGGGCGTACGTTGTGACCTCGATCACGTGTGTCTCAGGCATCGCGTGCCTCCTGCTCGAAGCGCTTGCCGTGGATGTCGCAGTGTTCGCCGTTGAGTCCGCACGGGCGACAACGATCTGTGCGCGGGTGTGTGTCCGCGAGCCAGCGTTCCTGTTTGGGCGTCAACGAGCGCGCGCGCGAGCCAGGTAGCTGCGACCCCTCGCGCGCGCTACGAATGAGCGGGTTGCCGTCCATCACCACGAATGCTCCTGCTCGAAGGCGAAGTACGCCTCGTCCTGCGGGAACACGCCCAGGATCAGGTCACCATTGGCGAGCCTGATCCACAGGTACTCCGAGCGCGTGAACCCATCTTCGAGATCAGGATTGGCGGCGAAGATCGCCACCGCAGCGTCGATGCTGGCGGGCTTCATCCACCCGATCTCGGGTAGCGATGCTCGGTCGTCAGGGTGGTCGAGTACCAATGTCTTCTCGCCAAGTCGTGCCATATCAGTACCCATCCGCTACGATGCCGCTCCGCGTCACATAGAGCGCGTACCTGAATAGGTAGCCATCCGCGTCCGTCGCCACCACGCGCAGGATCCCTGGCTCGTAGGGCTCGATGCGGATGGACTGGAGCCGGAACCGTTCCTCGTTCTCGTCGTCGATCAGCTCAAGCAGCTCGCTGACTGCGTTGGGCACGAGCGTCCAGTTCACAGCCGCTCGACCTCGTAGAGCAGCGCCTGGTAGGCGGCGTTGCCGAGGAAGTGACGCAGGCTCTTGGCGACCTCGCCGCACGCGTTGTAGATCTTCTCGGCCTTGCGGCTGTCGGTGTCGTAGCCGAGGTCGTTTGCGAAGTCCTCGAAGTTGCGTGCGTTCTCCCATGCCGAGGCATCGGACGCCAACGAGTCGAGCACGTCGGCGGCTGTCGGTGGCGTGGGCTGGTAGAGCGGCAGGCTCTCGGCCCACTGGCTGAAGTACTGCAGCTTGCGCGTGCGCTTGACGTGTGCGATGCCGCTTCGGAACGGCGTTGCGATCCCTTGATGATCGACGCCGGGCGTGCCGCGGTTGAGCGTCACGCTCCACGCGAAGTGCCGCCATCCGTCCTCGTCGGCCGAGGGCGTCGGCATCATGCCGGACGGGCGGCGCTGGAACGGTTCGACGTACGGAACGAAGCCGGGCTTCTCGTCCACCCGGATCGTCTCGATCGTGATCCCGTGATCCTCGATGAACCGATCGAGCGGGATCAGCTCCGTGTCAGTCAACGAAAGTCCCTCCTGTGGCGCCAGGCATAGGCGATTTCGTCCGCGTCGTTCTCGGAGCGGAACTTGCCGCAGATGTAGCCGTCGCTCGTGCCTTCGAGCCCTCGGTGCTGTTCGCGCGTGCCGCTGTTGCAGCGCACGCACCATTCCTCGTCCCACTCGAGCATCCCGAGCGCCTCCTCGTCGGCGATCGGGTAACGATCGAGGCGTTCGGCCCACGCGCGCATGGCGTGCTCGGCGTTGGATCCTGGGCGCACGAGCAGGTGGTCGATCCACCCGACAGCCCAGTTGTTCATGCGCTCGATCGCCGCATCCTCGGGATGCGCTTCGAGGATGGCCGGAACGATCACGTCCCAGTTGCTGCGTTCGATGGTGTCCGAATCCCGGTGGACCGAGAGCGTGATCAGCCAGCCTTCGCGCGCACCGTAGTAGACGAAGCTCGCGCGGTGGTCGGTGTGGATCGGCTCGAAGTCGATCACCACGTCACCGAACGCCAGCGATCTTCGGCGTAGAGCTGAGCCCAGCGCCGGTAGACGCGCGCCCAGTAGTCGCGTGTTTCATCGTTCGAGCGAGCGTGGAAGAACAGCCGTGCGCCATACACGGCCTCCATCCACGCATCGCGGACGAGCTGGTCCATCAGTAGTCGCCTCCGTTCTCCTGTAGAGCATCTGGTGCCCGCATGTGGTCATCACGCCAAACGAGCGAACGAGCGCGCGCGAGGCAGTTGGCTGCGACGCCTCGCGTACGACGTTGATCGCGTCCTCGTAAGCGCTCATCAGTCGATGATCCCGAACGCGCCATTGAACTCGGGCTGACCCTCACGCCAGCCGCCGTCCTCGTTCGCCTCATCGAGCCAGTCGTTGTAGGCGTGCTGGTCGTTGTCGAATGCGATCTCGGCCGCCTCGGCGTTGAGCGCGTGGTAGGCGTAGACGAACCCCGAGCTGTCCTCGCTCAGCATCCAGCTCTCGGGCTCACGCGACCACGGCACGTCGAGGTCGAGGAACACGCCGAACCACAACCCGTACTCGTAGGTGTCGCCGTCGCTGGCGTGCATGTACTCGCTGTGGTCGTACAGCCAGCGAGCCTTGAGCTGATCGCTGCGAGCGACGCCCTCGAACTTGCCCGGCCCAACGTAGGGCGCAAAGCGAGACAAAATCCTGAGCGCGAGAGATCGAGGCCACACGCGCCAGAAGAACGGCCGTGTCACGAGCCGCCTGATCCAGACCCTGCGATAGCCACGAGCGCCGTCCCACGGGCTCAGCCGATCAACGAATGCCATCAGCCGAGGACGTTGGTCGAGCGTGTAGTAGGCCCGTGCAGACAGGCCATCGATGCGCCATTCGAGGCGTTCCTTGGTCTCGACGAGCCACAGGCGAATGGCCCATCGAACGAGGTCGAGGTAACGAGTCACTGTGCGCCTCCGGGCTGAGAGTTCAGTATACGTGTGGAACATCCACACGCCAAGGTATTCGCCGCCGGTCAGTCGGTGAACCTGACGCCAACCGCGCGAGAATGTGCGATCGAGGAGTTCACGTACGAGCGTTGCGACATGCTCGATCCGCGGTACGTGCCGAGCATCATGTCGATGAACTCGCGCGCCTCCTTGCGGGCTTCGGCGCGCGTCAGCGGGCCAGAGCCGCTGTTTACCTCGACGGTGATGACGAGCGCGACCTTTCGTTTCATGGCCGCGCGACCTGGGTGACGAGCTCGCGCACCGCGCGCTCGACATCCTTGCCGAACGCCTCGGCCCACTCACCATCCGGGCGAGTGGTCCAGACCTTGACGCCGTCGGGCGTGACCGTGCCCTCGGGCTTGGCGAAGTCGCGGAACGCGAGCGCCATCTGCTGCTGTGGTGTGAGAACGGGCAGGATCGTGGGCGTGGTCATCAGTTGACCTCCTCTGCTGTGACACCGAGCACGATGTCGCTGTAGGTGACGCCGTTGTTGAGGCCGATGAGCGGGACCCATTCGGAGGACTCACGCTCGAGGAACGCGAGCGAAGCTCCCTCGGACACGAGGATGAACTTGCCGAGGTAGAAGTTGGGGTCGAGCGACTCGATCCAACCAGCGTCAACCGAGCGGAGATCGACGCGCGTGAGTTGCAGTTCACCGGGCACGGTGAACGGGCCTATCGGCGGGTTATTGCCGATCTTGTCCACGAACGTGAACGTCATCATCGGTAGCCCTCCGGGTGCGCCTGATAGCGCGAGCTGTGGCGCGCGTAATGGAGCCGAACGAGCGCGCGCGCGAGCAGTTGCCTGCGACCCTCACGCGTGCGCTCCAACCACTGGTCGAGCGTGGCCAAGATGGCCACGCACGCCAGGAAGATCGCTACCTCGCCCATGCCTGGGCCCGGGCGGACGACGATCCACCCTGCTCCCGGTCGATGGACGCAGCGGCCAGCGCGAACGTGGGATCGGACACGAACTGGCGCGCAGGGCGCCGACCCTCAACGCGATAGCGTGAGAGCGCATTGAGCACAGCAGGGGCGTGCTCATCACCCACGTGGATCACGGCCGTCGCCCAGGCGGGATCAGACGAGGTCACCTCGTCCATGAACCCGTTGGCGATCGACATGATCGAGCGCACCACGAACACGGGTGCGTCGGTGAGGAAGTGGAGCATGTGCTCCTCCCATATCTGAGGCGCCGACGTGGCGCTCATGGTCGACCCGCCCGAAGGGGTCGGCCATCAGCGTCAGATCCGCCAATCGACGATGGCAAGCGCGCGGTCGAGCGCGCGCATCCCGCCCGGCTGAGCAACGGCGTGCTGCAGGCGGGCCATGAACATCGCTTCGCTCCAGTCGTCACCCCGACGACGGGCAGCGGTGATCTGGCGCACGAGGCGCTCAACGATCAGGTCCAGCATGGCGGGAGTCCTTCCTCGTCCACATAGGGACGG